>DEJO01000020.1 GCA_002353555.1 Prevotella sp. UBA2746 | reverse complement strand
TCCTCGCTTAATCGTATCTTTGCAGTCGAAAGACAAATGCAGAATTATGAAACAGACGAAAATAGTATGCTCAGTCAGTGATAGGAGGTGTTCACAGGACTTCCTGCGCAAATTGTTCTTGGCAGGGATGAATGTGGTACGTATGAACACGGCGCACGCTACTGCTGACGGCATACGCGAAATCATCCGCAACACCCGTGCTGTATCGCCCCACATCGGACTGCTCATAGACACAAAAGGTCCGGAGGTGAGGACGACGGGGCTGGTTGATAAATACAAGGAGACGGGTATCAGTTACAAGACAGGCGACGTGGTGAAAATCTTCGGCAGACCAGAGATGGACACCTCCCACGACATCGTGAACCTGTCGTATGCCGACATCACAAAGGACGTGAGCGTTGGAGACCATATCCTTTTCGATGACGGGGCACTGGACATGTTGGTCATGGAGAACACGGGTCCGATGCTGGTGGCAAGAGTAGAGAACGACGGCGTATTGGGAGCCCACAAGAGTGTGAACGTACCGGGCGTGCACATTGACCTGCCTGCACTCACCGAGAAAGACCGCCGAAACATAGCCTTGGCAGCAGAAGAGGACATCGACTTCATCGCCCACTCGTTTGTACGGTCGGCTGCCGACGTGAAGGCAGTACAGCAGTTGCTTGATGAGTTGCATTCCGACATCAAGGTGATAGCGAAGATAGAAAACCAGGAGGGTGTGGACAACATCGATGAAATCATCGAAGCCTCCTATGGTATCATGGTGGCTCGTGGAGACTTGGGCATAGAGGTGCCGCTTGAGCGCATCCCTGGCATCCAGCGCGACATCATCAACAAGTGCATACGCGCTAAGAAACCCGTTATTGTGGCTACCCAGATGCTGCACACCATGATCAACAATCCGCGACCTACACGCGCCGAGGTGACAGACATCGCCAATGCCATCTACATGCGTACCGATGCACTCATGCTGTCGGGTGAGACGGCAAGCGGCAAGTATCCCGTTGAAGCCGTGGAAACCATGTCAGCTATAGCTGAGCAGGCTGAGAAAGACGCCCAGCGGGAAGGACACGTGAGCCATCCGCTCTACGACGGCATCGAGCAGAGGGAATATCTGGCGAAGTGTGCCATCGAAGCGACGGAGTTCCTGGGTGTGAAAGGTATTATCACCGATAGTAAGACAGGACAGACGGCGCGTCATCTGGCTGCCTTCCGCGGTCCCACGCCTGTACTCGCCATCTGCTACATGGAGAAGACTCAGCGGTGGCTGAACCTCAGTTACGGCGTGATTCCCGTCTACCAGAAGCAGCACGTCACCGCCGACTACCAGTTCTGTGCCGCTATTCGCATGTTACGGCAGAAAGGATATGTGGGACTGGACGATAAGATTGCCTACCTGAGTGGAACATTCGGAGAGAATGCCAACACGACATTCCTTGAAATCAACAAGGTAAGCGACATCTTCGAGGACAAATACAACTTCCATACGCCGAAATGAAGAATGGGATATGAAGAATACTTTTAATTGTAAAATTGCAAATTGTAAAATTGTCAAATCAATATATGTCAGAAATCTATAAAAACATGGACTATGCACCCCTTCAAGTGGTGGAAGAGCGTCCAAAGGAACTGGCTTGCGACGTAGTCCGCTTTCAAAATAACAAAGAGAAGTGGGTGGCGTTCGTAGGACTGCTCGATGGCAGACCCTACGAAATCTTCACTGGACTGCAAGACGATGAGGAGGGTATTGTGTTGCCCAAGACGGTGACGAAAGGCAAGATCATCAAGCAGACCAATGAGGACGGTTCTCATCGTTACGACTTCCAGTTTGAGAACAAGCGGGGATACAAGACTACCGTTGAAGGACTCTCTGAGAAGTTCAACCCTGAATACTGGAACTACGCTAAGCTCATCTCCGGCGTCTTGCGCTACCGCATGCCTATTGAGCACGTCATCAAGCTGGTGGCATCGCTGTCGCTCAAGGATGAGAGCATCAACACTTGGAAGACGGGTGTAGAGCGGGCTTTGAAGAAGTATGTGCCTGGAAACCAAACCGAAGACGAGCAGAATGCAGATAAAGAGTAGTTATATCTGCCTGAAGAACCTCCGCTTCAGAGCCTTCCATGGCGTACTGGAACAGGAACGCATCGTAGGTAATGACTACGTTCTCTCGCTTCGCATCGGCTTTCCGCTCAACAAAGCGGTAGAATCTGATTGTATTGACGACACTTTGAATTATGCAAACGTCTATCATCTGGTAGAAAGGGAAATGCAGATGCCTTCAAAGCTATTGGAACATGTAGCGGGAAGAATAGCCAGACGGCTGGCTGCAACCTGTCCCGACATCACCTCTATAGACATCATACTCACGAAGGTGAACCCACCGATGGGAGCCGACTGCGACGGGGCTGAGGTGGAGATTCATTTTGAGAAATAGGAAACAGAAAGAACATGAAACGAAAGATATATCTGTTGATAGCATGTCTGATGATGGTTGGCATGGCAATGGGAGCTGACAAGCGCTTCACCCTGGTCATCGATGCCGGACATGGCGGACATGATGCAGGGGCGGTAGGAGCCGTCACCAAGGAGAAGCATATCAACTTGAACGTGGCATTGGCCTTCGGACGGTTTGTAGAACAATACTGTCCGGATGTGAGGGTGATATACACCCGCAAGACAGATGTCTTCATCCCGCTGAAGGAGCGGGCTAACATCGCCAACAAAGCAGGTGCTGACCTCTTCGTTTCCGTTCATACCAATTCGCTGCCGGCAGGAAGGGTGGCACGAGGATTCGAGGTCTATACGCTGGGTATGCACAGGGCTAAGGACAACTTAGACGTGGCCATGCGTGAAAACTCGGTCATCTCGATGGAGAAAGACTACAAGCAGACGTATAAGGGTTTTGACCCAAGGTCGTCGGAAAGCTACATCATGTTTGAGTTTATACAGTCGGCAAACATGGAAAAGAGCGTTGAACTGGCTAAGATTATTCAGCGAACGGTGTGCAACTCGGTGGGAAGAGTCGACAAGGGTGTGCACCAGGCGGGATTTCTCGTGCTGAGAGAAACATCAATGCCGAGCTGTCTGGTGGAGCTGGGATTCATCACGGCACGCGACGAAGAAGAGTTCCTGGCGTCTGAGAGTGGAGTTAACGCCATGGGGGAAGGTCTCTACAAGGCTTTTGTACAGTACAAGAATAAGTATAGCGACAAGATAGTCGTGCCTTATCAGGCTCCGCAGACGAATCCGTTTGACCAGCTGGGACATGTCGTTCCTCAACCAGTCATCGAGAACAAACCGGTAAAGGACGACGTGAAGTCGAAGCGAAAGAAGAAAGAAGAAGAGAAAAAAAGACGCATAAAAGAAGAGCAAAGGCAGAAGGAGGAACAGCAACGCCAGGAGCAATTGAGAAAGGAAGAGCAAAAGGAACGGCAACAGATGCAGTCCAAGGTATCGGAAAATGTCGATGCCCTCATCTTCAAAGTCCAGATTTTTGCACTCAATAGGATGTTGCGTCCCGGCAGTGAGCAGTTGATGGGATATAAAAACGTTGACTACTACAAAGAGGGCAACTCTATCAAATACACTATCGGAGCATCCGAAGACTTTGACGAAATCCAGAAATTGAGGAAGAAGCTGCAGAAAGACTTCCCGCAGAGTTTCGTCATTGCCTTCAAGAACGGAAGCCGGGTAGACATCAACAAAGCGATAGCAGAATATAAATCCAACAAAAAATAAAAAGCAGAATCAGCATTATGAAAGTGAAGAATGAAGTCAAAATAGCCATTGTCGCCATCTTGGGAATTATCATCCTGTTCTTTGGCATGCAGTTCCTGAAAGGGTCATCGCTGTTCTCAACTGACACCATCTACAATATCAAGTTCGACAACATCAGCGGCCTCTCTACGTCAAGCCCCATCTACAGTAACGGTTTCAAGGTGGGATCGGTGAAAGGCATCGAATACGACTACAAGAACAACAAGGACATCATCGTGAAGGTTGCCATAGACAGGAACATGACAATCCCACAAGGAACACGGGCTGAAATCAACAGCGATATGCTGGGAAATGTGAGGGTGAACCTTTTGCTCGGCTCTTCAACGGCAGCCCTGAAGCCGGGTGGCGTGATTAATGGCGGAAAGAGTGCAGGGATGATGGAGCAAGTGGCTAAGCTGGTTCCTCCCATTCAGGCGATGATGCCGAAACTGGACTCTATCATGACGAACCTGAACATGCTGACGGCAGACCCGGCGCTGAAGTCGTCGCTGCACAATGTCAACAGGCTCACGGCAAGTCTGGTGGTGTCGAGTGCTCAGCTGAACTTGCTTCTGTCTAAGGTCAGCAAGGATATACCCGGTATGACGGGAAAGACAAACCTGCTCTTGGATAATGCTGGTGGCACCATGAAGAGTGCCCACCTGCTGGTGAACAACATCAACCAGAAGTTAGACAGCATTCACGTGACGCAGTCGATGGCAAAGTTGGAACAGACGCTTCATAACGTACAGGAACTGACCAGAAAACTCAATGAAGACGAGGGTACGCTTGGTATGCTGATGAATGACAAGCAGCTGTATCTGAACCTGACAAAGACCATCGGTGACCTCGACTCACTTATGATTGACCTGAAAGCGCACCCGAAACGTTACGTGCACTTCTCTGTCTTCTGATGTGTGGGTGTGGAGCAGAGAGAAAATGGCGGAAATATAGGTTGTTTAAATTTTGTCTAAATAAAATGCTTAATGTTCCACACTTTAAAAGACATCGCGTAAGTCTTATAATTTCAACTACTTGTTGATGTAGAAAAGATTGTTTCACTCCTGTAAACGAATGAGTGAATTAATTGAAGTAAACATCAGAGTACCAGGCACTTGTAAATATACAAACGGAATTCTAAATAGGTATGAGTGAAAACTTTCGTAAAGTGCTATAATCTATAGACTTAGCCAATAAATTATCGGGGTGAATAAAACTGGAACGATTTGCAAATCAAAAAAAGTTGCTTACCTTTGCAATCACAAATGATTTCTGAGCTATCGTATGCCATGACACCTCAATTGATGAGTATCTACTAAAAACCAGTCGTGGGTAATGATCGAAGAAACTCGACAATGTATTAACTGAGAAATAGAAAATGAAAAGTAGAAACCTTGCACTCTGGGAGCAGTCTCTCTTGCTAATCAAGGAGAATGTGACAGAACAGCAATTCAAGACATGGTTCCAGCCCATCGTCTTCGAGTCCTATCAGGAGGAGACGAAGACGCTGCTGGTTCAGGTGCCGAGCCCTTTCGCTTACGAGTACCTGGAGGAGAACTATGTGGACTTGCTGAGCAAGGTGTTGACACGCGTCTTTGGCGAAGGGGTCAGACTGGCTTACCGTGTGGTTACGGATAAGGCCCATCACCTCACTCAGGTGTTGCAGGGCAGTCCTGTGGAGACTCCGGTGGCTCACCATCCTACGGATCGTGCCAACCAGTCACCGTCGCTACTTGATACGGTTTCGCAGCAAGAATTAGACTCTCAGTTGGATTCGCATAAGTCGTTTACTACCTTTATTGAAGGAGATAGCAACAAGCTGCCACGTTCCATCGGAATGTCTATTGCAGAGCACCCGAATTCTACTCAGTTCAACCCGATGTTCATCTATGGTCCTTCCGGTTGCGGAAAGACACATCTTATCAACGCCATTGGACTGCACATCAAGCAACTTTATCCTCAGAAGCGCGTGCTGTATATCAGTGCACGTCTCTTTCAGGTGCAGTATACCAATTCTGTCTTAAAGAATACAACGAACGATTTCATTAACTTCTATCAGACCATTGATGTCTTAATAGTGGATGATATTCAGGAATGGATGACGTCTCCGAAGACGCAAGACACGTTCTTCCATATCTTCAACCATCTCTTCCGCAACGGTAAGCGTATCATCTTAGCAAGCGACCGGCCACCGGTTGACCTGAAGGGGATGAACGAGCGTCTGCTGACTCGTTTTTCGTGCGGACTGATTGCCGAGTTGGAGAAGCCTAACGTACAGTTGTGTATAGACATCCTTCATAGCAAAATACATCGTGATGGATTGCAGATACCTGAAGACGTGGTACTTTTCATCGCTCAGACTGCCAACGGCAGCGTTCGTGACTTGCAGGGTGTCATCAATTCGTTGCTGGCTTATAGTGTTGTCTACAACTGTAACGTAGACATGCGTTTGGCTGAACGAGTGATTAAGCGTGCCGTAAAGATAGACGACAAGCCACTTACCGTTGATGATATTGTAGAGACGGTATGCAATCACTTCAATGTTTCTCCGTCATCTATCAACGGTAAGAGCCGAAAGCGTGAACTGGTGGTTGCCAGACAGGTGTCCATGTACCTGGCTCAGAAGTATACGAAGATGCCGACAAGCCGCATCGGAAAGCTTGTAGGAGGTCGTGACCATTCGACGGTCATTCACAGTTGTTCGCAAGTGGAATCACGTATGAAGTCGGATGCAGCATTTTCTGAGGAGATTTCAAGCATTGAGCGTTCGTTCAAGCTGAAAGGATAGTGCATTGAAACGATATGCTTCATGATGTAAGCACAAGGTTAATATGAAGAAGGGACTTGACTTCAACAGTCAAGTCCCTTTCTTTTTAACCTTTTGTCATGTCATGCCTTGCAAGTCGGACACCAAGGTTTCAGCTGTTGGAAGAAGTCGTTGCCTTTGTCATCGACGAGGATGAAGGCTGGGAAGTCTTCAACCTGAATCTTCCAAATGGCTTCCATTCCCAATTCTGGATATTCCACACACTCGATACTCTTGATACTCGACTGTGACAAGACGGCAGCAACACCGCCGATAGTTCCGAGATAGAAGCCGCCATGTTTCTTGCAGGCATCGGTAACTTGCTGCGTACGATTGCCTTTGGCTATCATGACAAGGCTGGCACCATGATCTTGGAACTCATCCACGTAGGGATCCATGCGGTTGGCTGTCGTCGGTCCCATAGAGCCACAGGGGTAACCTTCCGGTGTCTTTGCTGGTCCAGCATACAGGATAGGATGGTCTTTGAAGTATTGCGGCATGTCTTCACCGGCATCCAGGCGTGCCTTCAACTTGGCATGAGCAATATCGCGGGCGACGATAATCGTACCTTTGAGGTTGACACGGGTACTGACGGGATATTTGGTCAGTTCCTGACGAACGGCATCGATACCCTTGTCCAGGTCTATCTCTATACTGTTCTGTCCTTCACCAGCTTGTGCGTACTTTGCCGGTATCAGTTCCGACGGATTGCTATCCATCTGTTCCAGCCAGATACCATCACGATTGATTTTCGCTTTGATGTTGCGGTCGGCAGAACAGCTCACACCCATACCGATGGGGCAGCTTGCACCGTGGCGCGGCAAACGGATCACCCGAATGTCGTGAGCCAAAGCCTTGCCTCCAAACTGTGCACCAAGACCTATCTTGTGCGCCTCTTTCAGCAGCTTCTCTTCCAGGTCTATGTCGCGGAAGGCACGTCCCGTCTCGTCGCCGGTGGTAGGCAGTGTGTCATAATATTTGATGCTGGCAAGTTTCACCGTCAGCAAGTTCTTCTCAGCCGAAGTACCGCCTATGACGAATGCAATATGATAAGGAGGGCAGGCAGCCGTGCCCAAGCTCTTCATCTTTTCGACAAGGAAGGGTAGGAGAGTGCCTTCGTTCTGTATCGTCGCTTTTGTCATGGGGTAGAAATACGTCTTGTTGGCAGAACCTCCGCCTTTTGCAACCATTACGAAACGATACTCGGCTCCTTCCGTTGCCTCGATGTCTATCTGTGCAGGCAGGTTGCATCGGGTGTTCACCTCGTCGTACATGTTCAGCGGAGCATTCTGCGAATAGCGCAAGTTGTCCTGAGTGAAGGTGTTGAACACACCGCGAGACAGTGCCTCCTCATCTTCAAACCCTGTCCATACCTGTTGTCCTTTCTCGCCGTGAATGATGGCTGTTCCCGTGTCTTGGCAGAAGGGCAGGATGCCACGTGCAGCTACTTCGGCATTGCGGAGGAACTGCAGGGCTACATATTTGTCGTTCTCAGATGCCTCTTCGTCATTCAGTATGGCTGCTACCTGCTCGTTGTGTTCGCGACGCAGCATGAACTCCACATCGTGGAAGGCCTGCTGTGCAAGCAGGGTGAGTGCTTCCGGGCTTACTTTTACGATTTCCTTACCTTCAAACTCACCTATGCTCACGCCCTCTTTGCTGATGAGCCGATACTTTGTATTGTCCTCACCGAGTTGGAACATCGGTGCATACTTAAAATCTGGTGTTGCCATAATGCTTTTGTTTTATGTGATTCTGTTATGATTAATAGCCAAAGATTTCTTCCAGCGTCACCTTGCGTATAGGTGCTATCAGCTCCAGCGACTTCATGTCGAGTTCTTTTTCGTCGCCGAGAATCATGTATCGGTAAGTCTTGTTGGCCATGTTTTCCTTCTCAAAGCGGATGATGTCCTGAAGAGTGAGCGACGGAATGCCGTTGAAGATGCGCTCATTCAGGTCATAGTCGATGCCCAGTTGTTTGGCAGCGATATAGGCATTGAGAATGGAGAACTTCGTGGTGCGCTGGCTGGCAAGCGATTTCATCGCCGACTCTTTGGCGATATTGAAGGCTGCTTCGCTCTGCGGAATGGTGTCCAGAATGTTGTTGAACTGGCGAATGCAGTCCATCATCTTGTCGTTCTGTGTGATCACGTGCGTCATGTAGCTTTCCGGTCTGTTCTTCAGTTGTGGACGGCGATAGAGGGCATAGGCATTATAAGCCAGTCCGCGTGCCTCTCTCAACTCCTGGAATACGATGCCGTTCATGCCTGCGCCGAAATATTCGTTGAACAATGCTATCGTTGGTGCCTTGTTTACATCAAAGGGCTTGCCTTCGTTGTGATACATACGCATATAGATGTTCTTCGCATCGTATGGTGCAATGATGATTTCGTTCCTGGGAGTTTCTTGCTCCGTGAATGGCGTACCTTCCGGAACTGCGGCAAGCTTCGATGCAGTCTTGTGGTATTTCGTTATCACGTCAGACAGCTGTCGTTCTGTCATCGGACCATAATAGAGCACGGTGTGCTCGTAGTTGGAGATGTTCTTCAGCAAGTCGACGAGCGTTTGCGGGTCGGTGTTGCGCAGTTGTTGCTCGGTCATGTCGTCTCTTCTGACATTGTGCTTGCCGAATACGCCATAATGATAAAGGTAGTCGTAGCACGACTGCTGCTCCTGCTTGGCATCGTTGCGCGTCTTCAAGGTCAGCTCCACATACTTGTCGTAAGCATCCTTGTCTACTTTCGCATTCTGAAGCAGGTCTTCCCACAACGCAAGCGCGGCAGGCATGTTCTCGCTCAGTCCGCTCAGTCTGAAAGTGATATAGTTTGCACCGACAGAGATGTTGTGTGAGCATGCCAGTTTGTAGAACTGCTGTTTCAGTTGTGCGGCGCTCAGTTTGTCGGTACCCAGATACCCGATGTAGCTTGCAGCCACATCGTAACGGTTGTCGTCTTCATGTCCGAACTCATAGCGGAAGGCAAGGTCGAAGAGTCCGTCGGTAGTATTGTGGATATACAATACCGGCAACTTCTTCTTGGTAGTTGTCTGCGTGAGGTCTTTCTTGAAGTCGAGGAACCTCGGTTGTATCGGTTCCACCTGAGCATTTTGTATGTCTTTGACAAACTGACTCACCATGTCGCGGTTGGTGGGTATGGGAGTGATGGCAGGCTTGTCGATTTTCTTCAGCGTGGAGTCTACACCTTGCCGCTTATATGCGATGGCGTAGCCGTCGTTGAAGTATCGCTTGGCAAAATCCATCACATCCTTCTTCGTGATCTTAGCCTGACGGTCCATCTTCTGTACCGCATCCTTCCAGGCTATGCCGTTGATGAACGCATCTACATACCGGTCGGCTCGTCGGCTGTTGTCGTCGAGCGACTTGTAGTAGTTCAGCTTCTTGTTGTTGATGATGCTGGGCAGGAGGTCGTCAGAAAAGTTACCTTCCTTGATATTCTCAATCTCTCCCAACATCAGCTGCTTCACCTCGTCAAGCGTCTGACCTTCCTTCGGCGTACCGCCCAAGAGGAACATGGAGTAGTCTTGCATGGTGCTGATGCCAGCCCATGCCTCTTGTACCTTCATCGTCTGGTTGAGGTTCAGGTCAAAGAGTCCCGCATTGCCGTTGCTGAGCATGTCGCTGATGATGTCGAGCGTGTCGCTCTGCAGGGAACAGGCTTTCTCTGCCCGCCATCCCATCCACAAGGTCTCTGCCTCTTGTCCTATGACGGAGGTGTCTTGTGGTGTGGTGAAAACCGGTTGTGCCGGGAAAGTAGGTTGGCTGACTTCCTTTCCGGGCTTCCAACTGCCGAAATACTTGTTGATGATGGCAATGGTTTTGTCCATATCCATGTCGCCACTCATACAGATGGCAGAGTTGTTAGGCACATACCACTTGTTAAAGTAGTTCTTGATATTGGTGATACTCGGATTCTTCAGGTGGGTCTGCGTGCCAATGGTGGTCTGCGTGCCATACGGATGGGTGGGGAAGAGCTTGGCCATGATAGACTGAAGGAGCTTGCGGATGTCCTTTGCTATTCCGATGTTGTACTCCTCGTAGACTGCTTCCAGCTCAGTATGGAAGCCGCGAATCACCATGTTCTGGAAACGGTCGGACTGTATCTTTGCCCAGTTCTCCACTTCGTTGCTGGGGATGTCTTCTGTGTAGCAGGTCACGTCGTTCGACGTGTAGGCGTTGGAACCTTGTGCTCCGATGGCAGCCATGAGCTTGTCATACTCGTTGGGAATAAAGTATCTGGCAGCTAACTGGCTTACGCTGTCTATCTCATGGTATTTCTTCTTGCGCTGCTGAGGGTCTGTGAGGAGCCTATACTGCTCATATCGAGCCTGGATGTCATCCAGTAGCGGAGCCTCTGCCACAGGGTTGTTGGTGCCGAACTTGTCGGTACCCTTGAACATCAGGTGTTCCAGGTAGTGAGCCAATCCCGTTGTCTCAGCCGGGTCGTTCTTGCTGCCCGTCCTTACGGCGATGTAAGTCTGGATGCGCGGTTTCTCCTTGTTGACGGAGAGGTATACTTTCAGTCCGTTGTCAAGGGTGTAGATGCGGGTTTTCATCGGGTCTCCAGCCACGGTCTCGTAGTGTTGCGCCGACAAGGGCAACCCTGTGCAGAGACAGAGTGCCCATATAACCGAATAACGTAGTGCTTTCATGTTCTTGATGTTTTTTTATTTTTCAGTCTTCGTAGTCTACCTCGTGGTCGAGTTGCTCCAGGAAGTTCATGTATACATCTTCCTCCACGTCGCCCATCTCATACTCCTTGGCAGCATCCTTGCGGATTTCGGCAATCCATGCACGGCGTGCCTTGATATAGTCTTGGTGTATGCGCTCGATGGCGTCGTCGGTCAGCTCGTCCAGTTGATAGTAGTCGAGAATCATGCGGTATGACCATGTCCACTGGTATTCACGGAAGTGCTCATGAATCTCGCGGAAGCGGTTGTTCACGTCCTGGATGTTCTCCAGCGTCCCGTTCTTGATGTCTTCGATGAGCCGCTGCTCTTCGCTGTCGGGGAGCAGCAGTCCTGAGAGGTCGTTCCAGTTGCCCAGTCCCACGTCTGATGTTGGTTTGCCGAGCCATCCGCCCTTGACGGCACGCTTCAGCACGGCACCCATGTATATACGAAGAGCGATGTCGTAGTATTTGATGCCCTTTCTGAGCGAAGAGGCATTGATGACATACTCGTGATAGTTGTAGGCAGACACGTTGTCGCCACTTGCCGCACGCAGCTGTTCCAGTATGCGCTTGCCTTCGACAATCTCTCCCACGGTGAAAGGCGACAGCCAGTCGAAGTTGATGATGCTCTTCCGGCTGCCCAAGGCACGCTTGTCACGCTTCGGCCACTTCTTGATGTCGCGGTAGAGACCTACTGTCGTAATGTTCCTGCCAGGCACCAGATACATCGTTTCGCCGTAAGCCATGAGGTAGGCGAAGGGCAGGCAGCGGGTGTCGGGATGGTGCATCAACTTTCCGAAGCACACTGAGAAGGCACCAATCGTTGCCGGCATGAGCACGTAGGCACCGCTTGCCGTCTTCGTACCGCGTTCCAGGGTGCCGTGGTGCATCGGCCCCATCTTGTAGGCGTGGTTGGAGAAGTTGGTGTTGGAGCCGGCATTATAGAACGAGAACTCGCCTCCGATGAGCAGGCTCGACTTGTGGTGGCTGGCAGAGAAGGGTCCGCAGAAGGCAGCACATGCCTCGCCGTTTGCCATGTAGCTGTTGGCAAAGAAGAGACTTGCCTCTGCCGTGAACCCGTTGGTAATCTTGCACGCCTCGCCCACGAAGCAGTCTTGCATCTTCACCGAGTTGGTGATGGAGCAACCGTTGCTGATGATGGAGTTTTCGCAGATAACTCCCGTCCCGATGTATACGCTTGCATCTTTCGTACTCATGATGGTACAGTCGCTCAGACGTGCCGCTCCACATATCTCGCACTCGTCCTTGATGACGGTGTTGGTGATTTCTTTCGTGTTGACGATCTTCACGTTGTTGCCGATGGTGCCGCGCTCAGGGCTGTCCAGCTTGATGTCTTCGCTCACCATGCGGTGTATGGCATCCTTCAGTTGTCGGTCGTTGAAGTGCTTCACCATGAATGCCGCCAGCTGACTGTTCAGTTCGTTGAAGAGGATGACGTTGCCGTCGCCCATCTCGTTCAGTACCGACACCACGTGGCCTTCGCCGTAGGTGGCTCCCTCTATGGTCTCCATCGTACAGATATTGGAGATGTAGCAGTCGTTGCCGATGGTATAGTTGTTGATGAAGTTGCCCACTTTCTCTATCAGGCAGTTGTCGCCGACGGTCACGTTGCGCAAGGTGGCATCGTTGATGCCTGAGTGTTTCAGGAATCCGTCGCTCACTTCTACCTTCTTTTCAAACTCACCCAGGCGGATGTCACCATAGAACATCACGCGGTGGAAGTAGTTCGGGCGGAAGCCTTCTGCCACCATGACGCGGTTCCAGTCTTCCGACCAGCAGCTGTTGCTCTCTAAGATTTCAATCTCAGAGGCTGTCAATGCTCTGTAATCATTCATAATCTTCGTCTGTTATTGTGTATAGGAAATCGTTATAGGGATATTTCTGTACGTGCATCTCACGCACCTTTTTATAAAGCGTCTCGCGAAACTCGTCGATGTTGGTCTTCGCCTTGGCTGAAATGAAGATGCAGTTCTCGTTCAGCTTTGCCATCCACGTCTGCCTGAGCTCGTCGAGCGAGACGTTCTCCTTGGTGGGCGGCGTCAGGTCGTCTGCTTCCTTCTCCGTCCAGGAATAGTTGTCTATCTTGTTGAAGACAATCATCGACGGCTTGTCGGCACATCCCAGGTCTGCCAATGTCTTCTCTACCACCTGTATCTGTTCCTCGAAGTCGGGGTGGGAGATGTCTACGACGTGCAGCAGCAGGTCGGCTTCTCTCACCTCGTCGAGCGTCGACTTGAATGAGTCTACAAGGTCGGTGGGCAGCTTGCGGATGAATCCCACCGTGTCGGCAAGCAGGAAGGGCAGGTTGTCTACCACCACCTTTCTCACCGTGGTGTCGAGTGTTGCAAAGAGTTTGTTCTCGGCAAAGACCTCACTCTTTGCCAAGAGGTTCATGATGGTCGACTTTCCGACATTCGTATAGCCTACCAGCGCCACGCGAATCAGCCTTCCGCGGTTCTTGCGCTGGGTGGTCTTCTGCTTGTCTATCTCCACCAGGCGTTGCTTCAGGAGCGTGATACGCTGGAGGATGATACGACGGTCCATCTCCAGCTGCGTCTCACCAGGTCCGCGAAGACCTACCGAGCCCTTTCCGCCGCCGCTGCCTGAGCCGCCACCCTGTCGTTCCAGGTGGGTCCACAGGCGTTGCAGTCGCGGCAACATGTAACGGTATTGTGCCAGTTCCACCTGTGTCTTGGCGTTAGCCGTCTGTGCACGCATGGCAAAGATGTCGAGAATCAGGGTCGTCCTGTCCAGTATCTTCACCTTGAGTTCGCTCTCTATGTTGCGTATCTGCTTGGCAGAAAGCTCGTCATCGAAGATGACCATACCTATCGGACTGGTCTCTGGAGTCAGCTCTATGCCGGCAGCCTCACATTCTTCGGCCTGATCTTCGCGTTGCTTGATGAATTGCTTGATTTCATCGAGCTTTCCCTTGCCGACGTAGGTGACGCTGCTCGGTCCGCCCGTGCGTTGCGTAAACCGCTTCACGGTGATAGCTCCGGCCGTGTCTGCAAGAAATTCCAGTTCGTCAAGATATTCTTTTGTCTTCGCCTCATCCTGCTCCTTGGTGATGAGTCCGACAAGGACTGCGGTTTCGGCTTTGACTTCTGAGATAACAAATTCTTTCATGTAAATTGTTTACACCTTATTTTATAATAGGTGCAAAGGTACGGAAATTATTCAAATTCCGGCTGCCTTTGTTCATAATAATTTCCGCTGACATACACTTTTCTGCCAATTTCGGGACAAAAGAAGAGGTTTTCGGGGCAGAAATGTGGCTGTGTACGTAAACGTTTACGTTGATTTTTTTATCAAAAATGCAGGTTTATTTGACAGAAATCAAATATATCTTTATCTTTGCAACACAAAAACAAACGATTTTCGAAAATACACAACTACAAAGAACTCAAAAACTGCTGAAACATTCAACAATAGGGAATTAGTTCCGACGTGAGTCGGAGCTTTTTTTGTTTTGCCAAAACCCTTCACGTGCCTGCAACTTACTGGCATACAGTAAGTTCCTGTGAAGGGTTTGTTTTTGCGGGGCTTCGTGTTTTCCCGGCTGTCATCATCTAAAACAACATCTTAAATGGCTGAATAAAAGCTGTTTAAATGCTGAAAACGGAGCTAATTATTATTCGAAATGTACTTTTCAAAACCTTTTGACACGTGTCGGAAACGTTTCTGACACGTGTCAAAAGGTCTTCCGACACGTGTCAAAAGGTTTGAGAAGATGCAAAAAGTAAAAAGAAAATCAAGGAATCACAAGAAGAATTGGAAATAATGAGGAGCAAAAAGAGCTGAGGGGAGAAGCGGAAGGGGCAGATCGTCGGACCAATCCGACAAGTCAGACGAATCAGACTATTCGGACCAATCCGACAAGTCGGATAAGTCAGACGGGTCAGACAAGTCAGACCAGGCGGACGGGTCGGAAGCGTCAGCCCCTTCCGACAAAACACAAACCCTTCACAGCATTTGCTTGATGGTCAGCAAGATACACGGATGTGAAGGGTTTGTGTCAACAAAGAAAACGCTATAATAATAGGGTGAAAGTTACTCGCGGTAGACCCATGAGAGCAGGCGGTTGAGCCATTGGAAGGTGAAGTGGAACCATCGGTAGGTGGTCAGCGGCTTGCCGCCATAGGCAAGGATGAATTCCCGGTAGCGGTTGCGGCTGAAAGGTAGTCCGACATTGAGGAAGCAGATGTGCCGTTGATGGGCATCATAGCTGCTCTTGATGGCATGCCAGATGGTGTTCAGGTGTGGCCTAAGCAGGGGGTGACGCTTCTTTCTGGAGGCTTCAAACCAGAGGTAGGCATTGCCTCCAGAGTTGACGACGACGCTTCCACCGATGACTTTCCCCTTGTAGAGCGTAATGTTGAGTTTGCAAGAAGGATTCTTCATCATCAGCAAGAACATCTCCTGATGGGGTACATACCGTTGGAAGCGGAATCTGTAGTAACCTTTCAGCACCTTGTAGAGTGCGATTACCTCCGCTTCTTTGGCAGCCTCGCGCGTCTCTATGCCCATCCCGTAGCCGTGATCTATCTGCTGGAGCATCTTCTCTTCCAGGCGCAACTCCGGCTGTCTGCTGTGTAGCGAGTTCTGAATCTGCATCCACGAGATGGGGAAGTAGTTGTTCTGGCGGAACGTCTTGTATCCGAACATCTTCTTGGAGATGTCGCTGAACTCGATATAGAGGCAGAGCCGCTTGTGCAGTTGGCGTGTGATGGCTTCGAGCATGAGTGCGAAGAGCTCGTCCCGATGTTCGTCTTCAGCATACCATCCCTCCCCGTAGACACGCCCTTGAGAGAAGATGTAAGGCGGCAGGAGACTTCCCCGGCGCCTGACCATTGCCAGCAGGTGGGCGAGGGGCTTGCCTTGTTCGTCTTCAGCTACGACCATGTAGGGTGTCACTCCCGGCGTCTGCTCCATCATGCTGAAGAGCGTCGGACTGTGAAAGAAATTGCTTTCGCTGAGCGTTGGCAATTCTTCACCCTGTGTGTATATTTGAAGACGAGCGTTAATCATGTGGCAAAAATACAAAAAGTTTTCTTATTTCAGCGTTTTCATCAACTATTCGTGTATTTTTTTATTACCTTTGCCGCATGAAAGTGATTTTGATAGGAGCAGGAAACCTGGCTACCAATCTGGGGAAGGCACTCGGAAGGGCCGGACACGCCATCGTCCAGGTGTATAGCCGTACCCTTCAGTCGGCCGTTGCTTTGGCAGAACAGTTGGGCTGTGGAGCCACCAACGACCTGCATGCCGTCAGGAACGATGCCGACATCTACATCATATCGGTGAAAGACAGCGTCCTCGCCGAGGTCGTCGGGCAGGTATGTGCCGGGAAGGGCGACAAGATATTCCTGCATACTGCCGGCTCTATGCCCCTTGGGGTGTTTGAAGGCTGTGCCGAAAACTATGGCGTGCTCTATCCGATGCAGACCTTCTCGAAGTCGCGTGAGGTGGCGTTCAGCGAAATACCGTGCTTCATTGAAGCCAATAACGCTGAGACGCTGGCAGAGATAGGGCAACTGGCGAGGTCGGTCTCCGACCATGTAGTCACGATGTCGACAGAAGACCGCCGCTACTTGCACCTGGCTGCCGTCTGGACGTGCAACTTCACCAACCATTGCTACGACATCGCGGCAAGGCTGTTGGCAGACCACGACATAGACTTCCGATATATGCTCCCGCTGATAGACGAGACGGCGCGCAAGGTACACACCATGACTCCCCGTCAGGCACAGACCGGACCTGCCGTCAGGTATGATGCCAACGTGATTGCCGCCCAGATGAAGCTGATGGAGCAGAACCCCTTGCAACAACAGCTGTACGAATGGTTGTCGAAGAGCATCCATCAGGCTTCCGAAGAGGGCGAAGGTCAACCCGCCAGCAACCCATGACAGGACGTGAACAGAATGAAAACTATCGTGTATGATCAACTATCCGTTACATAAAATCAAAGCCATCGCCTTCGATGTAGACGGTGTGCTCTCATGTTCTACCATCCCCATGTCGCCACAGGGCGAGCCGTTGCGAACGGTCAACATCAAGGATGGATATGCTATTCAGCTGGCTCAGAAGTGTGGATTGCACATCGCCATCATCACAGGAGGCTTCGACGAAGCCATACGGATGCGCTATGAGAAGCTGGGGGTGAGGGATGTCTATCTGAAGTGTGCCATGAAAATCAAGACATGGGACGAGTTCCTTCGGAAATACGGCTATAGCGACGAGGAGGTCATCTATGTCGGCGACGACATCCCCGACTATGAGGTCATGAAGCGGTCGGCATGTCCGTGTTGTCCCGCCGATGCCTGCCCCGACATCAAGGAAATCTCGCTCTACATCAGTCACTATGATGGTGGGAAAGGGTGCGGACGCGACATCATCGAACAGGTACTTCGCGCACAAGGCAAGTGGCTGAGCGACGCACAGGCGTTCGGGTGGTAAAGAAAACAAAGCCCTTCCCAACCCTCCCTGAAGGGAGGGAGACCTAAAGGGAGGGTTGCAGGAATGTCCGGAAATATCCGGTCTCTCCGGAAAATCCGGGTTCATAACAGAAGAAGGTTAATTTGTTAAATATATAAAAAGGTGAAATATAAGATTGTTTTAGCCAGCAACTCACCACGCCGGCGCGAATTGCTGGCGGGACTGGATGTAGATTTTAGCGTGAAAGTCATTCCTGGCATCTCGGAAGGCTACCCCGACGGCACTCCCGTAGACGACATTCCAGCCTTTATTGCCATAGAGAAGGCAGAGCCTTATAAGACTTCTTTGCAGGAAGACGAGCTGGTGCTCACGGCAGATACGATTGTCGTCGTGGACAACGAGGTGCTGGGGAAGCCTGCTGATGCTGAAGATGCCAAGGCGATGCTGAGGAAGATCAGCGGAAGGACGCATAGGGTCATCACCGGCGTGTGCTTTACCACCACCAAGAAGCAGCACCACTTCTCCGTATCTACCGACGTAACGTTCAAGACCCTCACCGAAGAAGAAATCGACTACTACGTGACGAAGTACAAGCCTTTCGACAAGGCAGGCGCATACGGCATTCAGGAATGGATAGGATATGTCGGGGTGAAACGACTTGAAGGCAGTTACTTCAACGTGATGGGGCTTCCTGTCCAGCGCATTTGGGAAGAGTTGAAATTATTTGAGTGCTGATAGTAAGCATATTAGAATTTTCTTATAACGAAAAAAAATGCCTTAATAATTTTGGTTTATAAAGAAAAATAACTATATTTGCACTCGAATCATACTCACTATCTTAACTCAATTTAAGTTATGGCTAAATATAATATTAAAGAAAGGAAAGAAAAAAGTGCAACATACCGCACTTTGGTCAATCCCAACTTGATGGACGAGCTGAAAGAAAAGATTCTTGAAATTATACTCATACAAAAAAAGTATAAGGACAAGGACTATTCTGCCAAGAAACTTGCCGAAGAGTTGGGGACGAACACACGTTACATTTCTGCTGTCGTCAACGTGAAGTTCCACATGAACTATACGTCTTTCGTCAATAAGTTCAGAATTGAAGAGGCGATGACCCTCTTGGTCGACAAGCGGTATCAGGATCTTAACATGGAAGACATCAGCGACATGGTCGGCTTTGCCAACAGACAGTCGTTCTACGCTTCTTTCTATAAGATCAACGGTATGACGCCACGCGACTACAAGATGGCGCATTTCGCCAAGCATCCCACTGAATTAACCCGGAAGAAGACCGCAAAAAAGGCAAAGTAGTAGTTTCATGACATCGGAAGAATTCTCATTTACTGGTGAACGGTTTGCAGACCTTCAACTTTTACGCTATCAGGTAAAAGGCTTCGAAAGACTCTCGCTTCGCCAGAAACTATTGCTTTATTGCCTTTCCAAAGCAACGCTCTACGGCAGGGACATTACCTTTGACCAGCAGGGTAAGTACAATCTGCGTATCAGAAAACTATTGGAATCGGTCTTGGCAGAGCCTTCTGCCAAGCAAAATGTCCGTGAATATCAGGCATTGGAAACCTATCTGAAAAGGGTGTGGTTCTCTAATGGCATTTACCATCATTATGGTTGCGAGAAATTCATGCCTGAATTCGACAAGGACTGGTTCTGTGGGCTGTGTCAAAGGATGACACCTCCCCAGCAAGACTGGGAAGAACTCATTCCCGTGATGTTCAATCCCGACTTGTTGCCCAAGCGTGTCAACAAGCAAGATGGTGAAGACTTGATTCTTACGTCGGCGTGTCATTTCTATGAAGGGGTGACACAAACCGAGGTTGAGGCGTACTATGCAAGGCAGAAGGAGGCGTTCGAGCAGAGTGGGGTGGGTGACAAGAACGAACCGCCATCGTTCGGACTGAACACAACGCTGACGAAGAATGAGAATGGCGAACTGGAAGAACTGACGTGGAAGATTGGAGGTCGCTACGGTGAGGCGCTCAGGCAGATTGTCTGCTGGCTAAACAAGGCAAAAGACTATGCGGAGAGCGAGCAGCAGCGAAAGGTTATCCAGCTTCTGGTGGACTATTACCAGAGTGGCGACCTGAAGGATTTCGACAGGTATTCCATTGAATGGGTGAAGACGCACGACGGCGATATTGATTTCATCAACGGTTTCATCGAAGTTTATGGCGACCCGTTAGGCATCAAGGCAACGTGGGAAGGTATCGTAGAGGTGAAGGATGAGGAGGCGACGAAGCGCACCCGGACCATCAGCAGCAATGCCCAGTGGTTTGAAGACAACAGTCCTGTGGACCCACGGTTCAAGAAACCCGTCGTCAAAGGAGTTTCTGCCAATGCCGTTGAAGCAGCCATGCTCGGCGGAGAGGAATATCCTTCTACGGCAATAGGCATCAACCTGCCCAATGCCGACTGGATACGTGCTGAATATGGAAGCAAGAGTGTGACCATCAGCAACCTGACACATGCCTATAGCCAGGCTGCCAAGGGCAACGGATTCCGTGAAGAGTTTGTCATAGACAAGGAGACAATAGACATCATTGACCGATATGGCGACCTCTGTGACGACCTGCATACCGACCTGCACGAGTGTCTCGGTCACGGAAGCGGACGGTTGCTTGACGGGGTAGCCCCCGATGCGCTGAAAGCCTATGGCAACACAATAGAAGAAGCGCGTGCCGATCTCTTCGGATTATATTATATTGCCGATGAAAAACTGGTGGAGTTGGGACTTCTGCCCGATGGTGATGCCTATCGGTCTAATTACTATACCTATCTGATGAACGGACTTCTTACCCAGCTGGTACGTATTAAGCCTGGCCACATGATAGAGGAAGCCCACATGCGTAACCGTTCGCTGATTGCCCACTGGGTGCTGGCACATGCTGACGGCGCGGTAGAATTGGTCCGACGCGATGGAAAAACCTTTGTACGGGTGAACGACTATGTGGCTTTGCGCCAGCTGTTTGCCACGTTGCTGAAAGAGGTCCAGCGCATCAAAAGCGAAGGCGACTACGAGGCGGCACGTCAGTTGGTGGAAAACTATGGCGTACAGGTCGACGGGCAGCTGCACCAAGAGGTACTCTCCAGGTATGAAGCGCTGAACATTGCTCCATATAAGGGATTCCTGAATCCTCGCATGATTGTGGAAACCGACAAGGATGGTCAGCCGATGGATGTCCGTCTGGACTATTCCGAGACCTACTCTGAACAGATGCTGCGCTATAGCCGCGATTATGCCACACTCATATAATTGAATATCTCCATTCCCGGCAGGCAGAAATACAAGATGAACGAAAAGACGAAAGAACTGCTGAAGCAGATCAAACAGTCGTTCCGGCTGTTGATGAATGGTGAGATTGCCCGTTCCATGCGCGAAAAAGGTCTCGACTATCACCTGAACTGGGGCGCTTCCCTGCCGCATTTGCAGGAGATGGCTCAGGAATATGACAAGGATTATGATCTTGCCATCGCCTTGTGGAAAGAGGATATCCGCGAATGCAAGATTCTGGCATCGATGCTCATGCCGCCGGAGAAGATGGAACGGGAGCTGGCAGACATCTGGATGGAGCAGACTCACTCGCAAGAAATAGCCGAACTGACCACGAAATACTTGTATCAGTTTTTGGATGATGCGCCTGAGATAGCCTACGAATGGATAGCTACTGAAGAACCTCTCAAGCAGTTGGCGGGCTATCACATCTTGTCTTTTATCTTTAAGAGTGGAAGAGAACCTAACGAACGAGGTATCAATGAGTTGATAGATCAGGTTCAAGTGGTTATGGAAGAGGGAAACCTTGGCGTTAAACATGCTGCCATGAACTGTATGATTCATTTCTGTGAGCTGGGAGAAGACTATCGACGTGTAGCGGTGACGGCCATTCCTGCGTTACGTTAAAATTCCATTTAACGTTTTTTCAATGCCAACTTGGGCTTAATGTGGCTGAAAAGTTGTACTTTTGTGCGAATTTAATGAGTAAGTCCAAGTGACAAAAACATCTGTAAAAAAGAAAGTTCGAGAAATACTCACCAGTTATCTCGAACTGAATCATTTGCGTAGAACGCCTGAGCGATACGCCATACTCGATGCCGTATACGACACCGACAGGCATTTTTCGCTGGAAGAGTTAGGGGAGTTGCTGGAAAAGATGAACTTCCGAGTATCAAGAGCCACTCTTTACAACACCATGAAGTTGTTTATAGAGTTACGGCTGGTCATCCGACACCGCTTCATCGGGCAAACCATGTATGAGGCATGTTACAAGAACGAGAACCACATACACCAGGTGTGTACGTTGTGCGGTACGGTGAAAGAGGGCACCTTCCCGGAGATTTCGAAGGCTATCAACGACACGAAGCTGACACGTTTCCGTCGTGACGGATTCACCTTATACATATATGGGGTCTGTTCTAAGTGTCAGGCGCGCATGACCAGAAAAATCAATAGCACAAAAAATCAGAAACTAAATAAGCAATGAAAAAAGGAAAAGTAGATGTCCTGCTCGGCTTGCAGTGGGGCGATGAAGGAAAAGGTAAGGTTGTTGACGTGCTCACACCGCAGTATGATGTCGTAGCTCGCTTTCAGGGTGGTCCCAACGCTGGCCATACGCTTGAGTTTGAAGGACAGAAATACGTCTTGCGCAGCATTCCGTCGGGTATTTTCCAGGGCGGAAAAGTCAACATCATAGGCAACGGTGTTGTCCTGGCTCCTGACCTTTTCATGTCTGAAGCCAAAGAGCTGGCAAAGAGCGGACACGACCTGCGCGAACGTCTGCGCATATCGAAGAAGGCACACCTCATCATGCCTACCCACCGTTTATTGGACAAGGCTTACGAGATTCAGAAGGGTAAGAACAAGGTGGGTACGACAGGCAAAGGCATCGGACCGACCTATACCGATAAGATTAGCCGCAATGGTTTGCGTGTTGGCGACATCCTCGACGGATTTGAAGAGAAATACAAGGCTCACAAGCAACGTCATCTGGACATGCTGAAGGCGCTCAACTTCGACGACTTTGAAGGTTTCGAGGCTGTTGAGGCACAGTGGATGGAGGGCATCGCCTACATGAAACAGTTCCAGTTCATTGATAGTGAGCACGAAATCAACTCTTTGCTACGTGAAGGGAAGAGCATCCTCTGCGAAGGTGCTCAGGGCACTATGCTCGATGTAGACTTCGGAAGCTATCCTTTCGTCACCTCTTCCAATACCATCTGTGCAGGTGCATGTACAGGACTGGGTATCGGACCAAACAAGATTGGCGAAGTATATGGTATTATGAAAGCCTATTGTACGCGTGTCGGTGCCGGTCCGTTCCCTACGGAGCTGTTCGATGAAACGGGAAAGACCATTCGTGACCTCGGTCATGAGTATGGTGCTGTGACGGGACGAGAGCGCCGTTGCGGTTGGATTGACCTCGTGGCTCTTCGCTATGCCATTCAGGTGAACGGTGTCACCCAGCTCATCATGATGAAGAGTGACGTACTTGATGGCTTCAAAACCATCAAGGCGTGTGTGGCATATAAGCAGAACGGTGTGCAGATAGACCACTTCCCCTACGACATCGAGCACGGCATAGAGCCAGTATATGTGGAGATGGAAGGCTGGCAGACCGACATGACGTCGTTTACCTGTGAGGAACAGTTCCCTGAAGCTTTCAGCAACTATGTAAAGTTCCTTGAAGAACAGCTGGAAACGCCTATCAGCATCATCTCCATCGGTCCGGACAGAGACCAGACAATCATCAGAAATTCTGAATCGTAACATTATGGCAAACAAACCAAGTATACCCAAAGGAACGCGCGACTTCTCGCCCATAGAGATGGCAAAGCGCAACTATATCTTTGACACCATACGCGAGGTGTACTCGCTCTACGGCTTCCAGCAGATAGAAACTCCGGCGATGGAGAGCCTGCAGACCCTCATGGGTAAGTATGGTGAGGAAGGCGACAAGCTGTTGTTCAAGATCCTCAACTCAGGAGACTATCTGTCGAAGGTTTCAGATGAAGAACTGACAGAGCGCAACACGTTGCGCCTGGCTGCCCGTCTCTGCGAGAAAGGACTGCGCTACGACCTCACCGTGCCTTTTGCCCGCTATGTGGTGATGCACCGCGACGAGCTGCAACTGCCGTTCAAACGCTATCAGGTGCAACCAGTCTGGCGTGCCGACCGTCCGCAGAAAGGGCGTTACCGTGAGTTCTATCAGTTCGACGGCGACGTTGTAGGTTCCGACTCCTTGCTGAACGAGGTAGAGCTGATGCAGATTGTGGACACCGTCTTCACCCGATTCGGCGTGCGCGTACAGATAAAAATCAACAACCGCAAGATTCTTACGGGCATTGCCGAGGTCATTGGTGCTGCAGACAAGATTGTCGATATCACCGTTGCCATCGACAAACTTGACAAGATAGGACTGGAGAATGTCAATGCAGAACTGAAAAACGACGGACTCTCCGACGAGCAGATAGCTCAGCTGCAACCCATCATCACGCTCGAAGGCTCTAACGAAGAGAAACTCAACACCATTGCCGAGGTGCTCAAGGATTCTGAGACGGGACTGAAGGGTGTTGAGGAAATTCGTTTCATCCTCAAGGTGTTAGGCTGTTCGCTGAACAACGAGTTGCAACTGGATCTGACATTGGCACGCGGACTGAACTATTATACGGGGGCTATCTTTGAAGTGAAGGCTTTAGACGTGCAGATTGGAAGCATCACCGGAGGAGGACGCTACGACAATCTCACCGGCATCTTCGGGATGCCGGGTATCAGTGGGGTAGGCATTTCGTTCGGAGTAGACCGCATCTTTGACGTGCTCAATGCGCTTGACCGTTATCCCAAGGACAGCGTCACCGGCACACAACTGCTCTTCATCAACTTCGGTGAAGCAGAGACAGCCTATAGCCTGCCCGTGGTGGCACAGGCTCGTCAGGCAGGCATCCGTTCAGAGATGTATCCCGACGCCGTTAAGATGAAGAAGCAGATGAGCTATGCCAACGCCAAGGCGATACCTTTTGTGGCTCTTGCCGGTGAGAACGAGATGCAGGCTGGCAAGTTCACGCTGAAGAACATGACGACCGGTGAGCAGCAACAGGTTTCTCCTGAAGAGCTGATAGCCATCGTAAAAGCATGAAAATGTAGTTCAGTGATTAAATCGTCAAACATTAAATCATAGTCAAATAACAAGGAATGTCAAATGAAAAAGGTTTTATTAGCATTGATGGCTGTCATGGTGCTCTGTGCATATACAGACAACAAGCCAGTACGCATCTTTATGGTGGGCGACTCCACGATGGCAAACAAAGACACTACCGGCGGCAAGCAGGAAAGAGGGTGGGGCATGGTGCTTCATGAGTTCTTCAAGAACGATGTCGTCATCGACAACCATGCCGTGAACGGACGTTCTACGAAAAGTTTCATCAACGAAGGCCGTTGGCAGAAAGTGCTCGACAAGTTGCAGCCAGGTGACTATGTTGTCATCCAGTTCGGACACAACGACGAGAAGAAGAACGACCCCAATAGATATACCGAGGTTGGTGGCTCCTTCGACAATAACTTGCGCCGCTATGTCAACGAAGCCAAGGCAAAGGGTGCATATCCTATTCTCCTGAACTGTGTGGCTCGTCGCAATTTCACTGCTCCGTCGGACAAAGTCATCGACGATGAAGGTTTGCGTGACAAGGTGTTTGAAGGTGGCGAAGATTTGAAAGGTGGCGGCGACAAGTTGCAAGACACTCACGGTGCCTACCGCGAGGTGCCGCGTGCCATTGCCAAGGAACTCAACGTGCCGTTCATTGATGCCAACAAGGTAACTTCCGACCTGGAGCAAGGACTGGGAGTGGAAGGAAGCAAGAAGCTGCACATGATCTATGCACCAGGTGAATGCCCGGCATATCCCAAAGGTCGTCAAGACAATACTCATTACAACCAGATTGGTGCGCGCATCGTAGCTGGGTTGTTAGCCATAGAAATCGGTAAGCAGGTGCCCGAACTGAAAAGACACCTGAAATAAATTCTAATACAAAAACATTATGAAGAAAAAGTTTATTTGTGCCGTTTGCGGCTACATCTATGAAGGAACGGAAGCACCCGAAAAGTGTCCTATCTGCAAGGCTCCCGCCAGTAAGTTTTCTGAACTGAAAGAAGAAGCAACCTATGCCACTGAACACAAGATTGGTGATGGCAAGCCAGAGGGTGTCAGCGAAGCGATGATCGAAGACCTCCGTTGCCATTTCAACGGTGAGTGTGGAGAGGTTGGTATGTATTTGGCTATGGCACGCCAAGCCGACCGTGAGGGCTATCCTGAGATAGCTGAGGCTTTCAAGCGCTACGCTTTCGAAGAGGCTGACCACGCCAGCCGCTTTGCAGAACTGTTGGGCGAGTGTGTCTGGGATACCAAGACCAACCTTGAGAAGCGTGCTGCTGCTGAAGCTGGTGCATGTGAAGACAAGTTCCGCATTGCAATGGAAGCTAAGAAAGCTGGTTTCGACGCCATCCATGACACCGTTCACGAGATGGCTAAGGACGAGGCACGCCACGGTGCTGGATTCGCCGGACTGCTGAAGCGCTACTTCGGTAAATAAGAGATTATCTCTGAAACCATAAATGAAAGAGGCTGCAACATCATTTTGCAGCCTCTTTTTATCAATGTTGAGCGGAATACGGGAGTCGAACCCGCCTCCTCGGCTTGGGAAGCCGATGCACTACCGATGTGCTAATTCCGCGATGAAGTGAGCGTCATGAAAGCTTGCTTTCGGATGACCGAGCGGCAGCGGAATATCCAATTCCGCGATTATTCCAACAAAAAGACGCTCTGTTGGAGCGTCATCTTGGGGATAGCCCCTCTTGGAGCCGATACCCGGACTCGAACCGGGGACCTACGCATTACGAATGCGTTGCTCTACCAACTGAGCCATATCGGCTTAAAAGCGGTTGCAAAGGTAATGTATTTTTTTTGTTGTGCCAAATATTCTATTGACTTTTTGAAACAGAATGTGAGATTTTAGTGCAGACTGGTGTTAGTTCTCCTTTCGTCTTCTTTCATTTAATTCTCATCTTTAATTTTTCATCTTTCATCTTCCTCCATTCCCTTGCACGCACGGTGATGTTCTTTGCCAGGCACTGGCTGTAGAGCCACGGTTCACAGCTATGGATGTCACCCACGTTGATAAAGCCACGGAAGGGACGATACTCAGAACCACTGTAGTTGGAGACTACAAGAACATGATGTTCAGGAGAGACTGCGACGGTGATGGTGTCATGGAGTATGGCGGGTGTCTCGTCAGTATGCCAGTTCACGGGATTGATGCAGATGTCGGAGCGTGTGAAGTGATGTACATACTTCACGTCCTTCACCGTATTGTAGCAGATGGTGACACCCGTGTCTGTCTCTCCCTTGGCAGGTACGATGTGGTTACACGCTTTCATGTCGGCATTCGTTACCTTGTAACCCAAGACATAGGCTGCTGCCAGTTGGCTATAGGTCTCGTCGCTGATATGCTTGAGCAGTTCCACTACCGCCAGTCCGCCCTGGCTGAAGCCTGCTATGATGAGTGGGCGTTTCTGGTCTCGATGCGCCTGGAAGTGGTCGAAGGCTCTGCACACATCTTCCATTGCCATCCGTGTGCGCTGATATATACTGTCCTCATTGTTGGTCATGAAAGCCTCTATCGTAGCGTGGCGGTAATAAGGTGCATAGAACCTGTTGCCTGGAGCCATATACTTCGCAACCTTGATGATCTCCCCGTCAGCCATGTGTGAGCGGTGTTTTAGATTCCAAGTGTCAGCATAGTGGCAGATGCGTCCGTCCTTGGTCTTCCAGTCCACCTCCCATGTCGATACCACATAGAAGATGTCGGCACCCATACCTGTCGAGTCACCGTCTACAGTCACCCACATCATCGGGTCGCCGTAATCGGGTGTCTCAGGTATGAACACCTTCTGTTCTTCCGTTCCTCCCTTGTCGTTATGCGTTATACACCAAGCAGATGCCTGATTGAAAAAGAGCAGAGTGACCATCAGCCCCCATTGAATGATATTTTTATTTTTCATTGATATGATTGATGAATGTTATACAGTTGTCTGCAGCAATGATGAATGATGGGGTTAAAGATATGCAGGAGTAAAGCCGAGTTTGCTTTTGGCTACCTCTTCGGGTGTCCCCGTGCTGAGAACTTCGCCGCCCTTGCGTCCACCTTCCGGTCCCATGTCGATGATGTAATCAGCCAGTTTGATGACGTCAAGGTTGTGCTCGATGATCAGGACGGTGTTGCCGCGGTCTACCAGCTTCTGTAACACGTCCATGAGGATGCGAATGTCTTCGAAGTGGAGTCCTGTTGTCGGCTCGTCGAGGATGTAAAGCGTCTTGCCAGTGTCTCGTTTCGACAGCTCGGTAGCAAGTTTTACACGTTGGCTTTCACCGCCGGAGAGGGTGGTGGAGGGCTGCCCCAGTTTGATATAACCCAATCCTACGTCTTGTATCGTCTTGATTTTCTGTAGGATGTTCGGCACGGCTTCGAAGAATTCCACCGCCTGATTGATGGTCATGTCGAGGACGTCGGCAATAGACTTGCCTTTGTAGCGCACCTCCAGCGTCTCACGATTATAGCGTTTGCCATGACACGTTTCACAAGGTACCATCACATCGGGTAGGAAATTCATCTCTATTGTCTTGTAGCCGTTGCCGCCACACGTCTCACATCGTCCACCCTTCACGTTGAACGAGAACCTGCCCGGCTTATATCCTCGGATTTTTGCTTCGGGGAGGTTGACGAACAAGGAACGAATGTCTGAGAACACTCCGGTGTAGGTGGCTGGATTCGATCGTGGAGTCCTACCGATAGGGCTCTGGTCTACGTTCACCACCTTATCTATATGGTCTATGCCCTCGACACTCTCGTATGGCATCGGTCGTTTCAGCGAACGGTAGAAGTGCTGGCTGAGTATGGGTTGCAATGTTTCGTTAATGAGTGTCGACTTGCCTGAGCCTGAAACACCGGTTACTACGATGAGCTTGCCGAGTGGAAATGCTACGTCAACATGCTTCAGATTGTTGCCCGAAGCCCCCTTGATGACGATGCTCTTGCCGTTGCCCTTTCGCCGTTGTGCAGGGACCTCTATCTGTAGCGTACCGTTCAGGTAGTCCGCCGTCATCGTGTGCTGTTTCATCATCTCCTCCGGTGTGCCTTGGAAGACCACCTCTCCGCCTTTCCTTCCTGCCTTGGGACCAATGTCGATGATGTAGTCGGCAGCCAGCATCATGTCCTTGTCGTGTTCAACGACGATAACGGTGTTTCCGAGGTCTCGAAGCTCCTTCAGTGAGCGAATAAGTCGTTCGTTGTCGCGCTGATGGAGACCTATTGAAGGTTCGTCGAGAATATAGAGTACGTTGACGAGTTGTGAACCGATTTGTGTAGCCAGCCGGATGCGCTGGCTTTCTCCACCCGAAAGGCTTGCCGACTGGCGGTTGAGTGACAGGTAGTCGAGCCCCACCTCCAACAGGAAGTTGATGCGCTTGCGTATCTCTTTCAGTATCTCCGTTGCGATCTGTCGCTGCTTGCTCTCCATGTGGTTTTCCACGTCTTGCAACCATTCTTTCAGTTCTGAGATGTCCATGTTGGCAAGTTCAGCGATGTTCTTGTCCCAGATGCGGTAGGATAGCGCTTCGCGGTTGAGCCGCTGCCCTTTACATTCGGGACACGTACACTCGGCAAGGAACTGGTCAGCCCATTTCTGTCCTGCCGAAGAGTCGTCGTTGTCCATCACGTTTCGCAAGTACTTGATGACACCGTCGAAGTTGACGAAGTAGTCACTTGAGGTATGTACGAGGTCTTTTGATATGCGCACGTTTTCGATGGCACCATAAAGAATCTCGTCGAGTGCTTCCTGAGGAACGTCCTTGACAGGAGTTTTCAAGTTGCATTCATATTTTTCGAGAATGGCTTCTATCTGCCAGAAAATCATCTGGTTCTTATACTTTCCCAACGGTACGATAGCCCCTTCATGAATGCTCAGCTTGTCGTTGGGGATGACCTTTTTCAGGTCTATCTCGTTGATGTATCCCAGACCCTTGCACCTCGGACACGCACCTTCCGGCGAGTTGAACGAGAAGATGTTCGGCGCCGGATCTTTATAAGAGATGCCCGACGTGGGACACATGAGCCGTTTCGAGAAGAATTTACCATTTCCAGTCTTTGCACCGTCAGCCGCCTTGTCGGTGACATCGAGAATCATGACAAGTCCTTCGCCCTGTTTCATAGCCGTCGCCACACTCTTTCGAAGCCGCTCTTCGGTGGTGTCGCTATCGTCTTTGATGGCAAGCTTGTCGACAACCACTTCGATGTTGTGGTTCTTGTACCGGTCTACCTTCATGCCACGAACAATCTCTTGCATCACTCCGTCAATGCGAATGTTCAGGTAACCTTTCTTGCGCATGCTCTCGAAGAGTTCGCGGTAATGTCCTTTTCTGTTGCGAATGAGTGGAGCCAGTATCAGTATGCGCTTGCCTTGATATTCTTCGAGAATCATCCTGACCACCCGCTCCTCGGTGTATTTCACCATCTTCTCGCCCGTCATGTAGCTGTAAGCCGTTGCCGCACGTGCATAGAGCACACGCAGGTAGTCGTAGATTTCTGTGGTGGTACCTACTGTAGAGCGTGGGTTCTTGTTGGTAGTCTTCTGTTCGATGCTGATGACGGGCGAGAGTCCCGTAATCTTGTCAACGTCAGGACGCTGCATGTTGCCCAGAAAGTTGCGTGCGTAGGCAGAGAAAGTCTCAACGTATCGTCGCTGTCCTTCGGCAAAAATGGTGTCGAACGCCAGTGATGACTTCCCCGATCCCGACAGGCCTGTGATGACGGTCAGCGAGTTGCGTGGTATTTCTACATCTATGTTTTTCAGGTTATGAACGCGTGCGCCCCACACGTTGATTTTCTGATCTTCTCTTTGCATAAGGGATAACTATTGAGTAATGGCTCCGTCGGCTGTTGTCGTACTGGGTGTAAAGCCACGGAACAAGTTGACATCGCGCTTGATGGTGAACTCCCTGCCGTCGGCACCCTTGGCTTTGACCAGGCAGAAGTATACACCAACCGGCATGTCCCGTCCTTTATAGGTGCCGTCCCATCCCTCCTCGTCAACGTTATGCCACTCGTATAGCTTCGTACCCCACCGGTTAAAGATATAGGCATGAAATTCCACTATCGACTGGTAGCCCTTCTTAGGCTTATAAGTGTTGTTTCGATCGTCGCCGTTTTTTGGCGAGAAGGCGTTGGGCATCTCCAGGATGCTCTCGCTGATACTGATGCCGAAGGGCACGCTTAACGTTGTCCAGTAGTCGGCGGTATATTCCACCTTCTCCGTACCCTTAGTGAACGTGGCATAGCATACAATCTTCTGAGCTCCCCCGGTGACGAAGGTGAACTCGGTATCCTTCTCATATCTGGTGAGATACGGATTTTCCATGTTCCCCTCGGTGAAGAACCTCCATTCATAGTACTCCGTCCAGCCCTCTTCGTTTTCTGTGTTAGCAGTAAACTTCACCGCCAATGGTGCCGATCCGCTGTAGAGGTCACCCGGATTCATGATTACTTCGTTGCCGTCTTTGTCGGTATAGACAGCCGTCGGTGCTATGGTGGGCATCTGTGCATAGCTTGCGACAGCCCCTAAGAGTGCCGTCGTAAGTGTGATAATATGTTTAAAAACTGTTTTCATACGCGATATTTGTGCAAAATTACTCAATAAAGTTGATTAAACCACACAAAATTTGTATTTTTGCACAAAGATTAAAGTTAAATAAACAACGATGAAAAAGCAAATCTTACACTACACCTTCATTCTGCTCGCCTTGCTGTTTGCTTTGCAAGTGGAAGCTCAGACCACCAAATGGCGTGATATTCACAAAGTTAAGAAGAGTGAGACCATTTTCGGAATAGCCAAAGAGTATGGTATCAGCATACAGGAACTGATCAATGCCAACCCCGAAATGAAGAAGCCCGGATACGAACTGAAGAAGGGTGACTGGGTGTTTGTGCCTTTCTCCAAAGGCGACGATGTGAAGGTGGGGCAGACAAATCAGACTAACCAGACAAGTCAGACTAACCAGACAAGTCAGACTGGTCAGACGAGTCAGACTCTTCAGACAAGTCAGACCGTTCAGGCGAAGAAACCCCATGACGGCATCATCCGCATAGGTGTGATGCTGCCCCTTCACAACGAGAATGGCGACGGTACACGAATGATTGAATACTATCGTGGCATGCTTTTGGCTGTCAACCAGTTGAGTCAGGAAGGCGTCAAGACGGAAGTGAGTGCATGGAACGTACCCATTGATGCCGACATACGCACAACGTTGCTGAAGGACGGCGTGTCCAACCTTGACATCGTCTTCGGACCGCTCTATTCTAATATGGTAAAGCCCTTGGGCGACTTCTGCCGCAGCAACGATATCCGCATGGTCATTCCCTTCTCGATAACGGGAAATGATGTTGCAGAGAACCCGCAGATTTTCCAGGTCTACCAGTCGCCTGAGGAACTCAACGGAAAGGCTATTGCAGCCTTCATGGAGCGATTTCCCAACCATCACCCCATATTCATCAATTGCAATGACGACACGTCGGACAAGGGAGCTTTCACCGCCGAGCTGCGCAAGCGTCTTGACGTCGTGAAGCGCAAGTATAACCTCACCAACGTGAACACGCCGCAGGTCGACTTCGCCAAGGCCTTCTCGTCGAAACAACCCAACGTCATCGTGCTGAACACCGCCAAGTCGCCGAAACTCAATCAGGTGTTTGCCAAGCTCGACTCGCTCGGTCAGACCCATCCCGGTCTCGCCATCTCCATGTACGGTTACAACGAGTGGTTCATGTACCAGCGCCACGATCTGGCTCAGTTCTTCAAGTACGGCGTCTACATCCCCACCACCTATTATTATAATGCCGTTGCCGACCGCACCGAAGCATTTGAGAAGCTGTACAAGGACACCTACGGTGAGCCCATGAAGGCCGATGCGCTGCCGCGGTTTGCCCTTACGGGCTACGACCACACGATGTTCTTCATCCGTGGCATCAGGCTCTATGGCAGCCAGTTTGTGGGCACGGCGGCCCAAGCGGGCTACAAGCCGTTGCAGACGCGGCTCAACTTCAGCCGCGTGGGGCAGGGCGGTTACAAGAACTCCAACTTCCAACTGGTCCATTTCCTGCCCAATCAGACTATGGAGGCAGTAACATATTAGCCCCCAAGCCCCCTAAGGGGGGGTGTTGAAAGCCCCCCAAGCCCCCTAAAGGGGGGGGAAATTGAAAAATAGAAAAATTGAAAACCGTGAAATGGTGAAATATAAACTATTGTCTGTCCTTTGCTGCCTGTGCTTTGCCACCGCGAGGGCACAGGTGGGAGAGCACCGCAGCGTGCTGTCCATAGGAGCCAATGCCGGCTACGTGCTCTCCAACGTCGGCTTCGACCCCACGGTGAAGCAGGGCATGCACGGCGGCATGACGGGTGGTCTCTCGGTGCGCTACGTCTGCGAGAAGTATTTCAACACCATCTGCTCCGTCTATGCCGAGGTGAACTATGCCTCTATAGGCTGGAAGCAAAACATCAAGACGGCTAAGAATGCTGATGTCATCAACGAAAATGGACTCGCCGAGAAGTACAGCCGCACGTTGGGCTACGTCCAGATTCCCATCTTCGCCCACCTCGCATGGGGACGTGAGCAGCGCGGCTTCAACTTCTTCGTGCAGGCAGGTCCGCAGATAGGATTCCTGCTGAACGAGTCTACCTCGAAGAACTACGACACCCCCAACCTTGATGCCACGACGGGACGCAGCAACACCATCGTCGCCCAGGAGTCCATGCCAGTAGAGCGCAAGTTCGACTACGGTATAGCCGGCGGTGTTGGCGTGGAGTGGAGCCATCCCCGCTGGGGTCACTTCCTCCTCGAAGGTCGCTACTACTACGGTCTTGGCAACATCTACGGCTCTTCCAAGCGCGACTTCTTTGGCAAGTCCAACTTCGGCAACATCGTCGTCAAGGCCACCTACCTGCACGATTTGTAAAGCCCCCAAGCCCCCTAAAGGGGGTGTGAATTATGAATTAAAAATAGTATAGTACCATGTTTTTCAACAACCATCCCAAAGGGCTGTTCCAGGCAGCCATCAGTAACATGGGCGAGCGCTTCGGCTACTACATCATGAACGCCGTGCTCGTCCTCTTCCTCTGCTCAAAGTTCGGTCTCACCGACCAGCAGAGCGGACTCATCGCCTCTATCTTCCTTGCAGCCATCTACGTGCTGAGCCTTGCCGGAGGCTACATTGCCGACAAGACGCAGAACTACAAAGCCACCATCGCCAGCGGACTCGTCATCATGGCGGCAGGCTATGCCCTGCTTGCCATACCTATCCTTGCCACTCCCGACAACCGTACGTGGCTGCTCTCGCTCACCATCTTTGCCCTGGCGCTCATCGCCTGCGGCAACGGACTCTTCAAGGGCAACCTGCAAGCCATCGTCGGACAGATGTACGACGACTTCGAGGCAGAGGCGGCACGCCAGGGCGAGGAGCGGCTCCGCTGGGCACAAGGGCAGCGCGATGCCGGCTTCCAGATCTTCTACGTCTTCATCAACATCGGGGCCCTGGCAGCACCCTTCATAGCTCCCCTGCTGCGCAGCTGGTGGCTGAAGGCACACAACCTTGCCTACAATGCCGACCTGCCGAAGCTCTGCCATGAGTATATCGCCCAGGGCACGGCAATGCCTGAAGGCGACATGCAGAACCTTCGTGAGCTCACCGCAGCCGTCGGTGGCAACGTCGGCGACCTGTCGGCGTTCTGCACCCACTATCTCGACATCTTCAACACGGGCATCCACTACTCCTTCATCGCCTCTGTCGCCGTGATGCTGCTCTCGCTGCTCGTCTTCATAGCCTCCCGTCGCCGCTTCCCCACGCCCGGAAACGAGAAGGAAACGAGAGAAAGGGAGGAAGAGGAAACGAGAGAGCGGGAGGAAGAGCGCCATGCCATGGCTTCCGAGATACGCCAGCGCATGTATGCCCTCTTCGCCGTGCTCGGCATCGCCGTCTTCTTCTGGTTCTCGTTCCATCAGAACGGACAGTCGCTGTCGTTCTTCGCACGCGACTTTGTCCAGACCGATGCCATAGCGCCGGAGATATGGCAGGCCGCCAACCCCTTCTTCGTCATCGTGCTCACGCCCGTCATCATGTTCGTCTTCAGCTGGCTCACCCGTCACGGCAGACCCGTCTCCACGCCCCGTAAGATAGCCATCGGCATGCTCATCGCTGCCCTTGCCTACCTCTTCCTTGCCGTCTACTCAACGCTGCAAGGCTATCCCTCGGCAGAGACGTTCACCGCCTTGCCCGAAGGCGTGCGCTCCGGACAGAAGGCAGGACCGTGGGTGCTCGTCGTCACCTACTTCTTCCTTACCGTTGCCGAGCTCTTCATCTCGCCCCTCGGACTCTCCTTCGTCTCCAAGGTAGCCCCGCGCCACCTGCAGGGACTCTGCCAGGGTCTGTGGCTCGGTGCCACCGCCGTGGGCAACCTGCTGCTGTGGGTCGGTCCCCTCATCTACAACAAGTACCCCCTGTGGGTGTGCTGGACAGTCTTCCTCCTCGTCTGCGTCATCTCCGCCGCCATCATGCTTGCCATGGTCCGTTGGCTGGAACGCGTCACAGAGTAGGGGAGCGCTCGCGGAAGAAGTTCACACCCCCCATCGGAAACGAGCGCAGAACAAAATAAACTCGTTTATTTTGTTCTGCGCTCGTTTTTCCGTAACCTTGGCTTCGCCTATGTTACTTTGTCTCGGCAATGAAAAGAAAATAAACAAGTTTTTTCTTTGTATTGCTCTCGACTTTCCGTAACTTTGCAAAATGCAAACAATGCAAACTAAAGACTTAAAGAAGATGAAGAGAAAAGGAATGTGGCTGCTGACGGCAGCGGTATGGTGCTGTTGCGGCACGGCGGCGCTGGCACAGCGGACGACGAGCAACGACGACAGCGCCTTTGTGGTGCTGACGGACGTGGTGCCCGACGCCATCCTGGAGATACGCTATCACGGTACGTACAACTTCGTGGGCACACGCATAGACGGTTACGAGCAGCCCACGGCGCTGCTGACACGACAGGCTGCCGACAGCCTGAGGGCGGTGAGCGACGAGCTGCGCGCCATGGGCTACAGGCTGAAGGTGTATGACGCCTACCGTCCCCAACGGGCGGTGGACCACTTCGTGCGCTGGGCAAAGGAGCTGAACGACACGACGATGAAGCGATACTTCTATCCCGACGTAGACAAGAGCCTGCTCTTCAAGCTGGACTACATAGCCGAGCACAGCGGCCACTCGCGCGGCTCCACCGTAGACCTGACCCTCTTCGACATGAAGACGGGCAAGGAGGTGGACATGGGCGGCACCTTCGACTGGTTCGGACGGGAGAGCCATCCCGACTACTGTGCACGCCAGGGCGCACGCGGACAGGAAGGGGCACAGCCCCAGGTGCTGGACTATGAGGAGGGGGGCAGGCTCACCGCCGCGCAGTTCCGCAACCGCATGACACTGCGGCGCGCCATGATGCGCCACGGCTTCAAGCCCCTCTACTCGGAGTGGTGGCACTTCACGCTCGGCAACGAGCCGTTTCCTCACACCTACTTCACGTTCCCGGTAAATGGCGCTTCGCTAAATGACAAATGATAAATGATAAATGACAATCGCTTCGCTAAATGATAATCGCTTCGCTAAATGATAAATGATAATCGCTTCGCTAAATGACAAATGATAAATGACAAATGATAAAACGATGAAAGACTTTAATTACTATACACCCACTCAGGTGGCGTTCGGCAGGTCGGCGGAAGAGCGGCTGCCGGAACTGGTGAAACGATATGGCGGCACGAAGGTGCTGGTGCACTACGGCGGCGGCAGCGCCCGCAGGTCGGGACTCTTGGACAAGGTCTTCGACATGCTCGACGCGGCAGCCATCGGCTGGTGCGAACTGGGCGGCGTGGTGCCCAACCCGCTGCTGTCGAAGGTGGAAGAGGGGATAGCCCTCTGCCGCCGCGAAAGGGTTGACTTCATCGTTGCCGTGGGCGGCGGCAGCGTCATCGACTCTGCCAAGGCCATCGCCTACGGCGTGCCCTACGACGGTGAGGTGTGGGACTTCTGGGAGGGCAGGGCGCAGCCTGCCGCGGCGCTGCCCGTAGGCGTGGTGCTCACCATCCCCGCCGCGGGCTCAGAGATGAGCTCGTCGTGCGTGGTGACGAAGGACGAGGGGCTCATCAAGCGCGGCATCAACAGCGACCTGAGCCGTCCGCGATTTGCTATCATGAACCCCGAACGCACGTTCACGCTGCCTGCCTATCAGACGGCTGCCGGGGCTACGGACATCATGATGCACACCATGGAGCGATACTTCTGCCGCCACCAGGACATGACGCTCACCGACAACATTGCCGAGGCGATATTGCGGACGGTGAAAGATGCGGTGTATGAGGTGCTGAAAGACCCTGAAGACTACCGCAACAGGGCACAGATCATGTGGGCTGGGAGCCTCGCCCACAACGACCTGACAGAGTGCGGACTGGAGAAGGACTTCACCACGCACCGGCTGGAACACGAGCTGAGCGCTCTCTTCGGCGTCACCCACGGTGCAGGACTTGCCGCCCTCTGGGGCAGCTGGGCACGCTACGTGATGGAGAAGGACGCGACGACGGTGAGCCGCTTCGTCCAGTTTGCCGTCAACGTGATGGGAGTTGCCAACGACTTCACCCAGCCCAAGGCTACTGCCCTGCGCGGCGTGGAGGCGATGGAACGTTTCTATCACGACATCGGCATGCCGACAAGCATCGTGGAACTGATAGGCAAGCAGGTGACCGACGAGGAGATAGACCTGATGGTGAAGAAGGCAAGCCGGGGCGGAGCGTGCACGCTGGGCTCCTTCGTCGTCTTGCATACTGACGACATGAAGCGCATCTACCAAATGGCGAATGGATAAAGCCCCCAAGCCCCCTAAAGGGGGTGTAAATTGATTAGAAATGTTTAACTGTATAAAAAAACGTGATATGATGAAGCAGAAAATGATAGGATTGCTGTTGGCGGTGATGATGCCGTTGATGGCTGGCGCACAGAAATATGACGCGCTATGGAAGCAGGTGGACGAGGCGGCAGAGAAAGACCTGCCACGTACGCAGATTGAACTGCTGGAGACGATTGCCAAAAAAGCTGCCAAGGGGAAAGACTACGGCGAGCTGCTGGCGGCACGGATGATGAAGGTGGGATTGCAGACGCAGATTTCTCCCGACTCGCTCGACGTGGAGACCGACCGCCTGAAGGCAGAGGCAGCGCAGGCTGAGACGCGCGACAAGGTCTTTGCCGCGGTATATTATGCCGTACTGGGAAAGGCTGCGGACATCAGACGCGGCACGCTGGAGAGGAGCAGGGACTACTACGACAAGGCGCTGGCAGACCCTGACCTGCTGGCACGGCAGAAGGTCAGCGCCTACAAGCCGCTCTTCTCGGTGAAGAAAGACAGCCGAATCTTCAACGACGACCTGCTGCATGTCATTGCCTTGGAGGATAGCCGCTACAGGATGCTGTACGAATACTATCGTGACCACGGCAACAGGGCGGCGGCATGTGTGATGGCTTCCAAATACTTTTCGGACACAAAAGACCTCGACTCGCTCATCAACGTATACGGTGACCTGCCTGAAGCCGGGGAACTTGCCAAGCGACGCATACGCAACAGCTACAAGGCAAGTGCCGGCGAGAAGATTGCGATGATAGACGATGCCCTGAAGAGATGGGGAGACTGGGAGTATATGGGTGAGCTGAAGAACATGCGTATGAGGCTTATTCAAAGCCAGTTCCAGTTCTCGATGGGACGCGAATGGGTAAGGTCTGACCAGGAAATGAAGCTGTACCTGAAGCAGGTGCGCAACATCAAGAAACTGAAAGTGACGTTCAGCCCCATCAACTTAGACGGTGCCACACCGTGGGCGGTGTATCAGGAGAAAGACTACAAGGCTCTGAAAAGCAAACAGATAGGCTCCGTACCCACGTTCGAGAAGACGGTGAGCTATGCGGACAAGGCTGAATACGACCTGACCAACGACACGCTGACCGTGCCACCCTTGCCCGTAGGTACCTATCTGATAGAGATAGAAGCCGACGGAAAGGTGCTGACCAACAAGAGCAAGGTGTACTACGTGAGCGACCTGTACGTCGTATCGGAAGAACTGCCGAAGAAGCGCATACGATATGTCGCCCTCAACGCCACGACCGGACAGCCTATTCCTGGTGCCAAGTTACGCCTGAAGTTCAATGGCTATTACGGCAAGAAGGAAGAGGTGAAGGTGCTGACCGCCGACGACAAGGGTGAGGTGGTCTATACGTATACCAACCGGGAGCCCTCGTCGGTATTTGTCTATACCGATAACGACCGTTCGTGTCCGGCTACAGGACTGAACTATAGCTTCAACTACTATCCCGACAAGCAGGCGACGCACGTGGTGAACGTGTTCTCCGACAGAAAGCTGTACCGTCCTGGGCAGGAGGTGCATGCAGCGGTGCTCGTCTACCATCGTGAGCCACAACTCAAGAGGGAGGTGCTGGCTGGCATCCCTGTGCGGATAGATGTAGTCAATCCCAACCACCTCATCTTCTTCAAGAAGGAACTGACAACTGATGCCTACGGCAAGGTTGCCGTAGACTTCACCTTGCCCACGTCTGGGCTTACCGGCAACTTCACCATCCGTGCTAATTGCGACGGGGTAAGGGGAGAAAGCTACATCAAGGTGGAAGAGTATAAACGCCCGACCTACGACGTGGAATTTGAGAAATACAAGGCACGCTATGCCGACGGCGATACCATCCAGGTGAAGGGTGTTGCCAAGACCTATAGCGGAGTGCCTGTACAGGGGGCGAAGGTAAAGTATAAGGTGACGAGAGGCTATGCCTTCTGGTGGCGTTCCTACTACTATTATAACGATTCGTCGGACGACGCTATGACGATCAGTACCGGTGAGGTGAAGACGGAAGGCGATGGCTCGTTCCTCGTGCCCGTGGCATTGAAGTTGCCCAAAGGTGCGTCGAACAGCGTCTATAACTTCAACGTAGAGGCAGAGGTCACCGACGAGGCTGGCGAGAGCCATTCGGCAACTACCAGTCTTCCGCTGAGCAAGAAGTCGACGATGTTGTTCTGCAATCTTCCGGCTCGTGCGCTGACAGATAGTCTGAAGCAGGTCACCTTCTCTTATCTTAACGCTGCCGGACAAGAGATTGACGGAACGGTAGTATACACCATCGACGACGGCAAGCCCGTGACGGTGAAGGCCAACCAACCCCATCGCTTTGCAACGCCTTTGAAGAGTGGTGAGCATTTCCTGAAAGGCATCTGTGGCAACGACACCGTGGAAGCCAAGGTCATGGTGTTCGCCCTCACCGACAAGCAACCCGTTGTCTATACCAAGGACTGGTTCTACGCTACCGACACCCAGTTCCGCAAAGACGGTAAGCCGGTCTACGTGCAGATAGGTTCGTCAGATCCTGACCAGCACATCCTCTATAGTGTCATTGCCGGCGACTCGTTGCTGGAATGTGGGACAATAGACCAGAGCAACGCCCTCAACACCCGACCGTTCACCTACAAGGAGGTTTATGGCGACGGCATCACCCTGAACTATTCGTGGGTGAAGAACGGCGTTTGCTACAAGCATAGTGCTACCATCAAGAAGCCGATTCCAGACAAGCGACTCAGAATGGAGTGGAAGACGTTCCGCAACAAGTTGCTGCCAGGGCAGAAAGAACAATGGACGCTAAGTGTGAAGCGACCTGACGGCAAGCCTGCCGATGCCCAGCTGATGGCGACACTCTACGACAAGTCGCTCGACCAGATTGCTCCCTTCTCATGGAGGATGGACTTGTCGCTGAGCCGTTCGCTGGCAAGTACCAACTGGCATTCGCCCTCTGTGTCTTCGCTGAGCACTTCCTATTACAGAGAATATGACAAGTATGACGAGGAGTCGTTGGAGTTCAGTGAATTCGACGACAAATACTTTGACTTCACAGGCTATAACAGGATCATGCCGCTGATGGCTGCAGCCGGTGGCAGACATGTTCTTCGCAAGTCGATGGTGATGGAAGAGTCTGTCGATGCCTTGCAAGCCAACTATGTTGCCGATGAACGACTCGATCGTGAAGCACAAAAGAAGGAAGAAAAGCAAAAGTCTGGGAAGAACGATGACAAGGGTGTACAGATGCGCGAAAACCTGAGCGAGTCTGCATTCTTCTATCCGCAACTGAAGAGCGATGCACAAGGCAATGTGAACATCGAGTTTACGCTACCTGAGAGTGTCACCACATGGAAGCTAATGGGACTGGCTCATGACAAGACGATGAACTACGGACTGATTACCGCCGAGGCGGTGGCTACCAAGACGGTGATGGTGCAACCCAACATGCCGCGATTTGTACGGCAGGGTGACGAGTCTGTGCTCAAAGCACGACTCTTCAACACCTCGGCAAAGCCGGTGAAGGGAATTGCCAAGCTGGAACTGGTAGACCCTGAGACCGAAAAGGTGCTCACCACCGTGAAGAAAGATTTCAATGTAGCTGCCAACTCAACTGGAGCTATCAGCTTCCCACTGACCCGTTTAGACCAGTATGAGCAGACCGTACTCATTGCTCGGACGACGGTTGAAGGCAATGGGTTCAGCGACGGCGAACAACACTATCTGCCTATATTGCCCAACAAGGAGATGGTGACCAACACCATGCCCTTCACCCAGCATGTGGCAGGCGTGAAGACGGTAGACCTCGATACACTCTTCCCCCAAGGCACCACCCAACAGAAGCTGACCGTTGAATATACGGACAATCCCACGTGGTTCCTCATTCAGGCGTTGCCATACGTTGCCAATGCCAACGACAAAAATGCCATCAGCCAGAGTGCCGCATTCTATGCCAACAGCCTGGCGAGGTACATCATGAGTGCATCGCCCAATATCAAGCAGACCTTCAACCTATGGAAGAAGGAGACGGGCAAGGAGACATCACTCATGAGCAACCTCCAGAAGAACGAAAGCCTCAAAGAGTTGGCTCTGGAAGAGACGCCGTGGGTGATGGCGGCACAGAAGGAGAGCGAACAGAAGCAGGCGCTCATGCGCTTCTTCGACGAGAACAGCATCAACAAAGTGCTGGACACTACCGTCGAGACGCTGAAGAAGCTACAACTCTCTGACGGTTCATGGACGTGGTGGGAAGGAATGCCTGGCAGCATCTATATCACGACGGAAGTGAGCAAGACGTTTGTACGTCTCAACAAGATGATAGGCACTCAGCAGGAAACCAAGTCCATGCTCTCGAAGGCGTTCGATTTTATGACGGAAAAGATGCACAAAGAGGTGCTGGAAATGAAGAAGGAAGAGAAAGAACTGAAGAAGGAACTTCGGCCGTCGGAGTTGGCGGTAGACTATCTCTACGTCTGTGCCCTCGACGGAAGGGAACTGTCCAGGCAGGCAAAGGAAGATATTGCATTCCTGGTGAAGCGCATGACGGGCAGGGCACGCGAACTGACCATCTACGGCAAGGCGATGACCGCCGTGATACTTGCATACAACGGTCATGAGCAGGAAGCTAAAGACCATCTTCAGAGCATCAGGGAGTATACGGTATATACTGACGAAATGGGGCGTTATTTCGATACAACTAAGGCTTACTACAGTTGGTTCGACTATCGCATTCCCACAGAGGTGGCGGCAATAGAAGCCCTGAAAGCACTCGCTCCTGAAGACCGCCAGACGGTGGAGGAGATGCAACGATGGTTGCTGATGTGTAAGCGCACGCAGGCTTGGAGCACGCCTGTCAATAGTGTCAATGCCGTCTTCGCCTTCTCTGAGAACGGAAAGATTTCTGCCTTGGAGAAGAACGAGACACCGACAGCTCTGAAAATCGACGGTAAGCCGATGGAGATGCCCAAGGCTACAGCCGGACTCGGATATGTGAAGAGTACCGTTGAGCGACACCAGCAGAAGACTTTCACCGCAGAGAAGACCACCAACGGCACCAGCTGGGGTGCTCTCTACGCCCAGTTCATGCAACCCGTGACCGATGTTGCTACTGCCGAGTCGGGTATCAAGGTCGTGAGGGAAGTCCTCATGTCTGACACCAAGCAGCCTGTGGGCAACGAACTGAAGGTGGGCGACAAGGTGACCGTTCGCATTACGATTACGGCTGAACGCGACTATGATTTTGTACAGGTGCTGGACAAGCGTGCTGCCTGCCTCGAACCCGTTGACCAGTTGAGTGGTTATGACTACTACAGAGGTTGCTATATCTCTCCAAGAGACTATACCACCAACTTCTACTTCAACAAGTTGTCGAAAGGTAAGCACACGATTACCAACGACTATTATGTTGATCGTGAAGGCGTATACCAGACGGGAACATGTACGGCTCAATGTGCATACGCACCTGAATATAGTGGACGTGACAAGGCCGTCATACTGACCGTCAAACCATAGCGCAGATATGAAGAATGTCATTCTGACGATAGCCATGACCCTCGCCGTTGCTGACGTAGCGGCGCAGGGTTTCAAGGCTGAGAAGTCAACCATAGACCTGAAGAAAATCAGCTATAAGCAGCCGGCAACTGTACGTTTCCAACTGAAGAACACCTCTTCGCAGGCACTTCGCATCGAAGACGTGCGTACCAATTGTGGATGTACCGTGGCTTCATTTCCCAAGCAAGCCATAGCAGCTGGTCAGCAAGCTACCATCATGGCGACATACGATGCACGCCAGATGGGGCACTTCGACAAGGTGCTTGGCGTATACGTGAAGGGCGAAGAGAACCCGATGTTACTTCACCTGAAGGGCATTGTCGTAGAGAAAGCCCCCAAGCCCGTTGTTGCCGTGAAAGCAAAGCTGCATCAGGGCGTAGACCAGAAGACGAAAAAGAAGCGCGACAAGTTGTCGAAGAAGCGTGAGAAGCAGGCTCAGAAGGAACGCGAGAGACTGGAGAAGCAGCGCAGATCTGAGCGCAAGAGACTGGAGAAGCAACGCCAGGCTGAGCGAAATCAGTACAACACCCATGTCATGCATCCGACAGAAACAGACATGAAGCCGGCAGCCCAGCAGAAGCGTGAGCGCAATATGGAGAAATAAAAACGAGAAAACGAGAAAAAGAGAAAACATGTTGACGGTAGAGATAGATGAAGGTAGTGGTTTCTGCTTTGGCGTGACTACAGCCATCAAGAAAGCAGAAGAAGAGCTGGAAAAATGTACAGGCAAGCCCTTGTTGTATTGCTTGGGAGACATTGTACACAACGGCATGGAGGTGGAACGGCTGGCAGCCAAGGGACTCGTCACCATCGACCACGACCAACTCAAATCCCTGCATCATGTGAAGGTGTTACTTCGTGCACATGGAGAGCCGCCAGAAACCTATGAGATTGCCCGCCGAAACCATATCGAGATTATCGACGCAACATGTCCTGTCGTCTTACAATTGCAACGTCGCATCAAGAAGCAATACGAGGCATCGATGGCGACAGAAGGAAGCACCTCAAGCCAGATCGTCATCTTCGGCAAGAATGGTCATGCAGAAGTGTTAGGACTGGTAGGGCAGACGCAAAACCGCGCCATTGTCATCGAACATCTGGAAGAGGTTACCAAGCTTGATTTCCATCGTGACATCTACCTCTACTCGCAAACCACGAAGTCGCTCGACGAGTTTCATCAGATCATCACTTACATTCAAGACCATATTTCGCCCGAAGCCACCTTCAAGAGTTTCGACACCATCTGCAGGCAAGTTGCCAACCGCATGCCCAACATCGCCCATTTTGCTTCCCGTCATGATGTGGTCTTGTTTGTGTCGGGGCGTAAGAGTTCCAACGGAAAGGTACTCTTCAATGAGTGCAGACGTGTCAACTGCCATTCGCACCACATAGAAAATGCCAACGAGATAGACCTTTCTTGGTTTGAAGGAATCCATTCCGTTGGCATTTGCGGAGCCACCAGCACTCCTAAGTGGCTGATGGAAGAATGTCGCGACTATATCCTTTCGCTAACGCAATCGGTCAGCGACTGATCTCACATCCTATATTCTTTCCCGAACACGGTCAAGTAGCCATTGACGTTGTTCGTCGATGGTCATGTGACTATTGTCCAGTTCAAGCGCATCGTCAGCCTTTCTCAATGGTGACGTCTCACGATGAGTGTCTATGTAGTCGCGTTGCTTCACGTTTTCCAATATCTCGTCATAGTCAGCTGCTTCGCCTTTCTCTTTCAGTTCCTTATAGCGCCGTTCAGCTCGTACTTCGGCACTTGCCGTAACGAAGATTTTCAGGTCGGCATTGGGGAAGACAACGGTACCTATATCACGCCCGTCCATGACAATGCCTCCACCTTCGCCCATCTTCTGCTGTTCTTCAACGAGTTTTCTCCTGACGAAGGGCAGGGTAGCGACAGGGCTTACATGAGCCGACACCTCCATCGTGCGGATTTGCGCTTCCACATTTTCTCCGTTCAGGAACGTGTCAGGGCGTCCTGTCTCTTTATTCAGTTGGAACGAGATATTGATGTCAGCCAGCTGCTTTTCCAATTCTTCGACATTGATGTTGCCTTCAGCGTCGATGAGTCCTTGACGCATGGCATAGAGCGTTACGGAACGGTACATGGCTCCCGTGTCTACGTAGATGTAACCTATTTCCTTGGCTAAGTCTTTTGCCATCGTACTCTTTCCGCAAGAGGAATGTCCGTCAATGGCGATGGTGAGTTGTTTCATGGATAGTTAATTGTGATTATTTTAATAGTGAATTGTCATTTACCAATTATATATTAAGAGCGGCATTGAAGAGGAGCGAGTGAGATGAGACATGGAACTTACCGTAGCTGACATTCAGCTTGAAACGGTCGAGGTTGATGCCTGCACCCAATGTGAGACCTGCTCCGTGGTTGCTCTCTTCGTCGCTACTGACGATGTTCATCTCCTTGGCCCTGCGGAAGTTGTAACCGCCACCCAGCCAGAACTGGTCAGAGAGCAGGATGTCTACACCCAGACTGAGGTGGTTAATGAACCGATAGTTGTAGTGAGTCATGTCCGTAAGTGTAGCCGACACTCTGAACGGAGCACCTTGAAACGTCTTGCTGACACCTATCTGAAGGTCAAACGGCATCTTGTTGTAGTCATCATCGAAAGCCTTGATTTCTCCGCCCAGGTTCTTGGCGACGGCAGAGATACTCCATTCGTGCTCAGGGTCATAATAGTTGATACCCAAGTCAACGCCAACCGCCATCGCACTGTAGCTACCTATGTAGGACATAATGAACTTAGCCGTGATGCCGCCAACAAATCGTTTGCCCAACTGATAGGCAAGCGTTCCGTTCAGGGTGATGTCGTTAGCCGAGAAATCACCCGTCTGCACGTTGTTTTCGTCCACTTCCTTCATGGAGCCGTAGTTGATGTACTGGGCACCTCCCGTGACGGTAAATTTCTCCTTGATGACCTTGGTGTAGGAAGCTCCTCCGTAGTTGACACCACTCATATAGTTCATATAACTGAGGCTGATGGTGCGGTCGGAAACCGAAGCAGCAAGAGCCGGATTAGAGAAGACAAGCGAAGCATCGTCTTCAATAATGGTGATGTTGTCGCCACCAAGCGCAGCCGCATGTGCACTAACGGGAAGCCTGAGGAAGTTGTACCCCGTCTGACTCTCCTGAGCCATGGCCGTCAGTCCACAACACAACGTCAGACAAAGCCCCATCAGGTACTTTGTCCAACGATATATGGTGTGGTGTTGTCTTGTCGTCATTATCTAATTAAACGCAGAAACCTCCGTCTTATTATGTTTGCACGGACAAAAAAAGCCAGAGTGCGGCAGGAAGTCTCATGCGGCTAACTCTCCAAAGTCAAATCGCTTGCGGCATGCTAATTTCGTTGGGCTCCTTCATCTGCCTGCGCCATTCCTTGAGGAACATGAACCAGTCTTTGGCAGAGTGAAATCCAAACTTCTCCTTGTCACTCGTATATACCAGTTTGTAGTGGATATGACGACCTTCCGTCCCAACGACAAAAGCATAGTTGTCTTTCGTAGCAGGTTCCTCACACTTGCGATATTCGTCAGGAACGAAGATGCCCAGTCCCACCGTCTCCCTGGGGTGGGCGATAGAGTCCTTTGCCCCAGAGGGGAAGTCGGATCCCCAGCATCCGCGCAAGCCTTCGCGGTCTGAAAATTCTTCAGAGCCTTTCACGTTGATAAGCCCCGTAGAGAAGCTGAGTTCCTTGACGTTGCGGTTGAAGAATACATCTACGTCAAGGTCTCTGTGACCAGCATAGAGCGTATACCGTACAGTCATATTCAGTCGTGGAACGCGCTCGTCGGCTTTCCAACCCCTGTCTTCCAATTCTACGATGGTGCGCACAGGTCCCTTCGCCACGATGCGTTGCGTGCGGTTGATGACGTCTGAAATCATCGTAGGCTTTTCTCCGTCCCATCCGCGGAAGGCTCCCAGCCCGAAAGTGCTTCCACACCAGAGCACGTCGTCACCATATCCCATGGCCTTCTGCTCGTCGGTCGTATAGAACTGAGTGTCTTTGATTTCCAGTTGTTTGTTATACTTTCCATAGAGGTCGAGTGTCTGTCTCTGATCGTAGTACACTCGAATGGCAATCAGTTCGCTTTCAAACGCCACTCCGTGGTGGTGTACCATGTGGTAGGGGTCTTCCAATTCCTTAGGAACGGTAATCTCCGTGATATAGAAGTCCTGCTTGTTCTTTTCCTGCACCTTGGGGTTGCGCAACATCAGTTCGGCAAACGTGCGCGGCTGGTACTGGCGCGGTTCACCGCTATCAAGTAGCGTTATGGTATAAGTGCGCGTCTGCTTCTTGTCTAAGTCGGCGAGGAAGCACAACTCATCGTAGAATCCGTCACGGTTCAGGTCGTCGAGTTGCGACGGAATCTCCTTGCCGTCTACTGTCACAATGGCCGACTGGACGTTGTTGTATTTGTCCAGTTGCAGGACGACGGGCTGGTCGGCACGTACCTCCTTGGTGGGGTTCTTCACTTGAATGGTGAACGACTGCTGTGCATAAGCGTTCATGGCAACGGCAGCCAGCGTTAGCGTGAGCATTTGCTTGAAGGTTTTCATCATGATTTGTTGTTTATATTTTCGTTTATGTTTATTTCGGTGGAAGTGTGTCTGGTGTTGTGCAAAGTTACAGACTTGGCAGGAAAAACGACATAAATGAGCGTTGGAATTTCAATAAATTAAAGTTAAAACGGGGATTTTTGGCATTCGATTTAACTTTTTTAGCAAATTGTTTGCCATTTTAAAATGTTTTTAGTACTTTTGCAACCGATTAAACTTCTCATCAGCATTAAATGAAAAAGGTGTACTACATATTGACCCTGTTGTCTATGATATTCTGCGTGGCTTGCCAGTTCAAGCTTCAGCAGGATGAAGCCGTGCAGACACCTTTGATGGAAATAGACCGTTACGACCGTCTGGAGTTCCGCTATCTCACCACGGGCGACTTCTCGGCCTTGCAAGAGATGAACACGGAATATCCCATCGAGACACGTACGCTATTGGAAGACGTGCTGAAGTTGGGCAACGCTACCGACCCGGAAATCAACACGAAGTTTCTGAAGTTCTACCAGGACACCACGCTACAGACGCTCATTGCCGACACGGAGACACGCTTTGCCGACATGTCCGACCTGAACAAGGAGCTGAACACCTCGTTCACGAAGCTGAAGCGTTGGTTCCCAGACATGGAAGTGCCTAAGGTGTATGCGCAGATTTCAGCCCTTGACCAGAGCATCGTCGTTGGCAACCAGTCCATCGGCATCTCTCTCGACAAGTATCTTGGGGAGAACTATCCTCTGTACCTTCGCTTCTATTCGCCTTCCCAGCGCAGCCAGATGCGCCGCGACATGATCTTGCCCGACGCGCTCACCTTCTTCCTGATGAGCCAGTATCCCCTGAAAGACTTCGACATGCGGCCACAGGAAGAGCGCGACCTTCACATGGCTAAAATCCAATGGATTGTCAACCAGTCTCTGGAGCGTCATGTGTTTACCAACAAGTATGTGAAAGCCGTGGAAAACTACATTCACGAAAATCCTAAAGTTTCTTACGAAGAACTCTTGAAGATGGCAGATTTTTCCGACTTCAAGGTGTAGAGCAAGCCTTCCCTTGCCACGTATCCGTCTTCTCCATGTATCGTTCCAGAAGGTGGGTGAACTCATGGTTCTTAATGCCCCATCTGGGGGCGAGGAGCAGTTGTGGTGGCGACTGGCTGACGAATCGTTCAAGGACGAGGGTAGGGCGTAGGTGGCTGACGTATAGGCTGACGAGCCTGACGTATTCTTCTACGCTATAGACGTGAAAGGGTTCCTGCTGGTATAGCTCTGCGAGGCGTGTGCCCTGGATGACCTGCATCTGATGTATCTTCAGGATGTCGAGGGGCAGTTGTGAGATGATGCCAGCCTGTCGGATGCTTTCAGCCTCGTCTTCGCCCGGCAGTCCCAGAATGACGTGTCCGCCCGTGAGCAGTCCCCGTCGGTGTGTCTCGCCGACAATCCTTCTCACACACTCGAAGTCGTGTCCACGGTTGATTCGTTTCAACGTCCCGTCGTTGCAACTCTCTATACCATATTCTAACAGTACGAAGACGGGCAGGCTTGCGAGATAGTCCAGGAGCTCGGTGCTCACGCAATCGGGTCGCGTGCCGATGACCAATCCCACGACGTCCTCTACCTGCAAAGCTTCCTCGTAGAGCGGAGCCAGCTGGCTGAGTGGAGCATAAGTGTTGGTATACGCCTGAAAGTAAGCCAGATACTTCATGCAGGGATATTTCTTGGCAAAGAACGCCTTGCCTCGTTCCAGCTGCTGGCTAACGCTCAGTTTGTTATCGCAATAAGCTGGGTTGAACGTGCGGTTGTCACAATAGATGCACCCACCCGTTCCTATCCTTCCGTCGCGGTTGGGACATGAGAATCCTGCATCGATAGACAGCTTCTGCACACGGAAGGGGAACCGTTGCCTGATCCATGTGCCGAAGTCGTTGATTCTATTCTTCGTCGACACGCCCTGGGTAAGCCTCTAAAGCTTTTTTCAATACGACGAGGGCACGTTCCAGGTCGGGTTTCTTCAGTACGTAGGCTATGCGCACTTGGTTGATGCCTGCCCCTGGGGTGGTATAGAAACCTGCGGCAGGAGCCATCATGACAGTCTCGCCTTCGTAGCTGAATTCTTCCAGACACCAGCGGCAGAACTTCTCGGAGTCGTCTACGGGCAACTTAGCAACCGTATAGAAGGCACCCATGGGGATGGGCGAATAGACACCGGGGATGAGATTGAGACCGTCGATGAGACACTTCCTGCGCTCCACATACTCGTCATAGACGTCACGATAGTATTCTTCTGGTGCGTCGAGTGAAGCCTCGGCTACAATCTGTCCGATGAGTGGCGGCGAGAGTCGGGCCTGGCAGAACTTCATGACAGCCTTGCGTATCTCGGCATTCTTGGTGATGAGTGCTCCTATGCGTATGCCGCATTCAGAATAGCGTTTTGAGACGGAATCGATGAGCACCACGTTCTGCTCGATGCCTTCCAGGTGGCAGGCTGAGATGTAGGGCGACCCTGTATAGATGTACTCGCGGTAGACCTCGTCGGAGAAGAGGTACAGGTCGTACTTCTTGACCATGTCGCGTATCTGGTTCATCTCGCGGCGTGTGTAGAGGTAGCCCGTGGGGTTGTTGGGGTTGCAGATCATGATGGCACGTGTGCGCTCGTTGATAAGTTCCTCAAACTTCTCCACCTTGGGCAGCGAGAAGCCTTCGTCAATGGTGGTGGCAATGGTGCGTATCTTGGCACCGGCAGAGATGGCAAAAGCCATGTAGTTGGCGTAGGCGGGCTCTGGCACGATAATCTCGTCGCCAGGGTTCAGGCACGACATGAAGGCGAAGAGCACTGCTTCAGAGCCTCCGCTGGTGATGATGATGTCGTCTGCCGTGACGTTGATGTTGTATTTGGCATAGTAGTCCACCAGCTTTTCCCTGTAGCTCAGGTAGCCCTGGCTGGGCGAGTATTCCAATACGGTGCGGTCGATGCTCTTCAGCGCATCCAGTCCGCACTGGGGAGTGGGCAGGTCGGGCTGTCCTATGTTCAGGTGATAGACCTTGGTCCCTCTTTTCTTGGCTGCGGCAGCCAGTGGAGCCAGTTTCCTTATGGGCGACTCCGGCATCTCGTGTCCGCGTACTGATATTTCAGGCATTTGCGTTATAGTTTGTATCAATCAAGTTGCAAAGGTACAAATAAGCGAGGACAATGCAAAAGAAAAACTTGTTTTTCTTGTCATGGTCGAGCGAAAGTACCATCTTTAAAGGTACGAATTTTCAAAAAACGCACGAAACTATTTGGTCAACCTGACCTTTTTAAGTAATTTTGCAGCTAAAATCAGAAAACAATTTGATATGCGAAGCAGAACAGCACAATGGTTTGAGACCAAGGTACGTTATGACAAGACCATGGAAGACGGTCTTCAGAAGAAAGTTGTAGAGAGTTACGTTGTCGACGCCCTGTCGTTTGGCGAGGCCGAGGAACGCATCACCAAGGAGATGTCGGTATATATCAGCGGCGAGTTCGACGTGAAGGCCATCACGCCAGCCAGCTACGGCGAGGTGTTCTTCTCTGAGAACGCCAACGACGACCGCTGGTACAAGGCGAAGCTCCAGTTCATCACCATTGACGAGAAGACGGAGAAGGAGAAGCGCTCCAGCGTCTACTATCTCGTCCAGGCTGCCAACCTGAACGGGGCAGTGAAGAACATCGACGAGGTGATGGGCGGCACGATGATTGACTACGTCATTGCAGCCATCAACGAGACCACCATCATGGACGTCTTCGAACATCAGGCAAAGGCGGATAATTAAAAGGGAGGTAAATCCTTCAAAAAAAATGTACGACGTAAAAGGAAACCTGCGCAGGGTCAGAGAGAGCCTGCCAGAGGGCGTGAAGCTGGTAGCCATCAGCAAGTATCACCCCGACGAATACATTATGGCGGCTTACGACGAAGGCCAGCGCGTCTTCGGCGAGAGCCACGAGCAGGAGCTGCGCCACAAGGTAGAGGCGTTGCCCAAGGACATACGCTGGCACTTCATCGGCCACCTCCAGACCAACAAGGTGAAGTACATCGCCCCATATATAGATATGGTGGAAGCGGTAGACTCGCTGAAGCTCCTGCGCGAGATAGACAAGCAGGCACGGCGCCACGCACGAACCATCAAGGTGCTGCTCGAACTGCACATTGCCGAGGAAGCCACCAAGTACGGACTCACCCTCGACGAGTGCCGCCAGATGCTCGACGAGGGCGAATGGCGCACGATGGAACATGTGCAGATATGCGGACTGATGATGATGGCATCCAACACCGACGACGAGGTGCAGATTGCACGCGAGTTCCAGACCGCCAGCGACTTCTTCGACGAGGTCAAAGCACGCCACTTCGCCGACGACGACAACTTCCGTGAGCGCAGCTGGGGCATGAGCAACGACTACCCCATAGCCGTCAGCCACGGCAGTACCATGGTGCGCATCGGCACCACCATCTTCGGACCGCGCGTCTACTGAGCGCGCACGTACGGCGCGTCAACTGATGGGACGCGAGGGCAGGCGGCAATCTTTTTCCGCTCTCCCCTTTGCCGTCTGCCGATAATTTCTTATTTTTGCAACGGAAACATTAAATCTGAAAAAACATGGCAATAGTAAAACCATTCAAAGGCATCCGTCCACCCCAGCAGCTGGTGGAGAAAGTAGAAAGCCGACCCTACGACGTGCTCGACTCTGACGAGGCACGCGCCGAAGCCGGCGACAACCCGATGAGCCTCTACCGCATCATCAAACCCGAAATCAACTTTCCCCCCGGCACCAGCGAGTACGACCCGCGCGTCTACGAGAAGGCAGCCGAGAACTTCCAGCTCTTCCAAGACAACGGATGGCTCCTCCAGGACGAGAAAGAACAGTATTACATCTACGCACAGACCATGAACGGCAAGACCCAGTACGGACTCGTCGTCTGTGCCCATTGCGACGACTACGCCAAGGGAGTCATCAAGAAACACGAGCTCACGCGCCGCGACAAGGAAGAAGACCGCATGAAGCACGTACGCGTCAACAATGCCAACATCGAGCCCGTCTTCTTCGCCTATCCCGACAACGACGTGCTCAACACGCTCATCATGCGATACGCCGCAACCCAGCCCGTCTACGACTTCATAGCACCCATCGACGGCTTCCGCCACCAGTTCTGGTGCGTCGCCGACGACAAAGACATCGCGACCATCACCAACGAGTTCGCCAAGATGCCAAGCCTATACATCGCCGACGGACACCACCGCAGCGCGGCAGCAGCACTCGTCGGGGCAGAAAAGCAGAAGCAGAACCCCAACCACCGCGGCGACGAGGAGTACAACTACTTCATGGCAGTATGNNCTCGACTACAACCGCGTCGTCAAAGACCTCAACGGACTCACCTCAGAAGAGTTCCTGAAGGCACTACAGAAAAACTTCACCGTCGAAGACAAGGGCACAGACATCTACAAGCCCGCCAAGCTCCACGAGTTCTCCCTATACCTCGACCAGCACTGGTACGCCCTCAACGCCAAGCCAGGCACCTACGACGACGATGACCCCATAGGCGTGCTCGACGTAGACATCTCCAGCCGACTCATCCTCGACCAGATACTCAACATCGGAGACCTCCGCTCCAGCAAGCGCATCGACTTCGTAGGAGGACTGCGCGGACTGGGAGAACTCAAGCGACGCGTAGACAACGGTGAGATGCGTGCAGCCCTCGCCCTCTATCCCGTCTCCATGCAACAGATCATGGACATCGCCGACAGCGGCAAAATCATGCCGCCCAAAGCTACCTGGTTCGAACCCAAGCTCAGAAGCGGCCTCGTCATCCATAAACTGGAGTAAGGGAGAACGAGAGAAAGGGAGAAAGGGAGCGAGGATAGAAGAGAAAAAGAAACTTCTCTCTACTCTTTGTTGTTCTCAAACAATTGTGTAGCGAACCATAGTTGTAAAAGATTTTGGGGTGTTCACATTTTAGTGGGTTCTTGCGTTGCGAAACCTATGCTTTTGCCGACTAAAAGCATAGGTTTTGTCAACCAAAAGCATAGGTTTTCCAACGTCAAAACGGCACTTTTGCGCGCCACTTTCTCAACTCTCTTGCTGAAACGGAGGAATAAGGAATCCCACCAACTTTGTTTGCTCTTGCTGTAGCGTTGTATGTAAGCAATTTTCAGACCAACGTGTTACACTTGAAACAGTGTAACATCATAAATAGGTCATTATTTCGTCTTCTTTTTCTTTTTGAAGAGGTCTTTGAGGTTGTTGAAGTCTTTCTTGATGAGTATGCCGATGCCTTGAGTGGTCAGCGAGTTGCGGGTGAAGTATCGGTCGTTGGTCTTGTTGTAGAACTTGATGGCGAGGTTGCCGTTGGGGTTGAGGAGGTATTGCACGTCGAAGTCGCCGATGAAGTTGGACTGCTGGGTGTTGACGTTGTTGCGGTAGCCGAACTCTCCGTTGAAGAGCAGCCGGTTGTTGAGGAGTCTGCCGCTGAGCAGTCCTTCGTATTCGGCGTTGCTGAATCCCTCGTCGCCTGTGGAGATGTTGGCGCCGAAGTTCCAGTTGCTGGTCTTCATGACGTTGGCGAGTACGTTGTTGATTTGCTGGCTGATGGTTCCGCTGAGGATGCTCTGCATGGCGAGTGACGTCTGGTTCTGCTGGGCTCCCGTCTCCTGTTGTGCGTTGTTGGTTCCCTGCGGCATGAATCTTCCTACGGCGAGGAGGTAGAGTACCTGCTGGTTCATGTCTTCCTCAGAGTTGATGACGGAGCGCACCATCTGTTGTGCGTCGGTGGAGAGTGTGGGCAGGTCGAGGTCGAAGGTGACGGTGGGTGCTCCAGCCGTTCCGCCTATGTTCATGAGGCAGTTGACGCGTATCTTGTTGCTGGTGAAGGAACTTCCCATCTGCAGGTCGGAGAGACTGACAGAGGGCACGGTGTACTGGCCTTTCATGTTGAGCGTGGCGTTGAAGGGGTCTCCTCCGAAGTTGATAGTTGAGCCTTGCTGGAAAGTGAAGACCTTCTTGATGATGTTCTGGATGGTCATGGTGTACGTGCCCCAGTCTATGAGGTAGTTGCCGAACATGTCGAAGCCGCTCTTGTTGAAGTAGTTGGCGCGGAGCACTCCGTTGCCGTTGAGCGCTATCTTGTCGCCCGTCTTCTCGTCCATGAGCACGCGCAGGGTGAAGTCGGGGGTGACATTGACGAGGAAGTTGAGCCTGATGTCGCTGGGGCGTGCCGCCAGCTGCTGAGGGTTCCAGACGCGGTCGTCATCGTCGCCTTCGATGAGCGATATTTCGGGCGAGAGTTCGCTTTCCCAATGGATGAACTCGCCCTTGTTGATGCCTTCCGGTCCTGCGGCGTTGTACTCGATGAAGGAGTTGCGCTCCGGCTGTGCGTCGATGTTGAAGACAATCTCTCCCTTTCTGCCACGTATGTCGCATGAGCCTGTGGCGTAGACCGTTCCGTAAAAAGTCTGAGTACCGTAGTCGTGGAAGTCGTATGCCAGGAAGTTCTGAGCCTCGACGCTGATGTCGTAGGTCATCTGTTTCAGGTTGTGGTGGTGCAGGGCACCCTTGACTACGGCGTGGTGGTTGTTGCGGTCGAAGACGGAGTCGTTCTGGAAGATAATTTCGTCGGGTATCATTGTGATGGTGTCGTTGCGCAGGGTGTAGGTGGTGTTGAGCGTCGTGATGTCGAGCTTTCCGTTGGCAACGATTTGACCTTCCAGGTTGACACGCTTTAGGTCGCCCACGACGCGGCAATAGCCGTTGCCGCGTGCCTCGACGTTATCCATGAACGAGCGGCAGAAGTCCTCTGCAAACTCCAGCGGCGTGCCCTTTGCCTCGATGCCCAGGTCGATGTAGTTCTTCACGGGCGAGATGTAGCCCTTGATGATTGTCGTGCCGTGGGGTGCGTCAATGGCTGCAGCATCGATGTTGATTTGTCCTTCGGTCATGTTGAAGTCGGCTCGTGCCGAAAGCGTTCCCATGCGCCCCTTCTCGAAGCAGAAATCCGCGACGGTCAGGTCCGCATCGGCGTTCATTGTGCCGAAGATGTCGCGCACATGCGCCTTTCCGCTTGCCAGTCCTGAAAATTCGACGCTGTGGAAGTTGACCAGGTCGAGGACGTATTTCACGTCGATGTCCTGCAACTCCGCGGTGAGCTCGTCGGCAGGGTTCTTCGTGGCTTGTCCGTGAATGATGATGTGCTGGTTCTTGTTGCTCACCTTGAAATGGTCTATGTGCAGCTCGTCTTTCGAGTAGACGATGTCTGACGGCTGTACGTCGAGCCGCACCTTGTCCAGGTATACTTCGGAGGGCATGATATAGATGTGGGCGATGTCCTTGCCGTTGTCGCCGACGAAGAACTCGGTCTCTGCCGTGAGCACACCCCTTATGGGCGTAGCCGAATGGGTGTCCCAGCGCAGGCGTGTGAGCAGCTTGTTGTCGGCAGCATAGCCGTCGAGGTCGAGGTCGAGTATGCGGCCGTTCTGTGCTACGTGGTCTACGGAGAGGCGCGTGTGTAGCGTGTCGTCATGGGTGCTCATGTAGATGTTGGCATCTTGGAAGTGATGGCCGTCGTAGGTGAACTCTGGTGCGTCGATGTTGAGGTTGACCGTGTTTGTGCGGTCTACGAGAGCTCCCTTGATGTGTATGGGTTCCTGCAACTCTATGGGAATGCCCAGCAGACTATTGGCAAGCCTGCTGTCGTAGATGTTGGCAATGATGGCGAAGTCGTTGTTGATGCCCTTGACCACTCGCGGCAGACCGGGCAGGGAGGGCAGCTTCTCGCCCACGAGGTTGATGAAGCTCTGGGCAAGGGTCTCATAGCTGTAGTGTCCGCGAATGAGCACGTTGCCAAAGTCGCTCTGTACGTCTATGTAGTGTTCGTCCTGCTCATAGCCCGTGGTGATGTTGAAATGGTCGAATTGCAGGGGTTCTCCGCCGCCCGTCGAGCGAATGGAGGAGAGGTTGATGAAGCCGTTGGCACGAGCCAGGCTGCTGCCTGTGAAGTCTGCCTTGGCGTCGAAGTCGAGCGTGCGGTTGCCCAAAGCCTGCGTGAGGCGCAATGCCTGAGGATTGAAGTGGCGCACGCTGGCGGTGAGGTTGGCGGAAGGAGCCTCTCGTGAGAGGTTTGCCGTACCCCGTATGTCAACCTTTCCGTTAGGGTCGTCCATGGCGAAGAGTCCGTTGATGGTCTGTCCTTTCATCTGAGCGTCTACGTTCATGTTACGATAGGTGTAGCCGTTGTAGTCGATACGACCTATGCTACCCTTCAGCGTCAGTTGCTCTACGGGCATCTTCGCGCTCTTTGCCGAGACGAGCCTGCCAGCCGCCCTGATGTCGGCAGCGACGATGCCCAGCGCCTTGTCGTCAAGTATGTGTCCTATGTTGATGCCGGCGGTCTTGATGTCGGTCTGAAACCGGCTGCCGTTTGTGTTCAGCTTCATGTCTACGTCGCCCACATCTGTATGCACGTCACCACGGGCTGTGATGGCGCTACCCTTGCCCTTTGTGTAGCCTTTCAGCCGGATGCTGCCCAGCCGCATGACTTCCTTGGGCATCTGTATGCGGTTGCGTTGCAAGTTTCTTGCCAGCAGCTTCATGCCGTCTGCACTCATGTTCAGGTCGGCAACCTGTGCTTCCCACTCAGGTGTCTTGTCCCAATGGGTGATGTGTCCGTTGCCTTTCAGCCTGACGATGCCTTCAGGAGAGTCTATGTCCACCTGGTTGACGTTCAAGGATGTGGCGGTTCCGTGAGCATCGAGCGAGGCGGTCAGGGTGGTATTGAATGGTTTCAGTCCTGGGTCGAAATAAGCTAATTCTGAGGTCTTTATCCTCGACGGGTTAAGGCGGAGGTTGAAGCGTAGGGAGGCGAAGTCTAAGCTGTCGCCTTTCATGCGATAGAACGCTTCGGCTCGTGGCAAGGAGATGTCAGTTGCGGGCAATTCGAGGCTCAGGTCGGTGAGAAGAGCATGTCGCTTGCCTGCCTTCAACTTGAAGCTGAGGTGACGGAGACGGAACTCACGATGTTCCTCAAAGGAGAGTTTCTTGACGTTCAGTGATACGGAATCGTCAGTGAGCCGGTTAAGGTTGACGTGGGCAGAAAGCCCTGTGAGGGCGATGTGGCGAGGATTGAAGCGATGGGGTGTCTGAGGAGCGTCCCACTGGTGGTAGCTGACGGCACCATGCCGGACGACGAGCGACTGGATGCGCAGGTCGAGTGGGGTGTGGCTGGTGGTGTCTCTCGATGCCAAGGAGTCCAGGGCGAACTGGAAGTTGGGCTTCGACAACGAGTCACGACGGTAGAAGTCGGCGTTCAGCCCGAAGAGCTGTGCAGACGAGATACTGACGGAGCCGTCGGAGAGGAGCCTCACCACGTCTACCTTTCCTGCCAGCCTTGCGGCTTGTAGCATTCGCTTCTGCTGCTGGTCGTAGATGGTGATGTCGTCGATGATGATGCGGTTGAGGAATCCCAGGTCAACACGTCCTACCTGTACTCGTGTTCCTAACTTTTTCCCGATGGCTTGGCTCACTTGGCTGCCCATGAAGCGTTGTATTGCCGGAACTTGCAGCAATACCATCAGCAGCAGATAAGTACCAACGACGGTCCAAATCAAAACACTTATAATCGTCTTTACTTTCTTCAAAATTGCAATCTGAACGTTTCAAACGGATTGCAAAACTACAAAATTTCCTTGTTTTGATGAAATAAAGACTTGTTTTTCTATTTTTATTGTCTGTTTTTTAGTAATTTTGCACGCAATTTTAAGAAGATAGGTAAGAAACCGATTAACAGAAGATTATCGGAACCGAGTAGTAAAAGGTTTAGAAACCGAGTAGAAGGTAAAAGAATTCTATATTATAATTTTCATTTATGGCAAATGTAATCAAGTTACGCAAAGGCTTGACCGTGAACCTGAAGGGTCACGCCGCCGAGACGAAGCTGCCCTTGAAGCCAGCGGAAGAGTTTGCACTCGTCCCTGACGATTTCGTGGGAGTAACGCCAAAGGTGGTGGTCAGAGAAGGAGACACGGTGAAAGCCGGGGACGCCCTCTTCGTGAACAAGAACTGTCCCGACGTGAGGTTTGCCTCGCCTGTGAGCGGTACCGTTACCGCCGTGGTTCGTGGCGAACGTCGCAAAGTGCTCTGTGTGAAGGTGAAAGCCGACAAGGAGCAAGTGTTTACTGATTTCGGAAAGCATTTCGTCAGCTCACTCTCTGCCGAAGACGTGAAGCAGGAGCTGTTGGAAGCCGGTCTTTTCGGATATATCAACCAGTTGCCCTACGCCGTATCGACAACTCCCGATACGACTCCGAAGGCTATCTTCGTCTCAGCGCTTCGCGACATGCCGCTTTCCGGCGACTTCGAAGTAGAGCTGAAGGGCAACGAACAGGACTTCCAGACGGGCCTTTCTGCCTTGGCAAAGATTGCAAAAGTCTATCTCGGCATCGGCAGCATGCAGTCGTCTGAAGCGCTGGTGAAAGCCAACGACGTGGAAGTCACCGTTTTCGACGGTCCCTGTCCTGCCGGTAACGTAGGTGTTCAGGTGAACCACCTCGACCCAGTGAACAAGGGAGAAGTGGTATGGACGGTAGACCCGACGGCGGTCATTTTCTTCGGACGGCTGTTCAACACGGGCAAGGTGAACCTGTTGCGCACCGTTGCCGTTGCCGGAAGTGAGGTGAAGCAGCCGGCTTACGTCGACGCACTGGTGGGAACACCTATCTCGGCGATTGTAGGCGGCAACATAGACGATGCCAAGAAGGTGCGGCTCATCAACGGCAATCCGCTGACCGGACGTCCCTGTACGGCGGATGACTTTCTCGGTGCCCACACCTCAGAGGTGACCGCTATTCCTGAAGGCGATGATGCCGACGAGTTTGCCGGCTGGATCATGCCTCGCTTCAAGCAGTTCTCCGTCAGCCGCTCCTATTTCTCATGGCTCTTCGGCAAGAACAAGCAGTATACCATCGACGCCCGTGTGAAGGGTGGTGAGCGCAAGATGATCATGAGTGGCGAATACGATAAGGTGCTGCCAATGGACATCTACGGCGAATACCTCATCAAAGCCATCATCGCCGGCGATATAGACAAGCAGGAGCAACTCGGCATCTACGAGGTTTCTCCCGAAGACTTTGCCCTGGCTGAGTTTGTTGACTCGTCTAAATTGGAACTTCAGAAAATCGTTAGAGAGGGTCTCGACATCCTCAGAAAGGAGAATGCATAAAGATGAAAGCATTAAGAAAATATCTCGACAAGATCAAGCCGAACTTTGAGGAAGGCGGAAAACTGCATGCTTTCCGCAGTGTCTACGACGGCTTTGACACATTCCTGTTCGTTCCCAACACGACATCAAAAAGCGGCGTGAGCATCCACGACGCTATCGACTCGAAGCGCATCATGAGTTTCGTGGTGATAGCCTTGATTCCGGCTCTGCTGTTCGGTATGTATAATGTGGGGTATCAGAACTATGCTGCTGCCGGAACGCTGGCTCAGGCTTCGTTCTTCGATCTGTTCCTTTACGGCTTCCTTGCCGTACTTCCCAAGATTTTGGTGAGCTACATCGTTGGTCTGGGCATCGAGTTTGCCTGGGCACAGTGGAAAGGTGAGGAGATTCAGGAAGGATTCCTCGTGAGCGGCATCCTGATTCCGATGATAGTCCCCGTAGGTTGTCCGTTGTGGATACTTGCCATCGCCACTGCCTTTGCCGTGATTTTCGCCAAGGAAATCTTCGGTGGCACGGGTATGAACATCTTCAACGTAGCGCTCGTCACGCGTGCATTCCTCTTCTTCTCCTATCCGCAGAAGATGAGCGGCGACAGCGTGTGGGTGGCTACCGACCAGATCTTCGGTCTTGGCAACACGCTCCCCGACGGTTTCACGATGGCTACGCCGCTGGGCGAGATTGGTGCCAGCCAGCCCGTCCAGGCTTCATTGTGCGACATGGTGACGGGTCTGATTCCCGGTTCCATCGGTGAGACCAGCGTCATAGCCATCGCCTTGGGTGCCCTGCTGCTGTTGTGGACGGGCATTGCCTCCTGGAAGACCATGCTGAGCGTCTTTGTCGGCGGTGGAGTGGTGGCAGCCTTGTTTGCTGCCGGCGACATGACGCCTATCCCCTGGTATGAGCATTTGGTGCTGGGCGGCTTCGCCTTTGGTGCCGTCTTCATGGCTACCGACCCCGTGACCTCAGCCCGTACGGAGTGTGGCAAATGGGTCTACGGCTTCCTGATTGGTGCGATGGCCATCGTCATCCGTGTGAAGAACCCTGGCTATCCCGAAGGCATGATGCTTGCCATCCTCTTGATGAATATGTTTGCTCCGCTAATAGACTATTGCGTAGTTCAGCGCAACATCTCGAAGCGTGCCAAACGAGTTGCTAATAAATAATTTGGAGGACAAAGTATGAAGACAAACAGTAATACATATACGATTATCTATTCAGCAATTCTTGTTGTGATAGTGGCTTTCTTGCTCGCCTTCGTGTCTCAGGCGCTGAAGTCTAAGCAGGATGCCAACGTAGCGCTCGACCAGAAGAAGCAGATTCTCTATTCGCTCAACATCCGCGGATTGGACGGCGAAGCAGCTGAAAGCAAGTATAAAGAGGTGGTCAAGAGCGAAGAGCAGATCGACGGCAACACACTGTACAAGTGTAATGTTGACGGTAAAGACAAGTACGTCATTCCCCTGAAGGGCATGGGCCTGTGGGGTGGCATCAGCGGCTTCCTCGCCATCAACGAAGACAAGGCGACGGTCTATGGAGCCTACTTCAACCACGAAAGCGAGACCGCCGGCCTTGGTGCCGAAATCAAGGACTCTCAGTCGTGGCAGGAGAAGTTCCGTGGCAAGAAGCTCTTCAAGGACGGAACAGACGAAGTGGCATTGTCTGTAGTGAAGAAGGTTGAAGACAGCCAGTCGCAGGTGGATGCCGTGACGGGTGCCACGCTGACCTCCAACGGTGTGAGCGACATGCTGAAGGATTGCATCCAAAAGTATGGGAAGTTCTTTAAAAGGTAAAAGGGTAAAAAAATTAAAACCTGTAAACCATAAACTGTAAACCCCAAAATAGTAAAATCTAATGGCTTTATTCAGTAAACAAAATAAAGAGGTCTTTACCAATCCGCTGAACGTCGACCATCCTATACTTGGTCAGGTGCTCGGCATTTGTTCAGCCCTCGCCGTGACTTCACAGTTGAAGCCGGCCATCGTGATGGGACTTGCCGTAACCATCATCACGGCATTCTCCAATGTGATTATTTCCATCATCCGCAACACCATCCCCAACCGCATCCGCATCATCGTGCAGCTTGTGGTCGTGGCGGCGCTGGTGACCATCGTGTCGCAGGTGCTGAAGGCGTTTGCCTACGACGTGAGCGTCCAGCTCTCTGTCTATGTAGGTCTGATCATCACCAACTGTATCCTGATGGGGCGCCTGGAGGCGTTCGCCATGATGAACAAGCCGTGGCCGTCGTTCCTCGACGGTGTGGGCAACGGACTAGGCTATGCAATGATCTTGGTCATCGTCGGAGCCTTCCGCGAGTTCTTCGGACGCGGCTCCCTGCTGGGCTTCCAGCTCCTTCCTCAGAGCGTCTATGACGCAGGTTATATCAACAACGGTATGATGACGATGCCCGCCATGGCGTTGATACTCGTCGGATGTGTCATCTGGGTACATCGTGCCTATTTTTATAAGGAGAAGTAAGATATGGAACATATAATAAGTTTGTTTTTCCGGTCGATATTCGTCGACAACATGATCTTCGCCTTCTTCCTCGGCATGTGTTCGTTCCTTGCCGTGTCTAAGAACGTGAAGACCTCTCTCGGACTGGGCTGTGCCGTCACCTTCGTGCTGCTCGTCACCGTCCCCGTAGACTATCTGCTTCAGACCCGCGTGCTGGGTCCCGACTGTCTCGTTCCGGGAGTTGACTTGAGCTACCTGAGCTTCATCCTCTTCATTGCCGTCATCGCCGGCATCGTCCAGCTGGTAGAGATGGCAGTAGAGAAGTACAGCCCGGCGCTCTATGCAGCACTCGGCATCTTCCTGCCCCTGATAGCCGTCAACTGTGCCATCATGGGAGCTTCGCTCTTCATGCAGCAGCGCATCCTGCTCGATCCATCCAACTCGCAGGCCATCACCAGCATCGCCGATGCCGTAGCCTACGCCATTGGTTCGGGCATCGGCTGGACCCTCGCCATCGTAGCCATGGGTGCCATCCGCGAGAAGATGCAGTACAGCGACGTGCCCCGTCCACTTCAGGGCCTCGGCATTACGTTCATCACCGTGGGGCTGATGGCAATGGCAATGATGTGTTTCAGCGGACTAAACATATAATAAGGAGGAAATAAAACTATGGGACAATTTATTGGAATTAGCATAGGAGTTTTCCTCGTTACGATACTCCTCTTAGTGATTCTCCTGCTGGTGGCAAAGAAATACCTGTCGCCCAGTGGAAACGTGAATATTGAAATCAACGGCGACCGCACCATCAACGTGCCTCAAGGCGCGTCACTCATGTCGACACTCAACGAGAACGGCATCTTCCTGCCCAGCGCATGCGGCGGAAAGGCATCGTGCGGACAGTGCAAGGTGCAGGTGCTCGAAGGCGGCGGCGAGATTCTCGACTCCGAGAAGCCCCACTTCACCCGTAAGGAAATCAAGTCGGGCTGGCGTCTGGGCTGCCAGTGCAAGGTCAAGGGCGACCTGAAGATTCACGTAGACGAAAGCATCCTTGGCGTGAAGGAGTACGAGTGTACGGTCATCAGCAACAAGAACGTTGCCACCTTCATCAAGGAATTCAAGGTACAGCTACCTGCCGGAGAGCACATGGACTTCCTACCAGGTTCGTATGCACAGATCAAGATTCCAGCTTTCGACTGCATCGACTACGGCAAGGACTTCGACCGTGAGCTCATCACAGACGAATACCTGCCGGCATGGGAGAAGTTCAAGATGTTCGACCTCAAGTGCAAGAACCCCGAACCCACCATCCGTGCCTACTCTATGGCGAACTATCCGGCTGAGGGCGACGTGTTCATGCTCACCGTGCGCATCGCCACACCACCTTTCAAACCCGACCGCAGCGGCTTCATGGATGTCAATCCGGGTATAGCTTCGTCATACATCTTCTCGCTGAAGCCCGGCGACAAGGTGATTATGAGCGGACCTTTCGGCGACTTCCACCCGCACTTCGACACGAAGAAAGAAATGATATGGGTTGGCGGCGGTGCAGGTATGGCACCTTTGCGCGCTCAGATTATGCACATGACGAAGACACTGAACACGACAGACCGCGAGATGCACTACTTCTACGGAGCTCGCGCCCTGAACGAAGTCTTCTACCTCGACGACTTCCACTCGCTGGAGAAGGAGTTCAAGAACTTCCACTTCCATCTGGCTCTCGACCGTCCAGACCCTGCAGCCGATGCCGCAGGAGTGAAGTACACGCCGGGCTTCGTCCATCAGGTGATGTACGAAACCTACCTCAAGAACCACGAGGCTCCCGAAGACATCGAGTACTACATGTGCGGTCCCGGCCCCATGTCCAACGCCGTCGTCCAGATGCTCGACTCCCTCGGCGTTGAGTCTGAAAGCATCATGTATGACAACTTCGGAGGATAGACAACCCTCTCGATACACCTACAAGAAAGCTCTCTTTTTGGGGAGCTTTCTTTTTTCGTCAAAACCCTTCACGACGTGGCAACTTATTGATTATGAGCAAGATGTTGTGAAGGGTTTGCAATTGGTAAAAATAAAGTGGTTCGCTTTTTTATCTTCGAAAGAAATTACAATAATTAGAATAATTCAACTTTCGGAAGTTCTTCGCAAGCGAAGCGAGCAAGCTCGTAACTCACCTCCAAGGGGGCTTGGACGTTAGCTCTTGACTGCAACTTTCATCGCGCTTGTCCGGTAGCGAATTCCTTGTCAAGGCGAACTCAACCTTCAAGAATCAAAAAAAGAGGTATTTGTTTTGCAGTGTCTGAGCCTTTCACTACCTTTGCGGTCAACAAACAGAGAGAAAGAGAGAAATGAAGATAGGAGACAAGGTGAGATTCCTGAGCGAGAAGGGGGGCGGACGCGTTGCCGGCTTCCAGGGCAAGGACATCGTGCTGGTGGAAGACGAGGACGGTTTCGAGATTCCCTTTCCCGTGAAAGAGGTGGTGGTGGTCGAAGACGACGACTACAGCACGCGACGGATTGTGAAGAACAAACAAGGGACAGAACAGAGGGACAACCGCTCGGTGAAGGAACGGCTCAGCGACAACGGGGCTAACGATGACGAAGAGGAGGACGACGACCCCGCCGATGGTTTCACGGCACCCGTCACGGAGCGGCGGGGCGGTGACCTGTTGTCGGTCTTCCTGGCGTTTGTCCCGGTAGACGTGAAGGCTGTCTCTACGACAACGTTCGAGACCTTTCTCGTCAACGACAGCAACTATTTTGTTCACTATACCTACATGGTGGCCGAGGGTGCCAGCTGGACGCTGCGCTCGGCAGGCGTGGTGGAGCCCAACACGAAGGTCTTCATAGAAGAGTTCGGTCGGGAAAAGCTGAACGAGATGGCACACACGTGCGTACAGCTGACTGCCTACAAGCGCAACAAGCCGTTCATGCTGAAGCCCGCCATTGATGTGCGCTTCCGCGTGGACGCGGTGAAGTTCTACAAACTGAACACCTTCCGTGAGAACGACTTCTTCGAGACACCAGCCCTCCTCTATCCCGTCGTCGAGAACGACGTTCCCCTGCGCACGCTGGCTGTGGACGCCAAGCAGCTGAAACGGGAGATGTACGGCAAGAACGGGGAGTCTGAAGAAACCGGCAACGGAAAGGCACCGGCACGAAGAGAGGGACTGGTGCACCGCTATGACAAGAGTCAGAGCAAGTCGCGCCCTGTCAGCCAGCGCCTGAAGGACGACAAGATTGTCATAGACCTGCATGCCAATGCCCTGCTGGAGACGACAGCGGGGATGAGCGCTTCCGACATTTTGGACTATCAGCTGGATGTCTTCCGCAGGACGCTGGAACAGTATAAGGACAAGAAGGGGCAGAAACTGGTCTTCATCCACGGCAAGGGCGAGGGTGTGCTCAGGCAGAGCATCATACACGAGCTGAACTATAAGTACAAGCAATATCCCTACCAAGACGCCTCGTTCCAGGAATATGGATACGGGGCTACGCAGGTGACGGTGAGGTAAGCCCCCCAGCCCCCTAAAGGGGGAGAAGAGTAAGGGGGAGGGGAGCAAGAAATTGTGAATTATGAATTGTCAATTGTGAATTATGAATTGTCAATTGTGAATTGTTAATTGCGAATGATGGAATACGGAATGACAAGAGTTGGGGCAGCAGTGCCCTCGGTAAAGGTTGCCGACGTGAAATACAACGTGGAGCAGATTGAGCTGCAGATCGTTGAAGCAGAGAAGAAGGGGGTGCAGGTACTGGTGTTCCCGGAACTGTCGCTGACAGGATATTCATGCCAAGACCTCTTCGAGCAGCGGCTGCTGACCGTCGAGGCAGAGAAGGGGGTGGAAGCCCTCAAGGAGTTTACACGTGACAAGCAACTGGCGGTCATCGTAGGCATACCCGTCGACACGGGCAAGCTGTTGCTGAACTGTGCCGCCGTCGTCAGCGGCGGAAAGCTCGTCACGCTGGTGCCCAAGACCTACCTGCCCAACTATGGCGAGTTCTACGAGAAGCGGTGGTTTGCCTCGGCACAGGACATCAACGACGGCGAGACCGTATGCTATGCCGGCGACAGCATCGAGCTGACCAAGAAGCCCGTCGTCTTCCAGCTGGCAAGCGGCGTGAAGTTTGGCGTCGAGATATGCGAAGACCTGTGGGCACCCGTCCCGCCAAGCAACCACCTTGCCCTTGCCGGTGCCGACATCGTCTTTAACCTCTCTGCAAGCGACGAGCTCATCGGCAAGCACGACTACCTGAAGGCGCTGCTGGCACAACAGAGCGCACGCACCATGAGTGCATACGTCTACAGCAGTTGCGGGTTCGGCGAGAGCACCCAGGACGTGGTCTACGGCGGCAATGCCATCATCTACGAGAACGGCAAGCTGATGGCTGAAGGCGAACGTTTCGCCTTCAAGCCCCAGATGATGATTGCCGACATAGACGTGGAGATGCTGCGCTCGGAGCGGCGGCGCAACACCACCTTCGTCAACGCCCAGCGCAACGAGAAGCCCGACAAGGTGTTCCAAGCTCCCCAGCCCCCTAAGGGGGAAAGGGGTGAATTGTCAATTGTCAATTGTCAATTGTCAATTGACGAATGTCTCTACCGCACCATAGACCCGCATCCCTTCATCCCGAAGTCGGAAGACATGCAACGCTCGTGTGAGGAGATTTTCAACATACAGGTGGCAGGACTCGCCAAACGGCTGGTACATACCCAGAGCAAGACAGCCATCATCGGCATCAGCGGAGGACTCGACTCGACGCTGGCGCTGCTGGTATGCGTAAAGACCTTCGACAAGCTGGGCTACGACCGCAAGGGCATCGTCGGAGTTACCATGCCGGGATTCGGCACCACCGACCGCACCTATCACAACGCCGTGTCACTCATGCAGAGCCTGGGCATCACCATCCGGGAAATCAACATTGCCAAGGCGGTCATGCAACACTTCGAAGACATCGGGCACGACCCGAAGGTGCACGACGTGGCTTACGAGAACGCTCAGGCACGCGAACGCACACAAATCCTCATGGACCTCACCAACGAGGTGGGCGGACTCGTCGTGGGAACGGGAGACCTCTCGGAACTGGCGTTAGGATGGGCGACATACAACGGCGACCACATGTCGATGTACGGCGTCAACGCGGGCATTCCGAAGACGCTCATACGATACCTGGTGCGATACGTGGCAGAGAGTGGGGTAGACGACCAGTCGCGAGAGACCCTGATGGACATCATCGACACGCCCATCTCACCAGAACTCATACCCGCCGACGAACAGGGAAACATCCGGCAGAAGACGGAAGACCTCGTAGGTCCCTACGAGTTGCACGACTTCTTCCTCTACCACACCCTGCGCTACGGCTTCCGTCCCCGCAAGATATTCTGGATGGCACGGCATGCCTTCAAGGAGACCTACGACAGGGAGACCATCAAGAAGTGGCTCACCACCTTCTTCCGCCGGTTCTTCAGCCAGCAGTTCAAGCGCAGCTGCCTCCCCGACGGTCCGAAGGTGGGCAGCGTCAGCCTCTCGCCACGCGGCGACTGGCGCATGCCAAGCGACGCCTCCAGTGCCTTGTGGCTGGACGAGTGTGAACAACTGTAGGGGACGAGCCATGAAGCGGACGCTGCTCATAGGAGTCTTTCTCGTCGTGGCAGGCATGGCTCTCGGTCAGCCCTACCAAGAGGCACTGGTACACATGCGCGGGTTGTTGCAGTACCAGCTGCAGAAGCAGCGTGCTATAGAAAAGGGCAAGCTGACATCGTTCCATGTGCAGCCGTTCCGCAATATGGGCTTAGAGCGCATACCGGCACGAAAGGTGCTGGACGACGGCGACCCTCGCCACATCTGGGGATTCCAAGTGAAAGGAAACGGCGAGTACGACAAAGCCACGCAACCCCTCCACCAGCTGTTCGTACACCGGCACTGGGGCAGCATCGTTGCCGTAGACCATTTCTCTGCCGACGACTCCATCTGCGAACTCTATTTCTGGGGAAAGAAGTACTACCGGCGCTTCTCCACCGAACTGCGCAGGATGGGCTTTGCCATCCGGCAGAGCAGCAGCCAGCAGAACGTACTTGAATTCCGGCGCGAAGAGACAACGATTGGCGTAGACGTCATCATCTGGCCCGAAATCTATATCCTGCAAATCAAGTCACTCTGACAGTTGCCCCGTCCGCCAAGCACATAGACATTTCAACAACTTAAATAAATCATTTCATGAAAGATGCATTGATAATAGTTTCCGGAGGCATGGACTCCGTGACGATGATGTATGAGTATCAGCAAGAGATAGCCCTTGCCGTAACCTTCGACTATGGCAGCAACCATGCCGCAAAGGAGATCGCCTGCGCGCGCCTCCATTGCCAGCGCCTGTCCATACCCCACATCGTGATACCCCTCGACTTCATGCACCAGTATTTCAAGTCGTCCCTGCTCGAAGGCAGCGACGCCATACCCGAAGGCAGCTACGACGACGAGAACATGAAGTCTACCGTCGTACCCTTCCGCAACGGCATCATGCTCGCCATAGCCTGCGGCATAGCCGAGAGCAACGGCCTGCGGCGCGTCATGATAGCCAACCACGGCGGCGACCACGCCATCTATCCCGACTGCCGCCCGCCCTTCATCCGTGCCATGTCCGAAGCCATGCAGCAGGGCACATACGCCAACATCGAGGTATGGGCACCCTATACCCATATCACCAAGACCGACATCGCCCTGCGCGGTAAGCAGCTCGGCATCGACTACTCCGAGACATGGTCGTGCTACAAGGGCGGCGACCACCACTGCGGCAAGTGCGGCACCTGCATGGAGCGCAAAGAAGCACTCCGCGAGGCGGGCATCGAAGACACTACCGTCTACGAAGTGTAAAGGGATTAGGAAAATAAATAGTTAAATCGAGAAAAAACATCCAAAAGTTTCTGTATATTGAAACTTTTGGATATTTTTGCACCGTCATATCGAAATAACAAGATGATAATAGACAAGAAGAATTTTATCACACTTGAAGAGTCTAAGGACAAGCTGATAGGAAAAGTCGGCACCCCTGATCGTGACGCATACGAAGAGGAGATTCGGCTCTTTTCTATAGGTGCAGCTATCAGCGTAAACCTCGACATCGACAAACTGGGTAGGGTGGCGTTATGCTAAGCCTATTTGCTTCATAATGCCTATCTTTAAGGTTGAGGTGTATTTGCTAAATACAAACAATCCACCATCCCGACATAGCGGCTTTTAACCTATGCAACGATGAACAACGACCCATACGATGACTATGAATTCGTAGAGATAACCTACAGCGTCTTTGGCTACGAAGAGGCAGGCGAGACCACGTTCGAATGGAGTCCTGCCAAGCGAGACCTCCAGTGGATGGAGCAGGCCGAGAACGAGCTGCTGGATTCCGACTATATATCCGAGAGCAACCCGTCGCTCCACAGGAAGATTCTGAAGGCAATACGCCAGAACATGGAGGATCTGGGCGAGGACGACGACGACGGAATGGTGCCACGCCCCTATTCCTCATTGTCTAAAGACTTCCATCCTTCAGCCTCTCACATGCACATGCACGAATTTGCCGACGAGGACGATGTGGAGTATTCCGTAATGATATGGTAGGATTGAGCGGATATTATTGGGGGACATAAATTCAAAATATATTTAATTATCTCGGAATTTATTTGTAACTTTGTGGGCGAGAAAAACAAAATACACGAATAAGACTATGGCAAAAGCAAAACCTTTTATCAAGTGGGTGGGCGGTAAGACTCAACTCATAGAACAACTGGATGCACAACTGCCAGCTGACTTTGATAATTGGGATAACGTGACCTATATTGAGCCCTTTGTTGGTGGAGGAGCCATGCTCTTCTATATGTTGCAGCAATACCCCAATATTCGCCATGCTGTCATCAATGATGTTAACCCCGATTTGATAATCTGTTATCGTACTGTAAGGGATAGACCGGAGGAGCTGATAGCCTCCTTGATGGATATACAGAATGAATATGACGCGCTGCAAACAGAAGAAAAGCGCAAGGCATTCTTTCTTGCAGTTCGTGACCGCTACAACGAAAAGAATCTTGATGCATTAGAGAACACCACAAAGTTCTTTTTTCTCAATCGGACCTGCTTCAACGGGCTTTATCGTGTGAACAAGAAAGGGTTATTCAATGTTCCGTTTGGTAAATATACTAATCCGCAGATTTGTGACCCTGCGACTATCCGCAAGGATAGCGAGTTACTTCAACGAGTGGAGATTATGACAGGCGACTTTGAAAAAACCTTTGGCTATGCGCAGGGAAATACGCTTTTTTACTTCGATCCTCCTTACCGTCCTCTCAGTGACACGTCAAGTTTTAATGATTATGCGAAAGAGGCCTTCAACGACGATGCCCAGATTCGTTTGAAAGAATATTGCGACAGAGTTAATGAGGCAGGTTTTCATTTCATGCTTAGCAACTCTGATTGCAAGGGCAAGAATGAAGAAGACAATTTCTTTGATGTGCTTTATGGTGCTTACCATATAGAACGAGTATGGGCCTCACGCAGTATTAACTCGAATCCAAGTAAGCGGGGAAAACTGACAGAGATTCTGGTTCATAATTATGAAGCCACAAAAGCAAATGCCCATTATCCTGAAATGAAAATGGAACCAATGTATGCGGCAGAAGATTTACCTGCTTATGCTTTTTACTAAATATATCGAATTCGATACAATTAAAAATGGCGAATTCGCCACAAATAAAAAGAGTATGGCAAAAGATTTCAACATGTTCATGTCTCAGCTTCAAGAGACGAATCAGACATTAGATTTCTTCTGTGATTTTGATAAGATTTCACAGAATGTAGAAGATATTAAACTAAGTCTTTGTATACTGAACAGCCTTATTGGTTCTACTGATATGCGAAAGTCGGTAGAAACAATATGGAAACGCGATAAGACTGCTTTCAATGTTATGGACATACTAATCGCTGTTCGTAGCGAGGGCAAGAAAAAAGTCCTTGATAGTCTGGGGAATTGTGTTGTTCTTGACACATTGTTTGAGTCTGTTGATGGTGTAATGGAATTCCTCGACAATACAGGATTGACAGAGATTTTCCAATCAAAGAGAATAAACGACCTTGTTGATTATGTCTTTGGCATAGAAACGGGGCTGGACACAAATGCTCGCAAAAATAGAAGCGGACATGTGATGGAAGGTATGGTGGCACGTATCCTTGACAAGAACTGCATTAGTTATCGTCAGGAGGTTTATTCCAGCGAATGGCCTGAGATAACAAAGGTTCTTGGTGATGATGAGAAACGTTTCGACTTTGTTATTGAAGGTAAAGACAAAAACTATCTTATAGAGGTTAATTTCTATAGTGGTGGCGGCAGCAAACTAAATGAGGTTGCACGTTCTTATTCAGATATTGCCCCAAAGATAAACTCTGTTCCCGGATTTGAATTCGTCTGGATTACAGATGGTATCGGATGGAAAAGTGCAAGAAATAAACTTCAGGAAGCGTATTCCATCATCCCAAGTATTTATAACTTAACTGATATTCAAGATTTTGTAAACATCATTAAAATGTAATAGTATGACTCCATCAATGCAAATTAAGGGATACGAACTTCTTGCAGAATTCCGTGTTAACGGTTCATATATTATAGGTATCTACCAAGGTACTATATCTGATTTAGATATTCTGATTAAGTATAGACAACTCGAGAATGGCGTATGGAGTAGAATACGCACTCCCAAACATATCCATTGGGCTGTCGATATACTTATAAAACATTATTGCGATAATAGGACTACTGACCGTTTATTAGACTTCTTCTTGGAATTGTGGAATAGAACAATGCCTTTAACGACAGAAGAGGAACGAGCACATTTATTGAGAACAGACACTTTGTTGGAAGAAGTAAACACAGAGGCCGCTAAATATACTGCTTTGGCAAATCATGGAGAATACAGTGTGAAATTTTTAATCTTGTTGGCCAAACTCCTTATGATTCAAGAAAAGACCAACAGAAGTGATGCTTATATGTTCAAAAGATTATTAGAACAACTGAAACAGCATAATGACATTTTTAGAATTGTATCAACTGCAACTTATCATTAATGATTACTCCCTATTACAAATCTCCCACCCACGATTTTAATCTGCTCTGTGGCGACACGTTTGAGTTGCTGCCGCAGTTCAACTTCAAGTTCGACATGATATTTGCCGACCCTCCTTATTTCCTGTCGAGTGGCGGTATCAGCGTGCAGAGCGGTAAGGTGGTATGCGTAGATAAAGGCGAGTGGGACAAAAGTATGTCTCAGGAGGAAATAAACGAATTTAACCTTAAGTGGCTGTCGTTATGCAGGGAGAAACTGAAGGATAACGGTACAATATGGATTTCTGGTACCTACCACAACATCTTCTCCGTTGCTAATTGCCTGACGCAGCTGGGCTACAAGATTCTGAACGTGATAACATGGGCCAAAACCAATCCGCCGCCCAATATCTCATGTCGTTATTTCACATATTCTACAGAGTTTATCATCTGGGCACGGAAGTCGCCAAAGGTGGCACATTATTACAACTACGAGCTGATGAAGCACATCAATGGCGACAAACAGATGCGCGACGTTTGGAATCTGCCCGCTATTGCTCCGTGGGAAAAACGTTGTGGTAAGCATCCTACGCAGAAACCGCTGTGTGTGCTCTCTCGCATCATCATGGCCTCAACAAAACCTGGTGCATGGATTCTTGACCCCTTTGCAGGAAGCGGCACTACAGGTATTGCTGCAAACCTCTTGGATAGGCGTTTCCTGGGGGTTGAAAGGGAGGGGGTATTTGCAGCCATCAGCAAGAAACGTCGAGAAGAACTTGAAAAACTCGAAACCTTCTACACGTATCGCCATAAGATTCCAGATATTGTGAAAGCTGAGGATACTCAGACAGATGTGTTCGGAGTACTAGAACCTATGACTTCAATTGAATTACCTTTCTAACACACACATCGCTATATGCGGGCATTAGTCTTTATAGCTGATGCTGTTATTATTTACCACAAAGTTTTTTGCCGCATGATACTGGAGTATCGTGCGGCTTTTCTATGCATAAAAATCCCCCCACAAGCCAAGTGGCTTGCAGGGGGCAGGATAACACCACCGTTTACGAGGCGTGATCTTCACTTTAACGACACACAAAGCCCTCCCGATGAAGGAGAGCTTTGTATTTGGTAAGGCTTTTACTTACTATAACTATTTTAACCACTAAAATTCTTTACATTATGATTCGTTACAAACTGTATCAGAACAAGAACGAGAAGTCGTCGACGAAGGGCATGTGGTACGGGCGTGTCGCCGTGACGGGAGTGACAAACCTCCAGAAGCTGGCAGACCGCATCCAGCGCAACTGTACTGCCAAGCGGTCGGACGTGATCGCTGTGCTCACCGAGCTGGTGGAGGTGATGACCGACGAACTGCAGGAGGGTCGCCGCGTGAAGCTGGATGGCTTCGGCTCGTTCAAGGTGGGCATGAAGACCGCACCTGCCGAGACTGCCAAGGCTTTCACTCCGTCGCAGAACGTCAAGAGCCTGCACGTCCTCTTCCAGCCAGAGGTGAAGGTGAGTGCTGACGGCACCCGCGTAAAGACCTTCCTCACCGGTGCTCAGGTGGCTGAGTACGAGGGGTACGACAAGCCGGAGGAGCAGGAACCCTAAGAAAAAAGCCTTCCCGAAGGGAGGCTTTTTTTAATTAGCCCCCCAGCCCCCTAAAGGGGGTGTTGTGATTGACAATTCTTCTTGCGCTCCGTTCTTGCTTTGCTTCAAATTTGTTTACCAAAAAATGAGCCTGTTTACCAAAAATTTGAGTGCGGTTATTGCGGCTGATTTATTTGCTTTATATGCATAATGTACATACCATTGTGCAAACACTCTTCCGTGTGTCAATAGAGAGAGTCTGGTAGAGCAGAGCCGTAGCAATGGCATGGAAGTAGATACAAAAGCAGATTGCATATCCGCATGTTAACGGTTATATGCAATCTGCTTTTTTTTAATAATCGAGAAGCCTTCCTAACTTGAAGGGTTTTTCAGTGCCCTCATGGCGTTCAGGACAGCCAGGACAGTGACACCCACATCGGCAAAGACTGCGAGCCACATGGTAGCCAGTCCGACAACAGCCAGTAGCAGAACGGCAACCTTCACACCAATGGCAAAGGCTATGTTCTGACGGGCTATGGCCAGTGTACGACGGGCTATACGGATGGCAGTAGCAATCTTTGAGGGATGGTCGTCCATCAACACTACGTCAGCAGCCTCTATGGCAGCATCACTACCCAGTCCGCCCATAGCAATGCCCACATCGGCACGAGCCAACACGGGAGCATCATTGATACCATCGCCCACGAAAGCTGTTGTATGCCTGTCTGAAATCAGTTTCTCCATCAGTTGCACCTTGTCGGCAGGCAACAGTTCAGCATGGTATTCGTCCAGTTGCAACTGGCGAGCCACCCGTTGTGCTACATCCTCGCGGTCGCCTGTCAGCATCACGGTTTTCTGCACACCCAGTGCCTTCAACACAGCAATAGCCTCTTCACTATCCTCTTTCACCACATCGTTGATGAGGATATGCCCTGCATATTCTCCATCAACAGCCACATGGATAATGGTGCCCGTATCACCATCACAGGCGTGCCACTTGGCACCCACAGCATCCATCATTTTCGTATTACCCACACAGACCAACTGCTGTCCCACTTTGGCTCGAATGCCCTTGCCAGGCAGCTCTTCCACATCGCTCACCTCGCAGCCATCGGTAGCCTCATCGGGGAAGGCGTCGCGCAGGGCTGCACCAATGGGATGAGTCGTGAAGTGCTCCACATGGGCAGCCATGTGCAAGATATGGTTGGTATGAGGATGTACGGCCTCTACGGCAAAACGTCCGTGCGTCAGGGTGCCTGTCTTGTCGAACACCACGGTATCCACCTTTGCCAAGAGGTCCAGATAGTTGGCACCCTTCACCAGAATACCCTTCCGCGAAGCACCTCCAATGCCGCCAAAGAAGGTCAGGGGCACACTGATGACTAATGCACAAGGACAGCTGACCACCAGGAACATCAGGGCACGATACAGCCAGGTGGGGAAAGCGGTGAGGAACGATAGACCTGAGGTGAAGGAAAGATATAAAGGAGGCAACACCGCAATGGCAATAG
>DEJO01000015.1 GCA_002353555.1 Prevotella sp. UBA2746 | reverse complement strand
TTACAGTTTCTGTCCCAATGCGTTGTAGCGTACACCGTCTTTGACGATGATGAGCTGTCCGTCGAGGAAGTACTTGCGAGTCTTCACCTCCTTCTGAGCTGCATTGACCGTATGGATGGCTGTAGGAACATCATAGCTGGTAACCAACTCATAAGGACCGAGGTCGCGGGCACTGCCCGTAATCTTGCGCTCCAAGAAAGGGAACTCGGCAACGAGTCCCTGCCAAACGTTATCCACGTTGTCGAGGCTGGCATTACCAGCATCAATCAACGGATTTTCCGGATCGTTCACCAAGCGTCCGAACTTACGTGGCATGCCACCTTTGATGTCGCGCGGCATCACTGCTTCCTCAGGATCCAAAGAAACGAAGTTGTCTGCACCGACTCCTGTTACCAAGTGGTTCGCCCAACTCAAGCTTGCACCTTGCGAACCGACTGCGTTATAATCGTCTGAACCGACGCAGATTTCCTGCTTGCCCAAGCAGACATTGTTGTAATAGAACGTCTTGGCATCGGAACCGCCACTCTCGAACATGTAGTCATAAGCACTACCAAAGCCTAATCCACCGACGATGACATGTCCGTCTTTATGGCTGTTGCAGTCGAAACCTTTAGTGGAAGAACCCGTATCACAACCATAGGCGATGCAATTGAAAGCGTAGTGTACACCAGCTGAAGAACCACCAGTGCCGTTACCACCGAGTTTGATACCATTACCATTGCCAGAAAAGCTCATGGAGGTACTTTTCTTCACATACTCTTTCACCCATTCGTAATCCAACTTACCGGAATCGCCGCCCCAGCATTCTGCCAGGATAACGCTGAAGTCTGTCTCATAGAGATCATAGCCATCATCTGCATTGTTCCATGCACGGCAACGGATGAAGCGGTTGCCCTTGCCATTATGCATCTTGCAGGCGAAGCCGTCGGCATCGGAACCCCAGTTGGTATCGTAGTCACAATTGGAATAAGCGTCACAGTCTATGATGTCGTTATAAGAACAATAGGAACCATCGTTCTTGCTGATGCCCGGATGTGAATCCTGGAACTTATGTCCGAAACCGAGTTGCAGACCTGTGTCAAGATTGTGATGGAACACACAGCGTTCAATGCGGTTGTGGTTGCCTTCAATCTTCATGCCATTATCAGCAGCATGGGTAACCTCAATACCGAAGAACCACCAATAGTCACCAGTCAACAGGATACCACGTTCGCCTACACGCTCGTTGTTCAGTCCGTCCTTAAAGTCGAAGACGGGCTTTTCGCCATCAGCACAACGGATGATGATAGGTGCATCTGCTGTTCCACTGCTCTTGATGCGCACAGTGAACTTGCCATCGCTTTGTACTTGTTGGTAATAAGTACCGCCTTTACAGATAATGTGTGTTCCTGGTGTAGCGGCATCGACGGCCTGCTGCAAATTGTAATAAGGTCTTGCTTCCGAACCGTCAGGAGTTTCGTTTGAAGGCATCGGAGACATATAGATAACCTTCAAGGGTTTGGGAAAATCCTTAGTAGGCACCCATGCGCCCTCAGTGACGTATGTCGGGTCGTCGCTTTCAGGGATGACGACCGCCGACTTGATGGTAATCTTCGTCACATAGGTGTTGGAAGAACTGCCAGAGAAGCGGAACTTCACGTTGGTCTTGCCGTCGAGTCCGGTCTTACCGCTGTACGACTTGGCACCAGAGCCACCGGAAGGCGACTCAACAAGTGTCTGCCATGCGCCGCCGTCTACGGAGTACTTGACAATCAGCTTGTTGCTACCGCCTGAGCCCCATTCAACAGCTATCTTTCCAGGGTCGTCGAGGGCTGGTGTTTCTATGTAGGAAGAAGTGCTGCTGGTAAATTTTACCTGCTTATTGGAATATCCAATCTTAAAAAACTTCCAGTCACCAGAAGTCAATGTAACGGTTTCTTCAGCGCTACCTCCATACGAATTCTTGGTCAAGGTGCTGAAGTCTTCCTTCAGGTCTACTGCCTGTGCCGCGAATGCGCAGCAGAGCAGCATGATAGTAGTAAATAATTTCTTCATAATCGTGATACCCACCCCCAACCCATTACCCGTGGTGATTCTTGTCACGACTCGGAAGACTTTAAGCAAGCTTAGTCTTCTCTCGCTGCTTCAAGAATTCCCGAACGGGAGGGGCGGTAAGGCAGGATTTGTTTATAGGTTTTTAATATATAACGATAATTATCAGTAGCTATCCCCATTTCCCCCCTCCCCAGGGAGGGGATGGGGGGGCTTGGGGATGGGGGTGGGCTTACAGTTTCTGTCCCAATGCGTTGTAGAGTTCTCCGTTCTTGCTGATGACAAGCTTGCCGTCCTTGATGAACTTCTTCACCTTGCTGTCGCCAGCCTTGACAGCCTGAACGCTGTTGATGCCGGTAGTCTCTGCCGGTACGCGGATGTACATGTCGTAGATACGGCACTCGCCACCAGAAGAAGAATTGGTGAAGGAGATAGACTTCAACTTCTTAGCCTGTGCCTCGGAGATTCCTGCTGCTGCCAGCAAATCCCAGTTGAGATAGGTACCTTTGGTCTCGCTGACGTTGACGGTCTGCGGAGTACCACCTTCCAGTTCGTACACAATCTTGAACGAGCGTCCACCCGTGAAGTGCAGGTTGATCTTCAACTGCAGCACACCATTGGGGAAGGTCCACTTGGCACCGCCGCCGCTGCGTCCCATGACGAGAGCACCCTGGGTGCAACCACCGGGGATGGAACCGTCCTTCGGCTCTGTGTACGCCGGATCAATCTTTGAGTATTCGTCTGAGGCAGAAGCCTTGACGACAGAAATAACATTCGAGATGTCATTGGGCAATGCTTCGGGAGCATCCTGGAAGTGATACCAGTCGCCGGTGAGCACCTTGAAAGGTGTAACAACAGAGATGATACCTGTAGCGGAAACAGGTTTAGAGGCACTTCCCTCTGGTGCTACAGCTGTCACGGTGAAAGTTCCGCTCTCTGTCGGCGTGCCGCTGATGGTCATTTTGTGGTTTTCATAAAGGGCACACAAACCGGCGGGCAGGTTAAAGATACCACCCAGTTCGGCACCCGCTTCGTTCCATTCGTAAACGATAGGTTCAATGGGCTGTCCCTCGACAACCTCCTGCGAGGAGTTGCCGGAGGTACAGGTCAGGACAATCTTCTCAGGAACGACATAGTCTTCGAAAGGTACGCCCGGCAGCTCGAAAGCACCAAAGTCGGGAGCTGCATCGTTGTAACCGATGTAGATGTCGTCGGCTGTGATATACTCTTCTATTCCTTCCATATAATTTAAGCATTCCGACTCGGTCATCTTACGGGTCGGGGTGTAACCGATGATGGGCATACCCTTATCTTTGAAGACGGTACTGGTTTCCTTCAGTCGTGCAAAACCGTTATTGGGCAGCGAACCGTCAGCCTCACGGGGAGCCATGAAGTCGGCAGCAGCTAATGACTGGAACTCACTGGAATAGTCTTTCGTCTTAATATTCTTGTCCTTGATAGGTTCGCAACCGTCAATGGTGGTCCAAGAGTTGTAGTCGGTGTTATGCACGGGACCGCTGGAGAGGAATTCGTGGTTGTTGTTTTCAGCACCCCATCCGATACAGTTGTGAATGTCCATCAGACCATACTTAAACTCAGTAGAGAAACGGTAGTTGTAAGCATTACCCCATCCCACACAGTTGAGGATATACATGCCCTCGTAGGCATTGTTCTGGTCGAAACCTTTCTTCAGGTTATCGAAAGCCACACAGTTGGTGACCACGTGGGCTCCTACAGAATGCTCGAAAGCAGCACCACCAGAGGTTGCACCGCCACCAAGCTTGAAGCCGTTACCGTTGCCAACGTCGCGTCCGTCTGTGGTACGTCCGGCATTGTAAGCCCAGCATGAGTCGATGACTACGGGGTGATAAGTCATGTAGAGATCCCAGTTGTCGTCGGAGTTGGTCCATGCACGACAGCCGTGGAACTCGGTGCCAGGACCGGGGAACAGCTTCACGGCAAAGCCGTCAGCATCGCCGTAGTCGTCACTACCGTTATAGGATCTGGCATCAGCATTCTCGTAGGAGTCACAGTTGATCACCTTGTTGAAACGACAATAAGAGAATCGGGGGTTAAATTCTGGTGCACCTGAGATGGGGAATGACTTCGTCTCCTCGATTCTCCAGTCCTTGAACATACCAATCTGCAGACCGGTGTCGTTGTTCCAGCGGAAGACGCAGCGCTCGATGATGTTGTAAGAGCCTTCCACCTTCATACCGTTGTCTTCGGCATTCTGAAGAGTCAGACCGTAGAACGTCCAGTAGTTGGCGAGGTGGTTCACGTAGATACAGCGTCCCTGCTTGAACGGAATCTCTGACGTGTGGTGCATGGCAGAACCGTCGATGATCACCTTGCCCACGGCATCCTCCGGCCATGCACGCATCTCGCAACGCTTGTCGGCACTTGTCGGCAGCTCAGGAATCTTGATACGCTCGCTGATGACGTACGTACCCTCATGGATGAGGATGCGGTCGCCAGCCTGCACCATCTCTACTGCCTTGTGGATGGTCAGCAGCGGGGCTGCTTCCGAACCGTCGTTACTGTCGCTACCCGTGGTAGCCACGTGAATGTCCTTGGCAGACATACTCATTGCGCCTGCTGCCATCAGCAACATGGCGCACACTCTTCCCATCAAATGGGACTTTCTCCATTGTTTAGCCATAATGTTTTTTACTTTACCTGTTTAGGTAGATTTGTTATTATTGTTTGTTTGTCGTTTGCTTTAGTCGATTTGGGCACAAAGATAAGGACATTCCGATAAATCACCAAATTTTTAGGCAGTTATTTTTCATCAGGCTGGTCAGACGGGTCGGACTTATCGGACTGGTCAAACTGGTCAGACTCGTCTTTCCCGCTGCAAAGATACGATTAAGCGAGAGAAAAGCCAAATTATTCACGGGCAATTGCTTGCAAATATAAAGCAAAACCATAGCAGTTTGTCCCAAAAGGAGGGGTGAAACGTTAAGAAATGTTTAAAAATCGCCGTTTCTTTGCGATTATTTGCAATGTTAATATAAATGTAGTAGTTTTGCAAATTGTTATAAAATACCGCAAAAATCTGACACCCCTACTATATAAAGAGGTGAATAATTAACAATCTGAAACTCTTTCTTGCCGAAGGACAAGGAAAAGTGGAAGGCACAGAGACTGACGGACTAATCGCATGAAGACAGATTATAACACATTATTTAATATATCAATAAACAAAAACAAAGATTTATGGAAAGAAGACTAACCATGATTTTAGTCAGCCTCTTCTGCTTAGTGGGAGGGGTAATGGCTCAAACCCAAATCACGGGTACTGTCGTCTCACAAGAAGACAATGAACCTATTGTGGGTGCAGCGGTACGTGTTTCTGGAACAGAATCGGGAGTAGCGACTGACATTAACGGAAGATTCAGTCTGACACTTCCTGCAGGCAAGAAGAACATCACCATCTCCTACCTCGGCATGGAGCCGGTAGAAGTTGTTGCCCGCAACGGTATGAAAATCTTGCTCCGCAGCAGCAGCACCGACCTGAACGAAGTGGTTGTGACGGCAATGGGTATCTCTCGCGAGAAGAAGTCACTGGGATATGCCACCCAGGACATCAATGCAGACAAGCTGAACCAAGCTATGGGCACCGACCTGTCATCAGCCATGTCTGGTAAGTTGTCGGGTCTCAACATCACACCGTCGTCTGGTATGCCTGGTGCCTCGTCTCACATCACCATCCGTGGTGCGCGTTCGTTCACCGACAACAACACTCCTCTGTACGTAGTAGACGGCATGCCTATCGCCTCTACGTCGGATATGGATACCTACAACTCGGTTACCGGTTCCGACTATGCCAACCGCGCTCTGGACATCGACCCGAACGACATCGAGAGCATCAACGTCTTGAAAGGTCAGGCTGCGAGTGCACTCTACGGTATGCGTGCCTCCAACGGTGTCATCATCATCACCACCAAGAGCGGAAAGGGATTGGCTAAAGGTAAGCCACACATCACTTACAACACCAGCCTCTCCTTTACCAAGGTGTCGACGTTGCCCGACGTGCAGAAAGAATATGCACAAGGCTCCGGCGGCAAGTTTAATCCCAACACGTCACTGGCATGGGGACCGAAAATCAGCGAACTTCCCAACGATGCCACCTACGGCGGCAACATGGACAACGCCTATACCCAGCGTTTTGGCATGCACGAAGGTCAGTACTACAGCACCAAGCGTGCAGCCGCAGGTCTCGACCCATGGACCAGACCTGGTGTCTATGACAACCTGAGAGACTTCTTCCAGACCGGTACGGCATGGAGCAACAACGTCAGCATCACCCAGAACCTGGGACGTGGCGACTACTCCTTCTCTATCGGTAACACCACCCAGAAGGGTTTTGTACCCGAAACAGGTATGCAACGTTACAATGTCAAGCTGAATGCTTCGCTGAAAATCAACAAGTACTTTAGTACTGGCTTCAGCGGAAACTTCGTTGCTTCAAAGATAACCAAGCAAGCCGGTGCCAACGACGGTATCATGGCAGCTCTCTACGGTTGTCCTCCCTCTTACGACCTGAAAGGCATTCCCTCACATACCCCCGATGACCCGACCTCTCAGGTGCTCTATCGACCGGGAAGCTTCAACAACCCGTACTGGGCAACCAAGAACAACGAGTTCTCAGAGCGTTCACAACGCTTCTTCGGCAATGTCTACCTGAAGTTTGAATACCCCATCAACGAACGGATGAAGGTAGATGCCAAGTACCAGTTGGGCGACGATGCCTATACCACTAAGTATAAGGACTTGTATGCCTACGGCGATAACAGCCGCGGCAGCGGAGAGATTGACGACAACTCATGGACCATTAACGAATTGAACTCTCTGTTTACAGCTTCGTTTGACTGGAAGATCAGCAAGGACTGGCACCTGAACGTCCTCTATGGTAACGAAATTGTCCAGAACAAGACCAGCCAGCTTGAATCCTATGGTATAGGTTTCAACTTTGCAGGATGGAACAGCATGAACAACATCTCGACCTATAAGGGAAGAGAATATAACTACCACACCCGCACGGTAGGTAACTTCGGTAACCTTTCTATCGACTACAAGAACATGCTCTTCCTGAACGTGACCGGCCGTAACGACATTGTTTCGTCTATGCCACGCAACAACCGCTCGTTCTTCTATCCCTCCGTATCGCTCGGATTCATCTTTACCGAGCTGGAACCGCTGAAGAACAACATCCTGACATACGGTAAGATTCGCGCTTCATACGCTGAGGTAGGTATGGCTGGAACCTATTACCAGTCTTACTTTGCCATTCCGACTTATGGCGGCGGCTTCTCTTCCGGCACACCAATGCAATACCCCATCAACGGCGTTGTGGCATACAGGCCCTACGAGCGTATCTATGACCCCAACCTGAAACCACAGAACACCCGTTCATACGAAGTAGGTATCGACTTGGCTTTCCTCCACGGCCTGTTCACCTTGAACTACACCTACTCTCGCCAGAACGTGAAAGACCAGATATTCGACGTTCCTATGGCAGGCTCTACTGGTTACTATGAGTTCCGCACCAACGGCGGTTCCATCCATACCAATGCCCATGAACTGACCATCGGCGCACGCCCCATCAACACCAGGAACGTCAAGTGGGAGATGAGCCTGAACTACACCAAGATAAACAACTATGTTGACAAACTGGCTCCTGGTGTAGAGAGCATCATGCTTGGCGGTTTCGTAGAGCCGCAGATTCGTGCCGGTATCGGCTACAAGTTCCCGGTCATCTACGGTATCAGCTATCTGCGTAACGAGAATGGCGACATCGTTGTCGACAAGAACGGTTTACCAATGCCTGGCGAAGAGAAGGTGCTCGGCAATGTTTCTCCAGACTTCCAAATGGGTTTCAACACGACGCTTGAACTGTACAAGTTCCGCCTGAGTGCTACGTTCGACTGGAAGAAGGGCGGCAAAATGTATGCCGGTACCTACACCATGATGGACTACTACGGTTCGAGCCAGCGTTCGGCTGACTACCGCAACATGGATCAGTTCCTCTTCGAGCTGCCTGCCGTCAAGGAAAATGGCGACGGTACGTACTCGCCCAACGACATCTACATCAGCGGAAGCGATGCCTTCGACTACTTCAATGCACTGAACAACATTGCGGAGTCATTCATCCACAGCAGCACCTACCTGAAGCTGCGCGAAATTTCGCTGAGCTATCCTATCGTGAACAAACCTTGGCTGAACATCACCGCAAGTGCCTTCGCACGCAACTTGCTGCTCTATTCTTCCATCAAGGGCTTCGACCCGGAAGCAACTCAGGGTAACAACAACATGGCGGGTGGTTTCGAACGCTTCTCTCTGCCGGGTTCTTCAACCTTTGGTTTTGGTCTAACATTCAATTTCTAAAAGCAAACAACAATGAAAAAGATATTTAATCTATTCCAATCAATGGTCTTCACACTGGCAGCCACGACGCTGATGGTCGGATGTTCCGAGGATGCCATGGACAGTGTGAACAAGAATACGAACGAGCCATTGACGGCAGATGCCAAGTTCATGGTGGCTGACTTGGCTACAGCTACAGCTGTCAGTGTGGCTGGCGGCGACTTCAATACATACGCAGCCGTTGCCATAGAGCACGAAGGTGGTGTCTTCAATCAGTTGTACAATGCTGAAAGACGCTCAGGTGAGTGGACAGCATCATCCACGTTCAACAACGCATGGAACGCTACATACGCCAACCTGAACAGCGCACTCAAGGTAGTAGAAAAGACAGAGGACGATGCTGAAGGCTCTGATGCCGGCAATGCAGGCATCCGAGGTATTGCTAAAGTCTATGTTGTTTATAACACCGCCATCCTGACCGACCTCTTTGGAGACATTCCTTACACCGAGGCATTTAAAGGAAGTGACTTGATGACTCCGAAAATAGACAAGCAGGAGGATATCTACAAGAGCATCATGGAGACGTTGGACGAAGCTATTGCCGACCTGAAGAGCACCAGCGACGCAGGACTTGGACGTTATGACTTCATCTATGGCGGTAAAACAGCCAATTGGCTGAAGTTCGCCTACGGTCTGAAGGCACGTCTGCTGCTCCACACCATCTTCCGCGCTTCCAACAAGAATGCTGTCTACCAGCAGATTGTTGAATGTTGCAACAATTCCTTTGAGAGTCCGGACGAGCAGGCGGCATACAACACGTATGATGCCAACAACTGGAATCCTACTTTCGACCTTCAGTACAGCCGCGACTACTTCGGTGTCAGCGAGAGCATGTGCAAGAAGCTTATCGAGCGCAACGACCCGCGTATCAGCCGCATCCTCTTCCTTCCCTATGATGCACACATCACACCGGAAAGCGAAGACTTCAATCCTGTTCCCAACGGCACACCAGAGCAGGCACAGTGGTATTACAACTATGACTGCTATTCTCTGGCACAGACCGCTTCCACCTACCTGCTGAGCTACCACGAGGTACAGTTCATCAAGGCTGAAGCACTGGCTCGCTTAGGACAGGAAGATGCAGCCAAGACATGCGTAAGAAATGCGTTGGTAGCAGCCTTTGCCAATACGGAGGCATCGCTGAAGTCTGCTTTGGACAATACTGACAACACAGGTTTTTGGTTTGACGAGGAGTCTGGCGACATCAACACGCCGCTGACCGAAGGCGACGCAGAAAATTATTTTAACAATACCATTGCTCCGCTGACAGGCACAGACCTGCTGAAGGAGATCATGGTACAGAAATACATCGCCTTCTATGGAGCTAATGGTGAGTCTACCGAAGCTTACAACGACGTCCGCCGTCTGAAAGCTATGGGAGAAAACTTCATCGAGCTGGCTAATCCAAATAACGCCACCCGCTTCCCCCTGCGCTATGGCTACGGTAACAGTGACACCACTGCCAATCCTAATGTCAAGGCTGCCTTCGGAACAGGACAGTATGTCTATACAGAGCCTGTCTGGTGGGCAGGAGGTTCAAGATAATCTCTTGACAATAACATCTTTAACATAACCATCGAGGGGCATGTCCGTCTGGGGCATGCCCCACTTTCTTTCCTGACTTCGGTGATGCGCCACCCATACCATATACAGTTCGCCGTGATACCATCATCTACGTGAGTCCGGTTGAAGCGTGCGAAACAAAGGCTTTTTG
>DEJO01000052.1:14018-21868 GCA_002353555.1 Prevotella sp. UBA2746 | reverse complement strand
TTCAACAACAAGTTCTTCACCGAGGCCGCCAGCTCAGAGGGTGTTGCTGCCTACAACGACGTGGAACAGAAGGTGCCTGATAAGAAGCCCATGAGCGGCTACGTGAGCATTGCCCTGCTGCCCAATGACGATTATCAGATGCGCGTGCTGGACCAGCTGGTGCAGCAGGTGAGCCAGCTCATCCAACTGGGCATTCCCACCGCTGCTATTGCCATTCTGGTGCGCTCCAACCATCTCATTCCGCTCATAGCCAACTACTTCATGGAGCACAAGCCCGAGGTGAGCATCGTGAGCGACGAGGCCTTCCGTCTTGACGCTTCGCCAGCCATACAGATCATCATTCAGGCGCTGCGCCTGCTCATCCATCCCGACGACTTCATCTCAAAGGCATACCTGGCACGCATGTATGCACACCAGCCCCTGCACGAAGGAACGCTCGACAGCATGCTCCCAGCTGAGTTTGCCGAGCATCGCGACGAACTGCTGCGGCTGCCGCTCTACGAACTCACGGAACGGCTCTGCTCCATCTTCCAACTGCAGCACATGGAGGGGCAGAGCGCCTATCTCTTTGCGTTCTTCGACCAGGTGAGTGCATACGTCAACGAGCAATCGACCGACATTCCGGCCTTCCTTGCCGAATGGGACGAGACGCTCTGCGAGCTCACCATACAGAGTCCGGAGGTAAACGGCATCCGGCTCATCAGCATTCACAAGTCGAAGGGACTGGAATTCCCTTACGTGTTCATACCCTTCTGCGACTGGTCGATGGAGCACAGCAACATTCTGTGGTGCCAGCCCCACGAAGCGCCCTTCAACCGTCTGCCCATCGTACCCATCGACTACTCTCAGAAAGGGCTCTTGGGCACCATCTACGAAGCCGACTACGAAGAGGAGCACCAGCAGAACGTGGTCGATAACCTGAACCTGCTCTATGTGGCTTTCACACGTGCCTCGAAAGGGCTCATGGTAATAGGCAAGCGAGGCACCAAGACTGGGCGCTCGGCGGTCATAGAGAAATGCCTGCCGCGAGTGGCCGGTCTGCTGCAGGGAGCGATGCTTTCTGGTAAGGACGACAAGCAGGCCACTCTGTTGCTGGAATACGGCACGCTGGAAGACAGCACAGCCGACACGGACAAGAAAGCCGATAGCGACAACGACGACAAGTCGAAGAACGTGTTCCTACAAGAGAGCACTCCGCTGCACATCGGCCTTGAGACCTTCAGTCAGAAGACTGAGTTCCGACAGAGCAACGACAGCCGCAACTTTGCCGCACTGCCCGATGACGACGAGCAGCAGCGCACCGAGTACATCCGACTGGGCAGTGTGCTGCACAATGTGTTTGCCAGCATTCGCACCGTTGACGATGTGGAGCGTGCCCTGCAACGCATGGAGCTCGACGGCATCCTGTACGACAGGAACATCACCCGCGAGCGACTGGAGAGTATGATCCGCAAGCGTTTCGAGGACAAGCGAGTGGCTGAATGGTACTCCGACCGATGGACCCTCTTCAACGAATGCGCCATCCTCGACGTTGACCCCGAGACGGACGTAGCCTATGAGCGACGCCCCGACCGCGTGATGACCGACGGCAAGGAGACGGTGGTCGTCGATTTCAAGTTCGGACGTCCTCGCGATGACTATCACAATCAGGTGCGCATCTACATGCAGCTGCTCAGCAAGATGGGGCATGAGCATGTGAGGGGCTACCTGTGGTACGTGTTTTCCAACGAAATAGTAGAGGTTAATATATAATATATATATAAGGTATATGAAAAGTTTCTTAGAGTATGTGGCCGACGACCTGCTGCTGAAGCATGGCGACAACCTGTCAGACGTAGCCGTGGTGTTCCCCAACAAGCGAGCCGCGCTCTTTCTGAGTGAACATATAGCACGCAAAGCTGGCAAGCCCGTGTGGAGCCCTGCCTATATCACCATCAGCGACCTGTTCCGCCACCACTCGCAGCGCGTAGTGGCCGACCCCATCAAACTGGTGTGCGAACTGCACAAGAGCTTCACGGCTCAGACTGGCATCGACGAGACACTCGACCACTTCTACGGCTGGGGGCAGTTGCTGCTGGCCGACTTCGACGATATAGACAAGAACATGGCCGATGCCGACAAGGTGTTTGCCAATCTGCGCGACCTGCACGAGCTCGACGACGTGTCCTATCTGAGCGAGGAGCAGAAGAGCATCCTGAAACGATTCTTCAGCAATTTCTCCGACAACCACGACACCGAGCTCAGACAACGCTTCATCCGCCTGTGGTCACGCATGAGCCACATCTATCACGACTTCAACGACCGGCTCTCCAGCCAGCAACTGGCCTACGAAGGAGCACTCTATCGCGAGGTGGCCGAACAGAACGACATAGCCTTTGCCCATCGCCACTACGTGTTTGTGGGCTTCAATCTGTTGCAGCGCGTGGAGCATCGTCTGTTCACCATGCTCAAGAAGCAGCATCGCGCCTCGTTCTACTGGGACTTCGACCACTACTACATGCCTCACGGAAAAGGAGGCGACAACGAGGCGGGACACTTCATAGCACAATACCTGGCCGACTTCCCCAATGAGCTCGACACTTCAGCCAATGAGATATATGGCAATTTCGCCAAGCAGCCACGACACATAGCCTACATCGCTGCACCCACCGAGAATGCGCAGGCGCGCTACATCAGCCAGTGGCTCAGAGACAAGCAGGAAGAGGACGGCTCCTATACGCGCATCAACGACGGACGGCGAACGGCCATCGTGCTCTGCAACGAAGGACTGCTGCAAACCGTCATCCACTGTCTGCCCGACGAAGTGCAGAAGGTGAACATCACCACGGGCTATCCGCTCATCCAGTCGCCTGCGGCCTCGCTGGTCACGCTCCTCATGAACCTGCAGACACTGGGCTACTCAGTGCAACGCGAGCGATACCGCCTGAAACAGGTGAATGCCGTGCTGAAACACCCCTACATCGCCTACCTCTCCGACCAGACAGAACCGCTTCACCAGAAGCTGAACAGCGAGAAAATCTACTATCCCGACGCAACCTTGCTCTCAGTTGACGAAGGCATCGCCCTACTCTTCACCCATCCCGACGACCATCAGCAACTCTTGCAATGGCTGTGCGAACTGATGCGCAACATCGCCATAGGAGCCGAAAACGCCACACTCCACGAACATGCCGACGACCCGCTGTTCCAGGAGTCGGTATTCCGCATGTACACTCTCCTGAACCGACTGAAGGCACTCGTTGACAGCCACGACCTGCAAGTAGATACCATCACCCTGCAACGGCTCATCACGCAGCTCATCACCTCGGCCAGCGTGCCGTTCCACGGCGAGCCCATCGAGGGGCTACAGGTAATGGGCGTGCTCGAGACGCGCAACCTGGACTTCGACCACCTGCTCATCCTCTCGTGCAACGAAGGCAACATGCCCAAGGGGGTCAACGACACCTCGTTCATACCCTACAGCATACGAAAGGCATACGGTCTGACCACCATCGACCACAAGGTAGCCATTTACTCCTACTACTTCCACCGGCTGCTGCAAAGGGCTGCCGACGTGACCATACTCTACAACAACGCCACGCAGGAAGGACACACGGGCGAGATGTCGCGCTTCATGCTGCAGCTGATGGTGGAGAGCCCCCACCACTTCACCTTCCACACGCTGCAGGCAGGGCAGAGCTATGCACCTTTCAACCCCGTAGCCGTTGAGAAGAGCGAGCGCGTGATGGAAGTGCTCCAGGCACGGTTCAGCCTGAGCCGCAATCCCGACAAGCAGTCGCCCCTGCTCACCCCTACCGCCATCAACCGCTACATGCGCTGCCCACTACAGTTCTATTACTACTACGTGTGCAACCTCAAAGAGCTCGACAACGTGGAAGACGACTCGATAGACAACCGCATCTTCGGCAACATCTTTCACCGTGCTGCCCAACTGATGTATGAGCAGCTTCTACCCCACGACATGATTACCCGTGATGCTATCGAGCAGTTGCAGAAGCAGAAAGTTGCTCTCGACAAGGTGCTGACGCAGGCGTTCAATGAAGAACTTTTCAACAAACCGGTGGGCACAATGGACCCTTTGCAGCTGAACGGCTTACAACTCATCAACCGAGAAGTCATCAAGACCTACCTGCAACAGCTGTTGAGCATCGACAAGAGTCTTGTGCCATTTAGAATACTTGGTCACGAACTGAATGTAGAACGCATACTGACACTCTCCGACGGACGACGGATTAAAGTCTATGGACGCATCGACAGACTTGACGAAATAGGCATAGGTACAGCTCACCACCGCCTGCGGGTCGTCGACTACAAGACGGGCAACAGGCAGAGCAAGGAAGTAAGGAGCCTCGACGAACTGTTTGTGACGAAGAACATCGCTGACAAACATACCGACTACCAGTTCCAGGCGATGACGTACGCGCTGATAGAAGCTGAGAACGACTGCCTACATAATCCTGAACGACTGCCTGTATCGCCAGCACTGCTCTTCATTCAGCATGCCGGAGCCGACGACTACGACCCCGTCATCACTATTGGAGGTGTAGCCGTCAGCGACATGTCGGGGCAGCACGGCGATGCATTCCTACAGTTGTTGACACAGAAACTTGACGAAATCTTCAGTCAGAAGAATGCCTTTCTGCCAACTGAAGACTCCAATAACATGTGCAGATACTGTCCTTATCGGGCATTCTGCGGACGTTGAGAAAAATGTAAAATGTGTTTTGACGCTACCAACAATCAGCGTAGCGCCATAGATATGATTATTCAAAAGTGAGTTTCTTGAGCCGACTACGCAACTGTTCGGCTTCAGACTGCCTGATGGCGAGTTTTATTTCACAGGTGTTGTCGTAAGTCTGCGAGACAATACGTGGCGACATGTCCTTGACAATACGCATCACGTCGTTCATCATCGGATAGGAAAACGAATAGGTGACTACCTCTTCCACTTGTCTGATGACCACCTCAGCATGGGCTATAGCATCGGCGGCAGCCTCACGATAGGCAACAATCAGTCCGCTCGTTCCCAGGTTGACACCGCCATAATAGCGCACGACGACAATCAGAATGTCGGTCAGCTCGTTGGAGTTGATTTGTCCCAATATCGGCTTGCCGGCAGTAGAGCTGGGTTCGCCGTCGTCATTGGAACGAAACTCCTTCCGCTCGGCACCTAACATATAGGCATAGCACACGTGACGTGCGTCATAGTACTTCTTACGGTAGCCGGCTATCAGCTCCTTAACCTCAGCCACTGACTCTACATGGTGTGCAAACGCCAAGAACTTGCTGCGCTTCTCCGTGTAATAGCCTTCAACCGTCTGTCCGGTTATGGTTTTATATTCGTCTGTCATCTCCTTCCTCTTAGTACCTCTACGATTCCGATGGTTGTTCAGCAGGATGCACTACCACTTTCACGCGGCTGATGCGGCGTTCTTCCACTCCCACAATCTCAAAAGTGTAGTTCTTGTAGTCTATCTTCTCGTGCATGCTGGGGAAGTCGCCTTTCAATTCCAGCAACAATCCTGCCAAAGTGTCGGCATCGCCCTCCACATCTGTAAACTCCTCGTCGTCGATTTCCAGTATCTTGGTGAAGTCGCTCAGCAACGTCTTACCTTCAAAGACGTATGTGTTGTAGTTCAGCTTGGTATAGTTGCGTTCCTCCTCATCATATTCGTCGTTGATCTCACCCACGATTTCCTCCAGAATATCTTCCAAGGTGACAAGACCGCTAGTGCCGCCAAACTCGTCAACGACAATGGCGATGTGCACCTTGTTGTCCTGGAATTCGCGTAGCAAGTCATCAATCTTCTTTGTCTCAGGCACGAAATATGGTGGACGTATCAGACTCTGCCATCTGAATCCTGCAGGCTTGGTCAGGTGTGGCAGCAAGTCCTTGATATAGAGTACGCCGCGGATGTTGTCATCATTATCCTGATAGACTGGAATACGCGAATAGTTGTTCTCGACAATACATTTCAGCACGTCGTGGAATGTAGACTTGATGTCCAGGTCCACGATGTCCTGTCTGGAAGTCATCACCTCCTTGGCAGTCTCATCACCAAAGCGGATGATGCCTTGAAGCATGCTCTTCTCTTCTTTCAAGTCGTCTTTGTCGGTGAGTTCCAGTGCCTGTTCCAGATCGTCGACACTGAGTTGCCGGTTTCCTTTCTGGACGACACGCTCGGCGAAGTTGCCACTACGCAGCAGGACGTTTTCAATGGGCCAGAACAGCCTGCGTGCAAAGAGGATGCCGCCCACCACGCGGCGGCAAAACTTCAGAGGTGCCTGACGGCTATAGACCTTCGGCATGATCTCGCCAAAGAGCAGCAGCAGGAAGGTCAGCAAGACAGTAATGCAGACGAACTCCATCCACGGCTCCTTGAATTTGACCACGGAGGCGAAGACGTAGTTGCAGAGCATGATGATGGTGACGTTGACGAAATTATTGGTAATCAGTATGGTTGCCAACGTCCGTTCGCTGTCGTCTCTCAGCATCTGTATGTTCCTGTCATCATTGTTCTTTTCAGGGTCAAGTTCGTTCAGGTCGGTGGGTGAAAGGCTGAAGAATGCAATCTCGGAACCGCTGGCGAATCCGGATATAAAAAGCAGTATAGCAGCCAAAACAGCTGCTATGATAACCCCTGTGGTGGGAGGTTGTATCTCTATCCAGACAGATAGTATGGTGAACATATTCATCAGAATGGCATGTCGTTTTCTTGTTCAGAGGATGCTGCAGGCTCTGAAGCCATCGTCGGTGCAGATTGGGTGTTCTGCTCTGACTTCTTAGGTGAGAGAAGCTCCATGTTGTCGGCATAGATTTCGGTCACAAAGCGTCTCTGTCCTTTTTTGTCATCGTATGCACGGTAGCGGATGCGCCCTTCAACATACAGTTTGTCACCTTTGTGCACATATTTCTCTACCACCTTGGCAAGCGAACGGTAGAAGATGATGGTGTGCCAGTCGGTATGGTCAGGAACCTGTGTTCCGTTCTGAAGGGTATAGCCACGCTCTGTGGTGGCAAGCCTGACTTGTGCAACAGCCTGATCCTGATCGTAGTATCTCACGTCCGGATCAATACCCACATTTCCTATCAGCATTACTTTGTTCATAATCTTCTATATTCAATGTCGTATTGCTTGTGAGAGGACACAGTCCTCACTATTTCCACATACCCAGATACCTGAACTTGAAGTTCTTGCCCTTAGCTGAAGGGAACTGGCTACGAGAGTCTACACGCTCACGAAGGTGGTCTACGATGCGGTTGTAGCAATCGATGCCTGAATTGGCCTTACAACGGGCCACAAACTGCGTGTCGCGGTATTCATGCTTGCCGGTAGCAGGTACCAAGACCACACGCTTGAAGTCAAGAACACCTTCATACCAACCCGGATGGTGGGCGTTCAGGTGTTGAACGGCGGGACTTGGTTCGCGGCGATCATTGCTGTCGGGTGTGCGCACAGCCTTTTTCTGCTTGAAGTCAAGCATGTTGGCTGCTTCTGTCTTGATGATGATGAAATATACCCTTGAACGCACTTTGTAGCGTTTAGGGTAGCGAACGTCGTTGGTAGCATAGTCGCGGATGTCTGCCTCCATCTCAGGAGAAATCTGAATCTCAGGAATAGAGCGCAGGAATTCCAAAGCTTCATCTACACTATACACCAATGTCTCGCTATCGAAGTATCTTAAATATAAGTTCATGAATTTAAAATATGTTTTCCTAAAACAAAAAGAAGAGCGGCAAACGAGACTCGAACTCGCGACCCCAACCTTGGCAAGGTTGTGCTCTACCAACTGAGCTATTGCCGCATCAATGATGGGTTTCAGACTAAATGGTGAAGAGGAGGAGACTC
>DEJO01000052.1:0-13911 GCA_002353555.1 Prevotella sp. UBA2746 | reverse complement strand
CCAATTCCGCCACCTGGGCATTTCCCAAACTGAAAGCCGGAAACCCTAAATGCTTTCAGCATTGTTGTTCAACATGTCTTGAGCGGCAAACGAGACTCGAACTCGCGACCCCAACCTTGGCAAGGTTGTGCTCTACCAACTGAGCTATTGCCGCCTGTTACCCTGCTTGCACAGGTGCATTTCTCTAAACGCGGTTGCAAAGGTAATGCTTTTTTCTGACCCCACAAACTTTTTCCATGTTTTTTTCAGAAAAAACTTCTTCGCTGCTCCCTTACCATCCGTACACGCTCCAAATTGAGGGGGACAATAAGCACGCGCACACCTTATTATATATGTTCTTATTTGTTTTTTTGCAAATGTAAAGAATTACAACAGTAGGCGAAGGATGCCGACTGCTTCGAAGAACATGGCGATGCCCAAATGGATGATAATACCGCCCCACAAGTGACGGGTCCGCCATGCAAGAATGCCAAGGATGTAACCGCCTAAAACCGACGAACAGAGCTCCAGATCAGGCTTCCCCAAGTGGATACACATATAGGTGAGTGCCATCGGCAACACAGCCCTGCATCCCAGCCAGCGTGCCAACCCGATGATCATTGCACCGCGAAACATGCTCTCAACCCCCAGGAAGTCATTGGCATAGCACACTTCAAAGAGTCCTATCAGCTGCCAACGCTCCCATCCTAATGCTCCGTCGAAAAAGGCGATATTCATCTTGGGGTAGTAGTCGAGAAACTGAGGTGTGAATGATGTCCATAGAAACAGAGGCAACAACATGAGATAGATAAGTGCATAGACGCGCAGATACTTACCAGAACGTTTCAAGCCGTACAAACCGAATTGTCCTTCCGTCAGCTTGCGGAAGAGGCAGAGCATGAGGACGATGAAAACCGACCTGAAGAGGAAAGAGCCGACGAGTTGCAGGTATAAGCGGTCTTTCGCGTAAGTGCCCAGCGCTTCTGCCCATTGCATGTATCCATAGAACCCCTGCCCTGCCCCGTCGATGGTCAGCAACACGACGGGAAAGAGCCAGACTTGCCAGTATCGCAGCCGCCATAGTTCGCCATGCATGGCGAGTGTAGGTACGAGCACGAGAAAGTACATCGAGATGTAGACGATTGGTATGAACAGCATGGAAGTGCCGTCGTCGTATGACGGTTCTATGAGGATGCCGTAGACGTTAAACGCCACCTGTCCAACGATGACGAGTGTTACAAGTAGCAGGGCATAAAGATACTTACTCCAGAGAAAATCTTTCTTAACGAACGCTACAAGGTCACCGATGAACATGCCCAGCTCATGCAACAGAGTCCCTCTCCTGACAAACATGTACCACCACTCAAAGTGACGGCGGTGCTGTCTGTACTCCAGGTCACTTTCCATCTTGTACGCCTCACGTTCGAAGTAGAGATCGTGGTATGCCTTCATGAAGTTGCGACATCTGGCGTAGCGCCACAACCACTCCACTACATACCACAGCGTGAAGCCCAGGAAAAGCATTTCGCGCTGTTGAAGGGTATGGATGTATTCGTGATTCACGTCGGTCTCACTCAGCCTCCCTTTGTCACTGCGACAAAACACAATTCCAAAGATGTTCGTGGCGAAGAATTTGCCAAACGGGAAGTATCTGTTATAAATCAGTTTCATCGTTGTCTACGGTCGTCTGCTCATGAAGGTCATGAAAATCATTTGCAAAGGTACTCCAAACGAATCAATAAAGCTGCGGAAAGGAAGAGTATTTCGTTAAATCTTGCAAAAAAATGAACAACGACTGATGTTTTCAATTATATTTGCACCGATTTTCACAAACAAACTAACATTAAAGGAGAAAGCAAAAATGAAGAAAGTTTTTTTGATGGCTGTAGCAGCCGTTGCAATCACGTTTGCAAGTTGTGGTAACAAGACACAAAATGGTGGTAATGCTGATTCAGCAGCAGTAGACTCTGCCGCTGTCGTTGACGCAAGCTCAGCAGCAGAGGAGTCTATCGGCAAGATTTCAGCCCTCTTCGGTGGCAATGATGCCAACAAGATGAAGGAGGCAGTCGATGCTGTCAAGGCAAAGGCTTCTGAACTGTTGGCAAAGAATCCAGAGGTTGCCAAGGAATATCTGACGAAGGTACAGACATTCATGAAGGAGAATGCAGAGAAAATCAAGTCTGTCGTTGGTGACAACGCAGTCGTTGGTGCTGCCGTCAGCGCATTGACCGACACGCCTGCTGAAAAGGTCATCAGTGGACTGAGTTCTGCACTTGGAAGTGCCAAGGAAGCTGGTGCAGAAGCCATTGAAGGTGCCGAGGATGCCGCTAACCAGGCTGCAGATGCCGTCAAGGGTGCACCTGAGGCTGCCAAGGCTGCTGCCGAGAAGACCGTAGAAGATGCCAAGGCAAAAGTTGATGAAAAGGTAAACGATGCCAAGGCAAAAGCTAACGAGAAGGTCAACAATGCCGTCAACGACGCTAAGTCTAAGGCTGCCGCTGGTGTAGACAAGGCTGCCAGCGATGCTAAGAAGGCATTAGGACTTTAAACATAAAAGGAAATGCATTAGAACTTTAAACAAAAGAATGGTGACAAGTCGCTCATGACTTGTCACCATTCTTTTTATCTGATTCTGTCGGCTGCCTTCACCAGCTTCTCGTCGGCAAGGATGCCACGATGGGCGAGCCACTGGAAAACTGCCGAAACAAAAGGCAGGCAGGCTGCAAGTTCTTGATGGAAAGTGCCCATCTCCTTGAACGAGACGAATACATAGTAGGCGAAAAGCGCATACCACAAACATACCATCAGGAGATTGAGCTGACAGAGACGCATCTGCAGTCGGCGGTTCTTGAACATGAAGATGGTTACCAACGACAACAGGCTTGCAAGTGCCATGAATACAAATAGTGGACAGTAGGCGAAATCATAGTTGCCAACGCTGTCTTTCAATGCCAAATTGAAGAGGATGGGAGAAGCTCCCATCCCTTTCATTTCTATCCATCCCAACGGCAGGCAGAGACAAACGACTGTAGCTATCAATGCCAGCAGGAGAAAGATAGTCTGTTTGCGCTGTATCATGCCTCTTCTTCCTGATTGTCCTTAGACGGGTCTCTCCAATACACGTTGCCCTCGACAAACTCCTGGGTAGCGAGCAGCGTAGGCTTCGGCAGCTTCTCGTAGTAGCGTGAGATTTCAATCTGTTCACGGTTCTCGAATACCTCCTCCAAAGAGTCGTTATACGAAGCAAACTCAGCCAGTTTCTTGCTCAGGTCCTGCTTGATTTCAGATGAAATCTGGTTGGCACGCTTGGCAATGATGGCTACGCTCTCGTAGATGTTGCCTGTCTTGTCACAGAGCGACATGATGTCGCGGGTTACGGTGTTTACCGGTGCTTTACTTTTCTTGTAATCCATAATATATTATTATCGTTGTTTCCTTTTATTCTTTTTCTTGTTTCCCTTTTTCTCTTTTCTCTTTTCCCTTCATCTCTTCATCTCATCACCTTTCAGTCTTTGGCATATTGCGTCACCTTCTTACATTTCTCAATGAACTGTTCTGCCGTGGGGCGCTCTTTCGATTCAGGATATTCGTTAATGAATCCGTAACACTCGTCCTCTGCATCCTGAAAACGCTGCATACGCTTAGATTCAATACTCATCTGAGCCAGTTCGTACTTGCTTTTCATGATGAGAATGGCAAAATCTTCACGCATAGGCGTGTAAGGATAGTCGTTAAGTGCGTTCTGAGCCGTGACGATGCAAGCTTCATAGTTGTTTCCGCCACTGGTACAGTTGCCGAAATATGAACCGAGGTTGTAATAGAGCTTAGCCGCGAGATACTGTTTGCGTACCAGTTTGTCCTGCAAGTCGAAGAGACGCTGCTCGGCAGTACCTTTCAGCTTGGCATCGTGATAGATGTCGAGATATTCCTGGAATGCAGCGATGGCAGCAACAGTCTGTGACTGGTCGAGGCGAGGCTCAGGGGTACTCATGTAAAGGCTCTGTCCGGTATAGAAGGAAGCCATCTCTGCATAGATTCCTTGCGGATAGGTTTGGAAATACTTCTTGAAGGTCTCTGCCGCATCTTCATACTCAGCCATACCATATTGCGACATAGCCAACATGTAGAGGCATTCTTGTGCATCCTGAGTACCTTTCTTCAAGGTTACCAGTTCTTTAAGCAATGTCGATGCGTTGGCATATTTTCCAGCCGCAAAACACTCCTTGGCGAATTCGTATTTGTAATCGTAATCAGGGGTTTTGTAGACCTTATTGAACTCATGGGCGCAACTCGTCATGAGCAGCACGGCATAAGCAGCAATTATCCCAATTCTTTTCATATACTGTCTATTTGCGCAAATTTGGATGCAAAATTACACATAAATATAAAAATCCCCAAGCACTGTCGGCTATTTTTAGCAAAAAATTGCGATTGTTAGCAGAAAGAACTAAAAAAAGCGTAACTTTGCACTTCATTATGAAATTCAAGTTGACATCAGACTATCAGCCTACCGGCGACCAACCGGAGGCAATCAGGCAGCTGACAGACGGCATACGACGGGGCGACCAGTCGCAGGTGCTACTGGGCGTGACAGGCTCCGGCAAGACATTTACCGTTGCCAACGTCATTCAGAACGTGCAGAAGCCGACGCTGATTCTGAGCCATAATAAGACATTGGCGGCTCAACTCTACGAAGAGATGAAAGGTTTCTTCCCCGACAATGCCGTTGAATACTACGTCAGCTACTACGACTATTATCAGCCGGAAGCCTACCTCCCCTCTACGGACACATACATCGAAAAAGACCTTGCCATCAACGAGGAGATAGACCGGCTGCGGTTGTCTGCCGTCTCGTCTCTGTTGTCGGGCAGAAGGGACGTGATTGTCGTTTCGTCTGTATCGTGTATCTACGGTATGGGAGGTCCTGCATCGATGGCTTCCAGCGTCATCCGCATCAAGAAGGGACAGAGTGTAGACCGTAATGCCTTCCTGAGAAAGTTGGTCGATGCACTATATGTGCGCAACGACATCGACTTGCAACGCGGCAACTTCCGCGTGAAGGGCGACACGGTAGACATCGCCCTCGCCTATAGCGACTACGTGCTACGCATCACATGGTGGGACGACGAGATAGATGCCATTGAGGAGGTAGACTCCATCAGCTATCACCGCATGGGCTCTTTCGAAGAATATGAGATTTACCCTGCCAACCTTTTCGTTACTTCAAAAGAACAGACTGAGCATGCCATACACGACATTCAGGACGATTTGAGGGCGCAAATTGATTTCTTTAACGAAATTGGCGATAGCATTAAGGCTCAGCGCATTAAGGAGCGAGTTGAATACGACATGGAGATGATAAAAGAACTGGGACATTGTTCGGGTATAGAGAATTATTCCCGCTACTTCGACGGGAGGAAACCCGGTGAGCGTCCCTACTGTCTTTTCGACTTTTTCCCTAAAGACTATCTGTTGGTCATCGACGAGAGCCACGTCAGCGTTCCACAGCTCAATGCGATGTATGGTGGCGACCGTGCACGCAAGACAAATCTGGTGGAATATGGTTTCCGGCTTCCTGCCGCTTTCGACAACCGCCCCCTGCGATTCGAGGAGTTCCACGAGCTCATCCATCAGGTCATCTACGTCTCAGCTACACCTGCCGACTACGAACTGAACGAGTCTGAAGGCGTTGTTGTTGAACAGGTGATACGCCCCACGGGATTGCTTGATCCGGAAATAGAGGTGCGACCGACGGAAAACCAGATTGACGACTTGTTGGAGGAGATTCAGCTTCGGTGTGAACGAGGAGAGCGTGTCTTGGTGACGACGCTGACCAAGCGAATGGCTGAAGAACTGACCACCTATCTGCTGAACAACGAGGTAAGGGCTAACTATATCCATAGCGATGTGGCGACTCTCGACCGTGTGAAAATCATGTCTGACTTACGAGCAGGGCTCTTCGACGTGCTGGTGGGCGTGAACCTGCTGCGTGAAGGTCTCGACTTGCCGGAAGTGTCACTGGTGGCCATCCTCGATGCCGACAAGGAAGGGTTCCTTCGCAGCCACAGGTCGCTGACGCAGACAGCCGGTCGTGCGGCACGCAATGTCAACGGAAAGGTTATCATGTATGCGGACACCATCACGGAGAGCATGCAGAAAACCATCGACGAGACATCACGCCGACGCATGAAGCAGCTGCAATACAACGTGGAACACGGTATCACGCCAAAGCAGATTGTCAAAGCCATCAACACCAGCCTGTCGGCAGACCACAAGGAACTGACACCCGATGCCAAGGAGATACGTATTGCTGCCTATCCTGCCTTTGCCGATCACGGGAAGACTGAAGCGTTTGCCGCCGACCCTATCGTCAGAAAGATGTCGCGTGAGCAATTGGAGAAGAGTATTGAGAATACGAAGGCTCTCATGAAGCAAGCCGCCAAAGACCTCGACTTCATACAGGCTGCACAGTATCGTGACGAGTTGCTCCGGCTTCAAGAAGAACTGGAAGAAAAGGTCTGACACGTTAAATAATGCTTAATGCGCACCGTTTTCATTCTGTTTTTCGTACTTTTGCACCTGTATTTCATGTTTCATGAAACATCAATGCTTGAAAGAAATAAAGACAAGACGCATAAAAGTAGTATCATCCATCAAGAATAAACAAAAAACATGATGAAAAAAATACTGATAACACTGGTTTTAGCGATGCCCATGATGGTCATGGCACAGACGGAAACAGACAGAGTGGCAGCCTTGCAAGCTGAGGCGGCAGCAAAGGCTAAGGCAGCTCAGGAAGCGGCAAAGGCGGCTCAGGAGGCGGCACGTGCCGCACAAGAGGCTGCTGAGGCGGCAGCAGCTGAGGCTGCCAAGGCATCTAAGAAGGCTCAGGATGTCAAGACCGCCCAGTCCGCCAAACAAGAAGAGGCGGTCATCAAGACGCCCCAACAGGAAACCAAGCAGGCTCCGGTTGCAACACCACAGGCTTGGTCGCTTCCCGAACAGGCTCCCCAGCAGCCTAAGCGCAACCTTGACGAAATGAAGCGCAATGAGAAGAAGGCGGCTAAAGCAGCAGAGCTGGCGCCATACGTAGCCTTGGATGCCGTCCCCGTGGTCAACGGCGACGTACAATGGGAACTGAACGTCAGTGTTCCCGGCAAGTCGGCTCAGCAACTCTATGACGCAATGCTCGGCTATATGACCCGTCTGACACAAGAAGAGATACAGCTGGAGCGCAGCAAGGTCGCCATCGTCAACGAGAGCGAGCACAGCATCGTGGCAACCTTGCAGGAATGGCTCACGTTCACGTCGAACTTCATTTCACTCGACCGTACCAAATTCAACTACGTGCTCATTGCCAACTGCAAGGATGGCGGTGTCCAGGTGCTGCTCAACCGCATCAGCTACGAATACACCCAGCAGGGGAAGACCGAATACTACAAGGCTGAAGACTGGATAACGGACAAATATGCGGTCAACAAGAAGCGCACGCGCCTCTACCCCATCACCGGCAAGTTCCGCCGCAAGACCATCGACCGCAAGAATGAGATATTCCAGCAGATTAACGCAACCCTTCAAGCCCTTTAACCCTTCATGAGAGCGCATCACAACAACAAGAAAGACCAGATGTTGCCCGTTCGCCAATGGCTCAACATCATCTTCATGATAGGTGCCATCGTCGGTGTGTGCATCTACTTCTTTGCCAACCAGACAACAGGTACCATCGTCATACTCGTAGCCATGATTTTCAAGATGGTAGAGTGTGCATTGAGATTTTTGAGATAAGCAGAAGTAATGAACAGCAAGCTGAAAGGACTACTCCTGATGTTGGCAGCCGTCGTGACGGTTGCCCCAAGCGTTCAGGCGCAGACGTATACTGATTTGAACAGTACCGACCGCTTCACGGCTTCCGGATACGAACAGGACAAGAACTTCGGACGTTCTGACAGCATTCAGAGCCGCCACAAGGAGATACCACGCGGCATGAAGGTGTGGACGATAGACAACCGGTTTGGCGACCGCACGGCAGCCGAGCCCGACACGTTGTCATACATGTACATGAACACCATCTTCACCTCCGGACTCTACGGCGAATACAACACGCTGGGCAATGCCGGAACGCCACGCATCAACCGCATCTTCATAGACCGTTACAATCCGGGCGACTTCATCTTCACGGGTCCTTACGACTTCTTCATCACCCGCCCCTCCCATTTCCACTTCACCAGCACCCTCTCGCCCATCACCAACCTGTCGTACAACACCTGCGGCAACCGTACCAACGGCGAAGATCATCTGAAGGCACTCTTTGCCGTCAATGCAGGCAAGCAGCTGGGACTGGGCATGAAGTTCGACTACCTCTATGCACGAGGCTACTATAGCAACCAGAACACCTCCCACTTCAACTACACCCTCTACGGCTCCTACCTCGGCGACCGCTACCAGGCCCACCTCCTCGCTTCCGCCTACCATCAGAAGGTGGCAGAGAACGGCGGTATTGCCAACGACGAGTACATCACCCGGCCCGAACGTTTCAACGAACATTATGCGGAGAACGAGCTGCCCACCATGTTGCAGCAGAACTGGAACCGCAACGACCACCAGCACGTCTTCTTCAACCACCGCTACAGCGTGGGATTCCGGCGCAAGGTACCCATGACGGCCGAAGAGATAGAGGCACGGAAGTTTGCCATCAGAGCCCAGCGCGAGAATCAGGCGGAGCAAGCCAAACTGAAGGCGGCTCGGCAGGCGAAGCGCAACGGCGAGGAGTTCGACGAAAAGGAATACGAACGACGCCATCAGCCTAACAGCGGACGGCCTGACAACGCACGCATTGCCGGCGACGAGCCCGCAGGCAAGGCACAGAAGCCTGCTGCCGGCCGCATCACGGTCGACAACCCCGCACAGGCAGACAGCCTGCTGGCAGCCGAACGGCAGGCTAAGCAGGCTGAGGAGGCTGACCAATGGACGAAGACGGAGTATGTTCCCGTGACAAGCTTCATCCATACCGCCGCCTTCGACAACTATCGCCGCATCTATCAGGCATACGACACGCCTGTTGACTATTACCTGAACGACTACGGATCGGGAGTGGGTGCCGTCAAGGGCGACTCCATCTACGACCGCACACGCCACTGGCGGCTCAAGAACACGCTGGCGGTGGCATTGCTCGAAGGCTTCAACAAGTGGGTGAAGGCAGGTCTGAAAGCCTTTGCCAGCTTCGAGGTGCGCCACTATGCACTGCCCAATGCCGACCGGGGCTACGACACCTTCAACCAGAAAGCCTTCAACATCGGTGGACAACTCAGCAAGGCGCAGGGCAGGACCCTCCACTACAAGGTCACCGCCGACGTCAGTCTCGTGGGCGACGACGTGGGACAGTTTACCGTCGATGCCGATGCCGACGTCAACTTCCGGCTCTTTGGCGACACCGTCCAGCTGGCTGCCAAGGCGTTCCTCCACTACCTCGACCCTCCCTACTTCCTTGAAAAGTACCAGTCACGCCACTACTGGTGGGACAACATGTCGAAGTTCAGCCGCGTCACCCATAGCCGCATAGAAGGACTCTTCACCGTGAAGCGCACGAAGACGCAGCTTCGAGTGGCAGTAGACAATATCAAGAACTACACCTACATCAACCAGTCGTACATACGTGAGCCGCTGGAATACCGATACCTGCAAAAGGGTACCTCCCTCACCGTCGAGCAAGCACCCGATGCCGTCAACCTCCTCACCCTGCAACTCAAGCAGAAGCTATCCCTCGGCATTGTCCATTGGGAGAACGTGCTCACCTGGCAGCGCACCTCCAACGAGAACGTCCTCGCCGTGCCTGCCCTCAACATCTACAGCAACCTCTTCCTGCGGTTCAAGATTGCACGCGTACTCGACTGCGACTTCGGTGCCGACCTCCGCATGTTCACCAAGTACTATGCACCCGAATACAATCCCGCTATCGGGCAGTATGTCGTGCAGGGTGATGAGACGCAACGCATCAAAACAGGCGGCTACCCCATCGTCAACGTCTATGCCAACTTCTTCCTCAAGCATGCCCGCTTCTTCGTCATGTACAGCCACGTCAACTACGCTGAGGGCAACAATTATATCTTCACCCCCCACTACCCCGAAAACCGCGGCGTCTTCCGCTTCGGAGTCAGCTGGAATTTCTTCAACTAACCGTTGAGCCAGAAGAGCAGACCGCCCCGGCCTCCGGTCGCTTGCTTAAACCGAACTCACGTTAATAGAAAATAATTTGGATATTTAGAAATAAGGTCGTATCTTTGCCACTGAGAAATGACGAATAATAACCATAAAATCAAGATAGTATGAAACAACTTTCGACTTTACTTGCTTGTCTTTTCCTTTGCATGCTGGCGATGAATGCAGCTCCTGTTGATGTGAACACGGCACAGAAGACTGCCCAGGCTTTCTTCAACAAGAAGGGAAAGAAGCTGGCTCCTGCCAAGAGGATGCACAAGGCTCCGCGCAGCAGCAAGGCGGCAACGCCTGCGCAGGAGGCTGCCTACTACTACGTGTTCAATGCCGACAACGGACAGGGCTACGTCATCGTGTCGGGTGACGACCAGACGGTGCCCGTGCTGGGCTATGCCGACAAGGGCAGCTTCGACGAGGACAACATCCCCGACAACATGAAGGCGTGGCTGAAGGGTTATGCCGACCAGATGGAGGCGATGGCTGCCCGACAGTCGTCGGCGACGGGGACGGGGAACGAGTCGCGCGTGGCGGAGCCGGCTCTAAGAGCCGTGGCTCCGTTGTTGACGAGCAAGTGGGATCAGGGTGCTCCCTACAACGACCTGTGCCCCACCTATCCCACAGGGGAAGAGTGTGTCACGGGTTGCGTGGCTACGGCCTTCGCGCAGGTGCTGTACTACTATCGTGCATACAACCCCACGAAACTGCTGAAGGATATTCCTGCCTATACCAGTGTGAAAGCTGAGGGCGAACCCGGCATACCCATGGATGGAGTCAGTGCTTCGGAGTCGGTGCTGGACTGGGGCAACATGCTGGACCAGTACAGCGGCAACGAGACCGAGGCACAGAAGCGGGCCGTAGCGACGCTGATGGCTTATTGCGGCAGGGCCATACGCATGGAATACGGTCCGACACGGTTGGGCGGCAGCAGCGGTATTAACGCCTTAGTGCCGGGAGCGTTGGTCGAATACTTCGGCTACGACAACGGGGTGAAGCTGGTCAGAGGCGTCGACTGCACGATAAGCGAGTGGAACAACATGATATACCAAGAGATAGCGAACTTCCGTCCCGTATTCTTTTCAGGTGCTTCATCGGGCGGCGGCCATGCCTTCGTGATTGACGGCTTCGACGGTGAAAGCTACTTCCACATCAATTGGGGATGGAACGGTTCGAGCGACGGCTACTACGTGCTCTCTGTTGCCAACCCATACGGTTCGGGCGGCATCGGCGACTCGGCATCGGAAGACGGATACGCTCTTGACCAGATGGCCATCGTGGGCATCATGCCCAATAACAGTCAACCCCCGGTAGAGCAGAGCAAGATTCTGTGTGCCAACAAGGAAAGCTCTTCGGGCAACACGGTAGAATACAAATTCTACAACTTGACGCAAGAAACCTTCACGGCTGATTGCGGCTTGGGCTACATGGATGAGAACGGATTTGTTCACATCGTGAAACCATGGGAATACTCGCCGACTATTATCAGTCCGGGAAAGTTTTTCGAAAACAACTACTTCACCTTTACAGCCGAAGACTTCAAGGGCAGGGAGCCTGGCACCTACAAGCTGGTCCCGTTCTCAAGTGCCGACGAGTCGGACATGTGGTACGAATGCTACCACAACCCCAACGACTACGTCCAGGTGGTATACGACGGTACGGACATCGAGGTGACGTTCTTCCCCATCAACATGCTTGCCGTCACCGATACGGAATTTACCAGCCAGCCCGTTGCAGGCAACACGGTGCAGCTGAACGCCCAACTGTCTAACGGCGGTTCCGGCTATGTCGGAGCCCTGTATCTCTTTGCCAGCACAGGGGACAGCAAGCCTGAGAAGTTTGCCACCCAGACGGGTGTGACGGTAGAAGCAGGGGCGCAGACCATAGCGTCGCTGTGGTATAAGCCTGCGGCTGCCGGTACGTATAACCTCTGGATCAGTACCGACGTGAAAGGCAACGACGTCATCTGGACAGGCTCAATGGAAGTGCTTGCCGAGGCTCCGGTGGTTAACTACAACCTGAACACCGTTGACATGGTGCTGGAAAACGGAACCAACAATAAGTATACTGATGGATATACGATGGGTGGAGACTTTTACGGCACACATCTCAAGGGTGAGCTGACCGTGGAAAATACAGGAACGGAAGCATTCAAATCAGAGTTGAAACTCTTGCTGTTCAAGTATGATACTGAAAATGCCAGCACAGGTACATCGTGCGACCAGATAAAAGTGTCTGCTTCCATTGGTGCCGGTGAATCAAAAACCATTCCTTTCGACTTCAAGAACGTGGAGCCCAAATGGTACAGAATAGGCGTATACAATGGTAATACGGAATTATACACCTTCCCGCACTATAACAATTACGCCTTGTCAGCTGGCATCGAATGCTCTTGCACCGACGGAAGCATCGTTGCCCTACCTGCTACGGGCAGCGTAGAGATTCCTGCCGACGCTGCCGCCGTGAACCTCATGGGTGTAGCATCAAGCGTAACGAGCATAAAACCTAACGCCAACCCGAACACCCTGTATTATATAGACGAAGCAGAGACGGCTCCGGCAGGACTGGAGAGTGCGAACGTCGTGAAGGGCTTCATGGCTGAGAACATCACGTGGAAGAGCGGCTACAGTGTCATGGTACCGTTTACGTTCAGTGCTGAGAACATCAGTTACGAAACCGTGCCCTCGATAGGCTCTACAGGAACAGGTGGATGGCAGACGATAGCCCTGCCCTACGACGTCAGCAGCGTCACCGCCAACGGAACACCCATAGACTGGTTCCGCAGCAGCAGCGACAAGGACAAGAACTTCTGGGTAAGGCAGTTCATCGGACTCGACGATGCCGGAACCATCCTCTTCGGCAATGTGGAACAGATGCAGGCAGACATGCCCTATCTCGTTGCCTTCCCCTCCGACAAGTGGGGCGAGGAGTACAAGCTCGTAGGCAAGACCATCAGCTTCAACGGACAGAACGCTGTCGTCAGGAGCGACGGTGTCATACGAGTGGCTACCAGCTACGCCAACTTCGAGGGTACGCTCGTCCAGGACAACATCGGCGAATACGGCTACACGCTGAACGCTGACGGGTCGGCATTCGTAAGGGGTACAGCTACCATCGACCCGTTCAGCGCCTTCTTCGCACTGAAGGACAGGGGCGAGGCTCCGGCAAGGCTCAACATTGCCTTCAGCGACGAGACACCCGTGCCGACAGGCATAAACTCAATTCACAATTCACAATTGACAATTCATAATTCACAATTCACAATTGACAATTCACAATTCACAATTCAAAATGAGGCTGGCGCATGGTACTCGCTGGACGGTCAAAGGCTGAGCGGCAAGCCGACAAGGAAGGGCATCTATATCCACAACGGTAAGAAGGTGGTGATTAAGTAGTAACAATTTTAGGAGTTCGGGAGTGCAGGAGTGCAGANNGGGCATCTATATCCACAACGGTACCCAAGTTGTGATGAAGTGAGAGAGCGAAAATAAAAAACATGAAAACTATGAAGATAACATATCAAGTGCCGCAGGTAAAGATGGCGGACTATGCAACAGACGAGGTGATGGGACTGCCGGCGGTAGTCTCTGACCCGGTGTTTAACGGGGCACGTCAAGCGACGGACTTCGAAGAAGAAGAGGTCGTCAACACACCCGTAAGGTTTAACTACAGCGTCTGGGACGATTGAAAGCCCCCCAGCCCCAAGCCCCCCAGCCCCCTAAAGGG
>DEJO01000011.1 GCA_002353555.1 Prevotella sp. UBA2746 | reverse complement strand
TCCTTATAGCCTTGTGTTTTCCATTCGCGGATAATTCTTCGCTCATTGCTTTCTATCGGTTGGAGCCGGAGTGACAGGCCTATTATATTTTATTATTACTGTCCGCTAAACTTTCGTCATTAGAATAAAATTAGGGCTGATACCAGATTCGGTGTCAGCCCTTATGGGTAGTACTCTTTGATTGTTAAAAACGATTAAAGAGAAACAAATTATTGATTTTCTTCTTTATTTGTTTTCAAAAAGTAGCTACTTTTGTAGCCGCACTTTCAGAATGTCTGAATTCTGTTTAGTTTGCCAGTTTCTAAGTACATCTTTATTATCAACAATAACTAAAAACAAAAACTTTTATGATGAAACAACAATTCAAAAGTTGTGTCTGGCTCATTCTCATGCTTTTGGGGATGACACAGACAGCGCATGCTGCGTTTCAGGACTTTGCAGTCAAAATGACTGACAGCTGGGTTGACACCAGTGTAAATACGTTCTACGTAGCAGTTGCAGCCGATGGCACGCCGTCGGTAGTTGAAAATGAGGCTGATGCTACTTTCAAGTGGAGCGCAGTTCGATGGAACGATGGACAGCATGGTTGGGTAAACCCGACAATTACCGTAAAGGTTGACGGACCTGTGAAGGTAGGCTTGGGCTATTGTCGGTTTGGTGCACAGACAGCTTCTATTACAGATGCTGAAGGCAACAAAACCGAATTTCAAGTTGGAACCACCGATTGTTGGAATGCTTCAAACATTGAAGGGACGACAACCTATTGCATTTACAAAGGAACCAGTCCTACAACGTTGACTATTTATATTGCAGGTTATGCACCTTATATCTCTGTAGAAGCTGTTGAACCTTCAACACTTGCTGAGGAAGCCACCGTTTCCTTTGGCACGGGCGATGCGTCTGGTATCGCTCCGGAATCGATAAAGAAAGACGTGGGGGCAACCATTACGCTTCCCAAGAACTATACCTTATATAAAGAAGGCTACACACTTACGGGTTGGAGCGATGGAACTGATACATACGCTACAGGTGCTGAATATACAGTGCCTTCTTCTGATATTACTTTGACCCCTGTCTTCACTCAGAACACGGTGAGTTTGGCTGACCGCACAGATGCTGTGACCTTGAAATGGGATTTCCAGCGTAACAATGGTGCGCCTATTGTGCAGTGGCAGAATACCAATGGAAATGTATGGGTGACTCAGGCAACAGTTAACGGAAGCACTATTGACGTGCCGATGACTATTGATACTAACCCTGGTAAGTTTAACAATTCAGGAAATACCGATTGTTCCCAAACAAATAATGGTACCGTCTTTACGATTCCTTCCTGCAAAGGGGCTACTGTAGAAACAGAGTGTCATGGTTCTTTCACCATCAGCACAACGACTATTGACGGACAGACAGACTATACAGGTTCGGGAACTTCAAAGATTTCTTATGAGATTGCCAATACTGCCGATAACATTCAGATAGTCATTGGCGATGGCTCATACTATAAATATGTAAAGGTAACGCTCCCTGTTGTTGAGCAAAGCGGCGGTGCATCTTACGATCATGTAGATGGAACCATCACATGGGCTGTAGGTAATGAGGAAACACCAGCTATCACTACTGAGGTTGCAGAAGCTGTATCTATAGCATCAGTAAGTGTGGGAAATGGTTTGACAGCAACGAATCAAACCTATTTGAATACCTCTATGATTGGTTATCAACCCACAACAGGCAATGCGGGTGCAGTTGAATCCGTTATGATAGAGTATCGAGTTCAGCCCAAAGCTGGATTGAAATTTACGCCTGCCGAAGTTTCGTATTATGCTGTAAAAGACGGAACCGATAATGCAACCTATAAGTGGAGTTATACGGTTGACGGAGTTGAGAGTAGTATTACTGAAGTATCGAAGGACGATATCGTACGTAATAATAATACTACAGGAACACCACCGATGCTTCATACACATGAACTAAACGTCAGTGAATGCTCGGTATTTACCTTCCGTATTTACGTTTCCGGCTTTGGCAATAACAAGAAACTGGGTATCGGTAATGTGGTTATCGGCGGTACCTTCAACGGCACCGCTGCCGATGTCAACAAATACACTCTTTCCGCTGTTCCTTCTGATGCTGCCGCAGGTAATGTTTCAATCTATCCTGCCGGTGGAACCTACGATGAAGGTACTACAGTGAAACTGACGGCTACGCCGAACTTCGGTTATCACTTCGTGAACTGGACCGACGGAGAGAACAACGTACTCTCAACCGATGCCGTCTATAACCACGAGATGACTGCAGATATCGCTATTACAGCTAACTTCGAGGCTGTGCAGACCTACGAACTGGCTCTGACGGTTGACGGAACCAACGACTATATGGTAACCATCGACCCGCTGCCGACCATTGTCAATGACAAGATGATGTATGAGGCTGGTACTGTCGTTACGCTCACTGCCAACCAGTATGCTGGTCTGGTGACTTTCAACAACTGGAGCGACGCTGAGACCAACAGCCAGAAGACCATCACGATGGATGGCGACAAGAACCTTACTGCTGTTTATTCTCAGAACGACATCATTGCAGGTTGGGACTTCTATAAGGCTGGTGGCAGCGGACGCGTGGCTGACTTTGCAGCCGTAGATAACGATGCCGATGCCTTGCAGCTAATCAATACATCAACAGGAGCTACCAGCGGCTGGCTCGACAAGAGCACCGTTGGCGGTGGTGGATACGAGAGCTTCAAGGGTGCAGCAGTGAACTGGCGCACGGGTGCTTCTGACGGTGACGTAGGTAACTGGCACTGGCAGACCAAGGTGAATGCCGAAGCATTCCAGGACATCAACGTACAGTTCAAGATGATGTACAATTACAATGCTTATCAGAAGTACAATGCTGAGTACTCTCTTGACGGTGAGAACTGGACCAACTTTGGTAGCATCACCATGACGGGTGCCAAGACTGCAGCTTCGTTCAGCGAGCAACTGCCCGCTGAATGTAACAATGCTCCCCAGCTCTACATCCGTATGCTTGCCGACACGACTTCTGATGTTGATGGTGCGGCATCGAAAAACGACGGTAACACGCTGGCGATGTTCTTCATCACCGGTACCGAGCAGGTTGCCTACGACGCTGTGGCTCCGGCACTGGTCAGCACCATTCCTGCCAACAACGGCACGGGTGCCTCTGCAACGGGTAGGATTGTGTTGACCTTCGACAAGAAGGTGCAGCTCGCTGCCAATGCGAAGGGCAACCTCGACGGTGCTGAGCTGACACCGACCGCTATGGGTAAGAGCGTAACCTTCAGCTACAGCAAGTTGGATTACGCAACAGCATACACCTTCACCCTGCCTGCCAACAGCGTTGAGAACCTCTCTGGCGTGGCTCTTGGAGAAGCTGTCACCATCAACTTCACGACGATGGCGCGTCCGACAGTGACGAAGGGACTCTACGATGCAGTAGTCAGCAATGTAGATGAACTGGTTGCAGCTATCGCAGAGGCTGAAGCCCGCGCTGACAAGAATGTGCGCTACCGCATCTTCCTGAAGAACGGTGAATACATGCTTCCGCAAGGTACGACAGATGTCACACACACCGTGACGCTGAAAGACAAGTCTTCTGCTTCTTTCGTCAGAAAGGATGTCATCACATACCTCAAGTCTGGTAACATCTCTCTCGTTGGTGAAAGCCGTGACGGTGTCGTCATTACCAATACCATTCCAGCCGATGATACCTTCGAAGGAGAATATGGTACTGCCAGTGTCTATGAAGGCATCGGAAGCAGCGACGTACTCCAGCTCTCAGGTAGCGGATACTACTTCCAAGACGTTACCGTCTCTACCGGTATGGAAGATGGTCGTGGTCGTGACATCGCCATTCAGGATAAGGCCACCAAGACCATCTATAAGAACGTGAAACTGCATGGCTATCAGGATACTTGGAGGTCGATAAAAGGTCTCTACTATTTTGAGGGCGGTGTCATTCGTGGACGTACCGACTTCCTCTGCGGAGGTGGCGATGCCTTCTTCAACGGTGTTGACGTAGTGATGTGTGAGAGCGGTGGCTTCATCGTAGCTCCACAAGGCAACAACCATTATGGCTATGTCTTTAAGGATTGTACCATCAAGGGAGAGCAATCTGGTGTAAATGGCAACTATTACTTAGGACGTGCTTGGACTGCTGAAGCTGAAACTTACTTCATCAATACATTGATGGAAGCCGTTCCGACAGCAAGAGGTTGGAGCGACTGGAGCAACGGACCGACGCGCTTCGCTGAATACAACTCAAGGACGGCAACAGGAACCGAAGTTGACTTGGACAGTCGTGCTACTTCCATCAACGGTACTTCCAATGAACCGAAGTTGTCTTCTGAAGAGGCAGACATGATTGGCGAGATGTCTAATTCCTTCGGTGACTGGCAGCCGACGCTCGATACTGAGCAGGCACCTGTTCCTACCAACGTGGTGCTGAACGGTACGACACTCTCTTGGACAGGTAGCGACTATGCTCTGCTCTATGCTATCTGCAAGGATGGCAGCGTGGTTGATTTCACTACCGATGCTACCTTCGAAGTTGACGATCCTACGGCAACATGGACCATTCGTGCCGCCAACGAGATGGGTGGTCTGAGCGAGGCTTCTGAGGCTGCTGTAGGCATTGAACTCGTCCTCGACGATACAAGCAATGGCAATGGCACTAAGATTGTTGAAGCTAACGGTCAGACGGTCAACGTGAAGGTTGAACGCACTCTCTCTTCGCAGTATTACAACACCTTGTTCTTGCCGTTCGCTATGACTGCTGAACAAATTAAGGCAGCCTTCGGCGAAGGTGTACAGGTTGCAACCTTCACAGGAATGAATAGTGCAACTCAGTTCGGCTTCACTAATGTAACCGCAATGGAAGCCAACACTGGTTACCTCGTTAAGCCTGCAGCAGCAGTTAACGGCTTCATCGTAGAAGGTGTTACCATCACCAGTGCAGCATCCGTAACTCCTTCTAGCGATTGGATTATGTACGGTTCTTACGATACCTTCAATAACAGTGATGCTAACGAAGTTTACTACTTCACAACCAGTGGCACCGTGAAGAAGCTGGCAGCAACTGGCTCTATCAAGGGTCTGCGCGCCTTCATGATGAAGGGAGCTACTGAGGAGACCGTTAAAGCCATCAACTCTAATGTGAATCTGATCTATGGTGGTGGCAGCAGCGAACCTGCTCATGCACGTGCCGACTTCTTCCTCTTCTTGGATGGTGGAACCACAACAGGTATCAATTCAATTGAGAATGGACAAATCGACAATGACGCTCCTGCTTACAACCTCGCTGGCCAGAAGGTAGGCAAGGGATACAAGGGTATCGTCATTAAGAATGGTAAGAAGGTCGTAATGAAGTAAAAGCCCACCTAACCCCGCCCCCCCTCCCCTCACGAGCGGGAGGGGGGATGGAGTAGGGGACAGCTAAAAGAGATTATAAACATTAAAAACACGCCCACGAAACTGACATTTATGATAAAGAAAGTTTATATCAAGCCTTCACTGAAGGCACACAACATGGACGAGGAACTTTTGGCGGCAGTGTCTGCCGGAGGTGACGTAAATATAGGTCAAGATCCTGAGCCAGAGGGTAACGGTGACGATGCTGCCGCCCGTAAGAGCTACAGTGTCTGGGATGAGTAAAAGCCTTTCCCGGTCCACCCTTTAAGGGAGGGAGAAGTAAAGATACGATAAAAGAAGAGCAATCCTTGCGGATGACTCTTCTTTTATCGTATATCGCACAGGGTAGTAGATAGCACCAAGTTCTTCGCTGAGTTCTTTGTTTGTAGTGCTTGGTACCTCTGGAGATAGTAGGAACCACACCTGTAGATAGTGAAAACATCCTATACGGGCGTTACTACCGCAAGAGGGTTCCCCATCTGTTCGACTGACGACACCCCTTCCTTCAAAATTCCTATGAGTGGCTTGTAACAAAAGTAGGTGTTCGTTGATGAAATGTGTGTGTTTGTTGATTGTTTTTTCTGTAACGTCCGCTTGACGTTACCTTTGTGTCGGAAAAAATTATCAACGTAAAAACATCAGGTTATGAGAACACAGCGTATGGGAAAAGCAATGAGAAATCTTTTCGTGGTGATGGCTGCTATGGCACTGACCACAGGTTGTACATCAGACAACGACCTCACAAACGGCACTGAGGATTGGTATGGCGGAGGTGGTGGCAACAGCGGCGGCACCAGCGTAGACAGCAACAGTGAGCTGCTGTCGTTTACCGTTGCCATTGACAAGACTACTGCAGAGCCGTCGTCAGCGGCTGAGGCACAATATCCTGCTGACGGCGATGCGCCGTCGGAACATACCTTCGGCACCACGGTGAACATAGACATGTCGAACCCCACCGACCCCGGTGTGAGCGGTGTCACGCTGACCATTGACGGCAACCATGTCACCGCCGACCACGGCAGTACCGAGGGCGTAAGCTATGTCGTGACGGGAACGACCAGTGACGGCTCGCTGACCATCAACGGCAATACCGACTTCGAACTGAACCTGAACAACGCCACGATTACCAATACGGCAAGCACAGCCATCGACTTAGAGAGCAAGGGACGTGCCTACCTGAAGGTGACGGGTGCGAACAAGGTGACCGACGGCACGACGGAAGACCACAAGGGTGCCATCTTCAGCAAGGGCAAGCTGCTGATCAGCGGTACCGGTTCGCTCGATGTCTATGGAACCTATAAGAATGGTATCCACGGCAAGAGCAATGTCGTCATAGAAAACGGCGTCAACCTCTATGTCAACTCTACTGCCAACCACGGCATCAAGGGCGGCGACAACATCTATATCAATGGCGGTATCATCAACGTTGAGGTGTCGGCAAACGGCGGCAAGGGTGTCAACGGTGATGTCGATGTCATCATCAACGGCGGCCGCACCACCGTGGTTGCTACAGGAAACGGCATGTGGGAGGCCGACGAGACGCTGAAATATGGCGGCGACACCAAGGCAGCAGCAGGCATAGGCTGCGACGGCAGCTTCTACATGAACGGCGGAGAACTCTATGCCCGGTCGGAGGGCAGCGGCGGCAAGGGCGTCAAGGCGGATGTCGGCGGATATGTCAGCGGTGGCAAGATTCGCATCATCACCAACGGCGGCCTCTACTACAGCAATGGTACCACGGAGAGCCACAACTATACCGGCAACACCGACAACGTGCCTAATGCCTATACCTCGTCGCCTAAAGGCATGAAGATTGGAACCAAGGACGACGACGGCAACACCTCTGGCGAGATGACCATCACAGGTGGCGACATCATGGTGCGCACCAGCGGCACCAATGCCGAGGGCATAGAGAGCAAGGGAACGCTCGACATCAGTGGCGGTTCGACGCTGGTTTATGCCTACGACGACGGCATCAACTCTACTGGCAACCTGACCATCAGCGGCGGTACGGTGCTGTCATGTTCGAAAAGCAACGACGGCATAGACTCCAACGGCAACCTGACGGTGTCGGGAGGAACGCTCGTGGCTGTGGGCGGCGGCGGTGCCGAGGCTGGCATCGATGCTGACGAGAGTCACTACATGTCCATCACCGGCGGTTATGTCTTCGGCATCGGCGGACGTGTCGACGTGAAGTTCAGCGGTTGCACACAGGCATTTGCCGTAACCTCCGGCTCCGTCTCTGCCAACGCTACCATCAGCGTGAGCAACAGTTCGTCGACGCTCGGCACGATCACGATGGCTCCCGTCGGCTACAACAACGGCACTATCCTCGTCAGCGTGCCGGGCATGACGGCAGGAACGAATAACTATACCCTGAAACTGGGTTCTGGTTCGCAGACCATCTCAGGCATCACCTCCTACAACTCCGGCGGCGGTGGTGGCGGCGGTCCGATGATGGGACCGAGATAATACTCCCCCCTCCCTGTACCGGGAGGGGCTTTTTTTGTCTTCCCGGTTTGGTGGAACCGATAATTATTCCGACCTTTGCAGGGCAGAAGGCAAACGGTCTGCCTCCTGTCACGAACAGAAAGCTTATGAGCAACCCTACCATTCCCAATCAGTGGAGCCAGTTCCTGCTGAAAGACGTGTCGTTCGTCAACCTGATGATGCGGCGTATCTATAACGTGCTGATCATCGCCAACCCCTACGATGCGTTCATGCTCGAAGACGACGGGCGCATAGAAGAGAAAATCTACAACGAATACATGGAGCTGGGGCTGCGCTATCCCCCCACGTTCACGCAGGTGTCGACGACGGAAGAGGCTGCCAACGTGCTGAAGACCACCAACATAGACTTGGTCATCTGTATGCCGGGCAATGCCGACAACGATGCCTTTGACGTGGCACGCTCGGTGAAGGCTCAGTTTCCCGACATGCCGTGCGTGGTGCTGACCCCTTTCTCGCACGGTATCACCAAGCGTATGGAGCATGAAGACCTGAGCATCTTCGACTATGTGTTCTGCTGGCTGGGCAATACCAACCTCATCCTGTCGATTATCAAGCTGATAGAAGACAAGATGAACCTCGACCATGACATCGAGGAGGCAGGCGTGCAGATGATACTCTTGGTAGAGGACAGCATCCGTTTCTATTCGTCCATCCTGCCTAACCTGTATAACTACCTGCTGGTGCAGAGCCAGCGCTTTTCTACCGAGGCACTGAACCGGCATGCTGCAACGCTGCGCATGCGCGGACGCCCGAAGGTGGTGCTTGCCCGCAACTACGAGGAAGCCATCACCATGTATGAGAAGTACCGTGACAACACGCTCGGCATCATCAGCGACGTGAGGTTTCCCATGGGCGACGCGGTGCCGGCAGAGGCTACGTCGGCAGACAAAGACCCGGAGGCGGGCTTCAAGTTGCTGGAGGAGATACGGCGTCAGGACGAGTATGTGCCCTTGATATTGCAGAGCTCCGAGACGGAGAACCGCCAGCGTGCCGAGGCCGAAGGCTTCCGCTTTGTAGACAAGAACTCAAAGACGCGCAACCGCGACTTGTATAAAATCATGGAAGAGCACATGGGGTTCGGCGACTTCATCTTCCGTGACCCCACCACGCATGAGGAAATCATGCGCGTGAGCAACCTGAAGGAGTTGCAAGACAACATCTTCCGCATACCCAACGATGCCATGCTGCGGCATATCTCGCGCAATCACATGAGCCGGTGGCTCTGTGCCCGCGCCATCTTCCCCGTGTCGGCTTTCCTGAAAGACATCACGTGGCATAAGTTGCAGGACGTTGACGCGCATAAACAGATTATCTATGATGCCATCGTGCAGTACCGGCGCATGAAGAACATCGGCGTGGTGGCGGTCTTCGACCGTAACAAGTATGACCGCTTCTCCCACTTCGCACGCATCGGTGAGGGCTCTTTAGGCGGAAAAGGACGCGGACTGGCGTTTCTCGACAACGTCATCAAGATGCATCCCGACTTCAGCAAGTTCAAGAATGCCACCGTGCAGATACCGAAGACCGTCGTCCTCTGTACCGACATCTTCGACGAGTTCATGGAGAGTAACAACCTCTACCAGATAGCCTTGAGCGATGCCAGCGACGAAGACATCCTGAAGGCGTTCCTGCATGCACAGCTGCCCGACTCGCTGGTAGCCGACTTCTTTGCGTTCTTCGAGGCTACCCATGCTCCGATAGCCATCCGTTCGTCGTCGCTCTTGGAGGATGCCCACTACCAACCTTTTGCCGGTATCTATTCCACTTATATGATACCGTACCTTGACGACAAGTATGAGATGTTGCGCATGCTGGCATGTGCCATCAAGGGTGTCTATGCCTCGGTCTACTACAAGGACTCCAAGGCGTACATGACGGCAACATCCAACGTGATAGACCAGGAGAAGATGGCGGTCATCTTGCAAGAGGTGGTAGGCAAGCAGTATGGCAACTACTACTATCCGAACATCAGTGGCGTGCTGCGTTCGCTGAACTATTACCCCATCGGCGACGAGACGGCAGAGGAAGGTATCGCCTCACTCGCCCTGGGACTCGGAAAATATATCGTTGACGGCGGACAGACGCTGCGTGTCTCGCCTTATCATCCCGATCAGGTGTTGCAGACGAGTGAGATGGAGATAGCCCTGAGGGAGACGCAGACGAAGTTCTATGCGCTTGACATGACGCATGTAGGTGATGACTTCAAGGTGGACGACGGCTTCAACATTGCCACGCTGAAGGTGAAGGAGGCTGACCAGTACTTTCCTATGGTGCCATCACAGTTGCAGAAGCAAAGAGCGGAAGCCCCGACCGCGCAACATCCGTTGCAGTTTATCGCCTCAACCTTCGACCCTTACGACCAGGTGATACGTGAAGGGCTGTATGAGACGGGCAGGAAGGTCATCTCCTTCTGCGGGGTCTTGCAGCAGGACGTGTTCCCCCTGCCGGAATTGTTGCAGATGTCCATGACGTTCGGTGCAGGTGCCATGCGCCGTCCGGTCGAGATAGAGTTTGCCTGTAACCTCACCCCAGCCAGTGATAACACCCAGAAGCCGCAGGGTGAGCTATACCTCTTGCAGATTCGTCCCATCGTAGATTCCAAGCAGGTGCTGGATGAAGACCTTTCGGCGATTGCCGACGATGACTGTCTGCTGCGTTCCCACATGTCGTTGGGGCATGGAGTCAGCGAGGATGTCGTCGATGTGGTGTATGTGAAGACTGACGAGAACTTCACTGCCATGAACAACCATACCATCGCCGACGATGTGGAGCGTATCAACCGTAAGTTCCTGGCTGAAGGTAAGAACTATGTGCTGATAGGACCGGGACGGTGGGGCAGCAGTGACCCGTGGCTCGGCATACCGGTGAAGTGGCCGCATATCAGTGGGGCGCGTGTCATCGTGGAGGAAGGATTGAAGAACTATCGGGTAGACCCGTCGCAAGGTACGCATTTCTTTCAGAACCTGACCTCGTTTGGCGTGGGATATTTTACGGTGAATCCGTACAAAAACGAAGGTATTTACCGAAAAGACATTCTCGACAGCATGCCTGCCATTGAGGAGACGGCGTATGTGCGCCATGTCCGATTTGAGAAGCCGCTCCGCATCCTGATGGACGGAAAGAAACAGGAGGGAGTGGTTGTGTTGAATTGACAATTGATAATTGACGATTCGCAATTACAAAATGGGTGGTTGCTCGTCATAAAATAGCGTATCATTTAATTCGTGTCATTCGTGTTCTATAAGATAAATTCTAATTGCGAATTGAACCAATGGAATATAGAGATTTAGGAAAGACAGGACTTCGGGTGTCGAAGTTAGGTTTCGGAGCATCGTCGCTGGGCGGTGTCTTCCATGAGTTTGATGAGAACAGAGGCATTGATGCCGTCTTTACGGCTGTTGATGAAGGTATTAACTATATCGATGTGTCGCCATACTATGGCTACTACAAGGCTGAGACAGTGTTGGGAAAGGCTCTGAAAGACATTCCGCATGAGAAGTTCGTGCTCTCGACAAAGGTAGGACGATATGGCGAAGACGGACATAACACGTGGGACTACTCGGCAGAGCGCGTAAAGCGGAGTATCAACGAGAGCTTGGAACGTCTGCACGTGGACTTTGTGGATATCCTGTATGTGCACGACATCGAGTTTGCCGACTTGCAGCAGATTGCCGACGAGACGTTGCCTGCACTGCACGAGCTGAAGCAGCAGGGCATCGTCAAGCATGTGGGATGTACTGACTTGCAGTTGGAGAACTTGCAGTGGATAGTTGAGCATACGGAACCGGGGACGGTGGAGTGTCTGCTGAACTTCTGTCACTACTGTCTGTGCGATGATAAGCTGGTAGACTTCTTTGATTTCTTCGAAGAGCATGAGGTGGGTGTCATCAGTGCATCGCCATTCTCGATGGGACTGTTGACGGAAAGGGGCGTTCCCGACTGGCATCCGGCACCGAAACCATTGGTGAAGGTCTGTGAGCAGGCTGCTGCCTATTGTAAGGAGGTGGGCTACCCGATAGAGAAACTTGCCATGCAGTTTGCTGTCAGCAATCCTCGCATCGCATCTACGGTGTTCAGTACGACACGCCCTGACAATCTCAAGAAGAATATAGCTTACATCAACGAACCCATAGATGAGGACTTGGTGGCAAAAATCCGCGAAATCATCGGAGATCAGCAACGTGTATCATGGGCAAACACTTGAAAATCATAGATACCCACGCACATTTGTGGCTGTGGCAGGACACTGTTGTCGACGGACAGCATAACTATCAGCTGCCTGACGGAAGGGCGATGTTCTTCGGTCAGGAGGTGCAGATGTTGCCGCCTTTCTTAACTGGCAACCAGAACAGTGCTGAGACGTTGCTTGCCAACATGAACTATGCACAGGTTGCGGCGGCAGTCATCACGCAGGAGTTTATTGACGGTCTGCAAAACGACTACTTAGAGTATGTAGGACGTCGATGGAATGGGCGCTTTTTTACGTTTGGCATGTGTGAATACCGGCAGCCTGGCTTCCTGACAGACGCTCAATACCTGATTCGCCGAGGGTTTAAAGGTATCAAGATACCGGCAGCAAGACTGATCTCGCCACACGTGACGGCGATAGGGGAGGGCATGGCTCATGCCGGAAGCGTTGACCGCATCTGGCTGAACACGCCGGAGTTCATGCAGCTATTCCACTTGATGGAGGACAACGGCATGATCTTGGGCATTGAACTGGCTGACGGCGATACACAGGTCGGAGAGATGGAGGAGATTGTTCAGGAGTGTCCTGACCTGAAGGTCGTCATCGGACACTTCGGTATGGTGACACGCAAGGGGTGGATGGAGCAGATACGGTTGGCTCGTCATCGGAATGTATATATAGACAGTGGTGGTATCACTTGGCTCTTCAATGAGGAGTACTACCCGTTCCCATCGGCGGTAAAGGCGATACGCGAGGCTGCCGATGAGGTGGGGATAGAGAAGCTGATGTGGGGGTCGGACTATCCCCGAACCATCACAGCCATCACTTACAAACAGTCGTATGACTGGATATTGAAGACGGATATGCTGACCGATGCAGAGAAAGAGGCTTTCCTTGGTGGTAACGCCTGTCGCTTGTTCGGGTTTAAGGACTTGCCGGAGCTACCGTATGTGAAGAATATGTCGGAGTAAACAAAAGAAAACTATAATCAAGATAATGAAAGCAGTAAGAATCATTGACACCGAGAAGGTGGAAGTCGTAGACATTGCGAAACCGCAGTGTGGTGACGACGAAGTGTTGTTGCGCCTGCAGTATGTAGGTTTTTGTGGAAGTGACCTGAATACGTATCGGGGTGGTAATCCGATGGTGAAGATGCCAGTTATACCAGGGCATGAGATAGGTGCTGTTATCGATGAAATCGGTAAAAATGTACCAGAAACATTGAAAGTGGGTGACATTGTCACGGTTACCCCTTATACCAACTGTGAGCATTGTGCGGCTTGCCGCAACAAGCGTGTCAATGCCTGTGAACATAATGAAACGCTTGGTGTGCAGCGCAATGGTGCGATGTGTGAGTACTTGGCATTGCCGTGGCAGAAGGTAATCCCTACTACGAACATGACAGCCAAGCAGTGTGCACTGATTGAGCCGATGAGTGTGGGCTTCCATGCCGTGAACCGCGCACAGGTGACCGACAGTGATGTGGTCATGGTGATAGGATGCGGCATGATTGGTGTGGGTGCCATCGTGCGCTCTGCCTTGCGTGGTGCAACGGTCATCGCCTGCGATATTGACGACGAGAAGCTGGAAGGTGCTAAGACTGTAGGTGCAACACATGTCATCAACACCGTTACGGAAAATGTGCATGAGCGTCTGGTGGAACTGACAGGTGGCTTGATGCCAGATGTTGTCATCGAAGCCGTGGGCGCTCCGGCAACCTATCAGCTGGCAGTCAACGAGGTGGGCTTCACGGGCAGGGTGGTCTGCATAGGCTATGCCAAGGCTGACGTGTCGTTCCAAACCAAACTCTTTGTGCAGAAAGAACTTGACATACGTGGTTCCAGAAATGCTGAACCAGGTGATTTCCGGGCTGTTGCCAAGTATATGGCATCGGCTGACGTACCCTATGACAAGCTTATTACCAAGGTTATCCAACCGGAAGAGGCTGGGGAGACGCTGGCGTGGTGGTCAGAGAATCCGCAGAAGGTATTCCGTATTTTGGTAGAATTTTAGGAGAATTTTGTCTTTTTTAGCAATTTTGTTGCACAGTTCAGGGATTTTGACTAACTTTGCCCATGCGAATACAATTCGTGTGGGCATTTTATAATAAATGGGGATTATTCTCCGTTTTTATAATTGTATCTATTGAATCTATGATTACGGCAGAAACAACACTTTAAAACAAAATTGATATGAAAAAGTATTTAGCAGAAATGGTGGGCACGATGGTGCTCGTATTGATGGGCTGCGGTGTCGCAGTGAGTTTGGGTTGTGACCCGATAAATAACATTCCGGCTGTTGTCGGTACGGCATTTGCGTTCGGCTTGGCTGTCGTTGCAATGGCATACACCATTGGTGGTATCTCTGGTTGCCACATCAATCCGGCGATTACGCTCGGCTGCTTCCTCACCGGACGTATCAGTGCAAAGGATTGCGGTATGTATATGCTGTTCCAGGTGATTGGTGCTTTCATTGGTTCTGCCTTGTTGTATGTACTGACCACATCCAGTGACGGTGGTGCTATAGCAGGAACAGGTGCCAACGACCTGCAGTTGGGCGTGACGGCTATCGGTGGTCTGATTGCTGAAATTGTCTTTACCTGCGTCTTCGTGCTCGTAGTGCTCGGTGCTACTGCAAAGACTAACGGTGCTACCAATAACTTCGCAGGATTGGCTATCGGTCTGAGTCTTGTCCTCGTTCACTTGGTTTGTATCCGTTATACCGGTACTTCCGTGAATCCGGCCCGTTCTATCGCTCCTGCGGTCTTCCAGGGTGGCACAGCCTTGGCAAACCTGTGGATATTCATTGTCGGTCCGTTCATCGGAGGTGCTCTTGCAGCTCTCATCTGGAAGTTTATTGACGTACAGGCTGAAGATTAATTCTGACGAACTATTCATTTTAATCAATAACGTTTAAATACTATGGTAGATTACAAAACACTTGGCTTGGTGAACACCCGTGAGATGTTCAAGAGAGCTATCAATGGCGGTTATGCCATCCCTGCATTCAACTTCAATAACATGGAGCAGTTGCAGGCTATTATCAAAGCATCATCAGAGAAGAAGTCACCTGTCATTTTGCAGGTGTCGAAGGGTGCACGTAACTATGCTAACCAGACGCTGTTGCGCTACATGGCACAGGGTGCTGTGGCATATGCAAAGGAACTGGGTTGTAAACATCCGGAGATAGCACTTCACTTGGATCATGGTGATAGCTTTGAGACTTGCAAGAGTTGCGTAGACTTCGGTTTCTCTTCAGTGATGATTGACGGCTCTTCACTGCCGTATGAGGAGAATATCGCCCTGACGAAGAAGGTGGTTGAGTATGCTCACCAGTTCGACGTTACCGTTGAGGCTGAGCTGGGTGTTCTCGCAGGTGTTGAAGACGATGTCGTTGCTGCAGAGTCTCACTATACTAAGCCAGAGGAAGTGATTGACTTCGCTACCCGTACTGGTTGCGACTCACTCGCTATCTCCATTGGTACCTCTCACGGTGCTTATAAGTTTACTCCGGAACAGTGTACCCGCGATCCGAAGACGGGCAAGCTCGTTCCTCCTCCATTGGCTTTCGACGTGCTTGATGCCATCATGGAGAAGCTGCCGGGATTCCCCATCGTGCTGCATGGCTCATCTTCTGTTCCGCAGGAGTATGTTGACATCATCAACCAGTATGGTGGTAAGCTGCCTGATGCAGTAGGTATTCCAGAGGAACAGCTCCGTAAGGCTTCGAAGAGTGCCGTTTGTAAGATTAACATCGACTCCGATTCTCGTCTTGCCTTCACCGCTGCTGTCCGTAAGGTCTTCGCTGAGAAGCCGGGAGAATTCGACCCACGTAAGTACTGTGGTCCTGCTCGTGACGAGATGGTCAAGATGTATGAGCATAAGATTGTAGACGTGCTGGGTTCTGAGAACAAGTTGGCTCAGTTGGATTAAGACTTATCCTTGCTTAGAATGATAAAGGTGCGGACTGCAGTCCGCACCTTTTCTGTTTATTTAATAAGGTGTAAATGTCAATTACTTAGCTGTTATTCGTTCAGTCGTTTGAATGCTGCCGGCAAGTACTTGATAATGTCACTGGCGATAAGGCTTTCCTTACCCACCTCCTTGGCAGCCAAGTCTCCGGCAAGACCATGCAGATACATGCCAACCATGCTGGCATCGGACGGATGATAGCCTCGTGCCAATAGTGCGGTGATGATGCCGGTGAGGACATCGCCGCTGCCTGCCGTAGCCATTCCACTGTTGCCGGTGGAGTTGAAGTAAATCTTTCCGCTGGGTGTGCATAGAGCAGAGTAGTGTCCTTTCAGCAAGATATATATCTGCAGGTTCTGTGACAGTTCAGATGCTTTATGCAAACGCTCATAATCACCATTGCATGAGGTGCCTGCAATGCGGTCAAGTTCTTTAGGGTGAGGGGTGAGAATCAATCCCTTTGGAAGCTGTTGCAGCCATGCACGATGGTTGGCGAGAATGTTCAGTCCGTCGGCATCGACGACGATAGGACATTGTGAACGGCGCAGTTGAGTGATCAGTGCGATGGCGGTATTCTCGTGCATACCGAGTCCGGGTCCTATGCCTACGGCATCGAAGTCGTCGGCATCGACAGCCTCGGAGAAATATGTCTCTTCATGGTCCATCTGCATGACGGCTTCAGGGACGGCGGTCTGCATAATGGCGTAGTTCTTTTTCGGCGTGTGTACGGTTACCTTTCCCACGCCAGTTCTGAGACAAGCCTGTGTAGCCAGTATCGATGCTCCTGCCATTCCGTAGCTGCCTGCAACAATCAGTGCATTACCCATCGTCCCTTTGTGAGCGAAGTCGTCGCGTCCTTTCAGCTTTGCTCTGATGTCGTTCTCTTCCAGGATGTGGTATGTTGCTTCAGTCTTCTTCATAAATTCCTGACTCAACCGTATGTCCAGGATGCGAAGCTTGCCGATGAACTGTTGGTTGTCTGCCAACATGAAAGCAAGCTTTTTCTGCTGGAGCGTCAGTGTGATGTCGGCACGTATGATGTTGGCACTGATGTTGTAGGTGTTGTCTTCGGTCATCAGGCCTGAAGGAACGTCAATGCTGACGATGGTGGATGGTGACTGGTTGATGTATTTTACCAAAGAAGCAAAGCCGCCCGCTAACGGCTTGTTCAGTCCTGAACCGAACAAACCGTCTATCACCAGCGTCTGAGCCTCTAAGACGGGTGGGTCGAACTGTGTCGTTACTTCTGTGAAATCCTTGATTCTTTTACAGTCCTTGACACGCTGGCAGTTTGCCACACAGTCCTCGGAAAGGTGGTTGTTGATGTTGAAGAGGTACACGCTGACCTGATAGTCTTTCTCTGCCAGCATACGGGCTACAGCCAAGGCATCACCACCGTTGTTGCCGGGTCCTGCAAAGACGACGATGGGTGTCCTGATGCTCCATTGATAAGTGATGGCTGCAGTCAAAGCCTTTGCTGCACGTTCCATCAAATCAATGGAGCGGATAGGCTCATGCTCCATCGTATATCTGTCAAGTTCTCGTATTTGAGTTCGTGTAAATATCTTCATTGATTTCCGTATATTAAATGCAAGTAATCCGCCGGTAAAAAGGCTAAAGGTGGATGTGTTGTGTATAGACTGAGTGCAAAAGTAGTGAAAAGTTTATAGTTTAGCGTATAAAGTTTGAAGTTTTTTGTAATTTTGCACCAAAATAAGAATAAAGACCATGGATAAAGTAACGATTAAAGGAAAAACTTTCAAGACTTTCATACCGGAAGCTGAAATCCTGAAGCATGTAAAAGAAGTCGCCGACCGCATCAACCATGACCTTGCAGACAAGAATCCGCTGATGTTGGCGGTGCTGAACGGTGCTTTTGTCTTTGCAGCTGACTTGATGCGTATGATTACCATACCTTGTGAGATTTCTTTCGTGAAGTTGGCTTCCTATCAGGGTACAGCCTCAACGGGCAAGATTACAGAGGTGCTTGGCATCAATGAAGACATCTCCGGACGTACCATCGTTATCGTAGAAGACATCGTCGACACGGGGCTGACCATGAAACGAATGGTAGAAACCTTGGGAACACGCCGTCCAGAATCTATTCACATCTGTTCGTTGCTGCTCAAGCCTGACAAGTTGCAGGTAGACTTGGATATAGAATATGTAGCGATGAAGATACCTAATGACTTCATTTTGGGCTACGGACTGGACTATGACCAGCAAGGACGCAACCTTCGCGACATCTATACGTTGGTAGAATAACAACTATAAATCAATGAAAAATATTGTAATTTTCGGTGCTCCGGGTGCCGGTAAGGGTACTCAGAGCGACAAGATGATTGAGAAGTATGGCTTCGGCCACATCTCAACAGGTGATGTTCTCCGTAACGAAATCAAGAACGGAACGGAATTAGGTAAAACAGCAAAGGGATACATCGACCAGGGACAGCTTATTCCTGACGAGCTGATGGTCAACATCCTTGCCAGTGTGTACGACAGCTTCGGCAACGAACATAAGGGTGTCATCTTCGATGGCTTCCCCCGTACCATCCCGCAAGCAGAGGCTTTGAAGAAGATGTTGGCAGAACGAGGTCATCAGATTGCAGCCATGATAGAGTTGCACGTCCCTGAAGACGAGCTGATGAAGCGTCTGTTGTTGCGCGGACAGCAGTGTGGTCGTTCCGACGACAATGAAGAAACCATCAAGAAGCGCCTGGATGTCTATCACAACCAGACTTCTCCGCTGATAGATTGGTATGAAGGTGAAGGCATCCACTACCATATAGAAGGACTTGGCAGCGTTGACGACATCTTCGGTCGCATCTGTGAGGTGATTGATAAGATTTAAGAGCTTATCCAGACAATCCGGTTTTCCGGGCTTTCCGGAATTTCCCGATTTTATGTGAGCTAAAGTTAAGAGGAACCACGCGAATGGCAGAATCGAACTTCGTAGACTATGTAAAGATTCATTGCCGCTCAGGAAAGGGCGGCAAGGGGTCTATGCACCTGCGCCACGTCAAGTACAACCCCAACGGCGGACCTGACGGTGGTGACGGCGGACGTGGTGGTAACATCTACCTGCGCGGCAACCACAACTACTGGACTCTGCTGCACCTACGCTATCAGCGTCACATCTTTGCAGAACATGGCGGCAACGGTGGCAGGGACAAGTGTCATGGTACCGATGGTAAGGATATCTATATTGATGTGCCGTGTGGTACTGTTGTCTACGATGCAGAAACGGGGAAGTTTGTCTGTGACGTGTCAGAAGACGGACAGGTCGTCATGTTGCTGAAAGGCGGTCGTGGCGGTCTCGGCAACTTCCAGTTCCGTTCGGCTACCAACCAGGCTCCACGCTATGCCCAGCCCGGTGAGCCTATGCAGGAGATGACGGTCATCATGGAACTGAAGCTGTTGGCTGACGTCGGACTCGTAGGCTTTCCCAATGCAGGCAAGTCAACGTTGGTGTCGTCGTTGTCTAACGCCCGTCCGAAGATAGCCAACTATCCCTTTACGACGATGGAACCAAGCCTTGGCATCGTCGGCTACCGTGACAACAAGTCGTTTGTCATGGCAGACATCCCTGGTATCATTGAGGGTGCCAGCGAAGGTAAAGGTCTCGGTTTACGTTTCCTCCGACACATCGAGCGCAACTCGTTGCTGTTGTTCATGGTGCCGGGAGATACCGACGACATCAAGCGGGAGTATGAGATTCTGCTTAACGAACTGAAGAATTTCAATCCGGAACTCTTGGACAAGCACCGCGTGTTGGCGGTCACCAAGTGCGACTTGCTGGATGCAGAACTCGTCGAGATGCTGAAAGAAACGCTCCCCGACGACGTGCAGACGGTCTTTATCTCAGCCGTAACAGGTATGGGACTGGACGAGCTGAAGGATGTCTTGTGGGAGGAGCTCAACAGCGAAAGCAACAAGTTGCAGACCATTACCTCGGAAGACACACTGGTACACCGCGACAAAGATATGAGCAGCTTCACTCAGGAGATGGCTGCCGAGGGTGAAGACATCCTGATCATGGACGGCGACGAGGCAGGCGATGACATTGAGTTCGTTGACGACCTCGAAGACTTTGAATATGAAGAATGATGAAGAAGCCTGTCCTTTACCAGTATTCCATATCAGAAAACGTAGTTGCCTTCAGTACCCAACGGCAAGGTGGGGTGAGTGAAGGCAACTACGCTTCGTTTAATGTGAACCATTATTGTGGGGACTCTCCCGAACACATCGCAGTCAACAAGGCGGCCTTGTGTCAGGAGTTGGGTATAGCAGAGCCTCTGCTGGTCTATCCGCATCAGACTCATCAGACGGAAATACGCCCCATCGACCATTCATTTTTCTCCATTTCATCGGAAAAACAGCAACAATACCTTGACGGCGTGGATGCCTTGATGACCCATCTTACAGGTGTCTGCATAGCCGTCTCTACTGCTGACTGCATCCCGGTACTGCTCTACGATGAGCAACATCATGCTGTTGCAGCCATCCATGCCGGTTGGAGAGGTACCGTGGCACGGATTGTCGCGAAGACGGTAGAAGCGATGACAGCCGCCTACGGCACCCTGCCCACCCACTTACGAGCCGTCATCGGCCCTGGTATCTCGCTGAAGAACTTTGAGGTGGGCGACGAGGTGTATGAAACCTTCCGCCAGGCTGCTTTCCCCATGGAATCGATAGCAAAGCTATATCAACAGTCAAAATGGCATCTCGACCTGCCGCTTTGCAACCAGTTGCAGTTAGAGGATGCTGGAGTTCCGGCGTCTCATATCCGTCAGTCGGGTATCTGTACCTACGACCACGTCGGCGACTTCTTCTCAGCTCGTCGCTTAGGCATTAATAGCGGGCGCATTCTTACAGGGATAATGCTATCGTCCCTTTAACTTCCCTTTAACTTCCCTATAAATCCCTTTTAACTTCCCTTTAACTCCCTCTCCTTTTCCGGTTCGCCCTCTGATTACGGTATTTTGCTTTCTGCAAGGCAGATCCGCTGCCGTGAGCACCGGTTACATACTTCTTTTTCTTCGCTTTCGTACGCACCTTGTCATCGGCAGGCTTCTGTCCGCTGCCTCCTTTCTTGAAGGAGATGCCGTTTTCGAGAATATCTTGGAAGTCAGACATCATCGTTATGGGTTTAATGATGGAAGAGGCGTACACCCGTGAAGGTCATGGCAATGCCGTATTTATCGCATGTGTCGATGACATTGTCGTCGCGAATGCTGCCGCCAGCCTGTGCTATAAATTCCACACCACTCTTGTGGGCACGTTCAATGTTGTCGCCAAAGGGGAAGAAGGCATCGCTGCCGAGAGCCACCTTGGTGTTCTGAGCTATCCATGCTTTCTTCTCTTCTGCAGTGAACACTTCCGGCTTCTCGGTGAAGAACTGCTGCCAGGTACCTTCGCGGAGCACATCCTCATACTCGTCGCTGATGTATACGTCGATGGTGTTGTCTCGGTCGGCACGGCGGATATCAGCCTTGAACGGCAGGTTCATCACCTTCGGCGACTGGCGCAGCCACCAGATGTCAGCCTTCTGTCCGGCGAGGCGTGTGCAATGGATGCGGCTCTGCTGGCCTGCACCGATGCCGATGGCCTGTCCGTCCTTCACATAGCATACCGAATTACTCTGTGTATACTTCAGGGTGATGAGGGCGATGATGAGGTCGCGGCGTGCCTCGTCGGTGAAGGTCTTGTTCTTCGTCGGGATGTTCTCGAACAGAGCCGGGTCGTCCAGCTTGATTTCGTTGCGTCCCTGTTCGAAGGTGATGCCGAACACCTGCTTGCGCTCAATCGGGTTGGGGACGTAGTCCGGGTCTATCTTGATGACGTTGTACGTACCTTTGCGCTTAGCCTTCAGAATCTCGATAGCCTCCGGCGTATAGTCAGGAGCGATGACGCCGTCGCTGACCTCACGCTTGATGAGCGTTGCCGTGGCAGCATCGCAGGTATCAGAGAGTGCCACGAAGTCACCATAGGAGCACATGCGGTCGGCACCGCGTGCACGTGCATAGGCGCAAGCCAGTGGTGACAGCTCTATCTTCACGTCGTCTACGAAGTAAATCTTCTTCAGTGTGTCGCTCAAGGGCAGTCCCACGGCGGCACCGGCGGGGCTTACATGCTTGAACGAGGCAGCGGCAGGCAGCCCGGTGGCAGCCTTCAGCTCCTTGACCAGCTGCCATGAGTTGAGCGCATCCAGGAAATTGATGTAGCCGGGACGACCGTTAATCACTTCGATAGGGAGTTCGCCTTCCTCCATGTAGATACGTGAAGGCTTCTGGTTCGGATTACATCCGTACTTGAGTGCTAATTCTTTCATTGCTTGTTCAGTTTTATACTTTGAATGCAAAGGTACGATTAAGTGAGTGAAATACAAAATGAAAGCTTGCTTTTATTTTTATTTCCGAACGAAAGTACATTCACGCTCCCTCGTAAAGGTATGATGAAGTGAGTGAAAAACAAAGCGAATTGCGTTGTTTTTCTTTTGTTTTCTTGGTGAAATAAGAAAAAAGTCGTATGTTTGCAACATGAATGTGGTGTTGCATAAAGTGTGCATGCCATGATGTTAAAACTAAAAACCGAACTACAATGAAAATCAGATGGAAATCCCCGCTGTTGCTGTCGGCACTCTCCATGGCTTTTGCTGCACTTGGCTTCGGCTCATGTTCTACGTCCAAGCTCTCTCCCCAGGAGCGTATGGCTCGGCTGGATCAGTTGTATGGCGAAGATGCACGTCTGGAAGCTGAGATGCGTCAGATGCAGGATCAGTTGGAAAAGGCACGTTCCGCCTATGAGAATATCGGGCGTGCAGAGTGTGTCTATGGTGGTCCTAACATGATGGAAGAGGCTGTTCAGAAAATGCGTGAGCGGCAGCCGGCTGACCGTGGAGAGCTGAAAGTGCAGATGAAGACGATCAGGCATAAGATGGACAGCATTTGGAAAGTGCAGGATAAGGTCAAGAAGGAAATTGGCGTCCTGTCCGAAGAAGGCAAGAAAAAGTAGTAGGATGAAGTACCGCGGACTCTCTTTGAGGAAACGTCTGGGACTGGAGATACAGCGGAAGATGCAGCAACAGATCGTTGCCGACCATCCGTTGTATCAGCTTTTTTGGGAGTGTACGTTGCGTTGCAACCTGCATTGCCGCCATTGCGGAAGCGATTGTAAGACGGTGGCAGGCCATCCGGACATGCCGCTTGCCGACTTCATCCGTGTTCTCGACAGCATAGCCATGAAGACCGACTCGCGTCAGGTGTTTGTCATCATCACCGGTGGTGAGCCGTTGGTGCGCGATGACATCGTGGAGTGCTGCCAAGCCATCCGTGACCACGGCTTCCCGTGGGGCATGGTTACCAACGGACTGTACCTTACCCCGGCGCTATTACGCCAACTGGCCGATGCGGGGATGCACGCCATGACCATCAGCCTTGACGGTCTGGAAGCAAACCATAACTGGATGCGAGGCCACAAAGAAAGTTTCCGTGCCGTCTCGGATGCCATCGACCTGTTGCGGCGTGAGCCGAATGTGGTGTGGGATATCGTCACCTGTGCCACCGAACGCAATTTCAGTGAGTTGCCGGCGTTGCGTGATTTCCTCATCCGTAAGGGTGTTCCTTCGTGGCGCTTGCTCGATGTCTTCCCTGTGGGCAGGGCGGCAACGACACCCGAAGTGCTGCTTTCCGACGAACACTTCCGCCAGCTGATGGAGTTCATCCGCACCACCCGCCGCGAAGGACTCATCCGTACAGCCTACGGTTGCGAAGGCTTCGTTGGCGAATACGAGTTGGATGTCCGTGACTATGGCTTCTTCTGCAAGGCAGGCATCACCGTCGGATCGGTTCTTGTCGACGGTAGCATCTCGGCTTGTTCCAGCATTCGTTCCGACTATCACCAAGGCAACATCTACGAAGATGACTTCATGGACGTGTGGGAGCACCGCTTCCAGGTGTACCGTGACCGTCGGTGGATGAAGCGTGACGACTGTGCCGGCTGTAACATGTTCCGTTACTGCAACGGCAGTGGTATGCACCTGCGCGATGGGGAAGGGAAACTATTGCAGTGTCATGTGAAAAGGTTAAGCTCTCCAGCCCTCTAAGGGGGGAGAGAGGAGAGGCTGAAATGTAAAAGAGGATGTGCCGTCTGGCACATCCTCTTATACTGTTAAGGGGGTGGGTATTACTTCTCCGCAGTAATGACTCTCTTCTCCTTGATGCGTGCAGCTTTACCCGTGAGCTTGCGCAGGTAGTAGAGCTTAGCGCGACGTACCTTACCGTGCTTGTTCACCTCGATAGACTCGATGTTCGGTGACTCGATGGGGAAGATACGCTCAACACCGATGGTACCAGACATCTTGCGGACGGTGAAACGCTTCTTGTCGCCGTGACCGTTAATTTTGATGACGACACCACGGTAGAGCTGGATACGCTCCTTTGAACCCTCGATAATCTTGTAAGCGACTGTAATGGTGTCACCGGCCTTGAACTCCGGGAACTTTTTGCCTGTCGCAAATGCTTCTTCAGCAACTTTTATTAAATCCATTGTTATTGAATTGTTATGAGTTAATTGCTCTACGCAACATGGCCAATGACTCTTCCACTGCCAGCGGTTACGCGGAAAGCGGATGCAAAGGTACGAAATAGTTGGGAGTTAGGAGTCGGGTGGCAAGCTTTATACTTGAGTTTTTAATGTTATTTAACAAAAAGACGTTTTCCTTTTACCTGTGCAAGTCGGATAAAAGTACTATCTTTGCAACATATTAAAAATTAAATATTAAAGATGAAAGATTAAGATTGAAAGATTAAAAAATTGGAAATTGAAGATTGAAAAATAAATAAGTATGAAAAACAAGACATTAAGTATCACACCATTCTGTCGTCGCAGGGCGTGGGGCATTGGGCTTTCAGTTGCCTTCCTGCTGCTCACGTCATGCCATACCCCGTACCAGATGGGGGAGGTGAGCCGCACGCGCATCCTTATCGACAAGAGATACGACGCGACGCCGCCTGCCGAGGCGCTGTCGTTCCTCGCTCCCTACCGTCATCAGGTAGACAGCATCATGAGTCCGCAGGTGGGAACGGCGGCACGCTACCTCTTTGCCGACCGGCCGGAGAGCCCGCTTTCCAACCTGTTGCCCGACATCCTGATGTGGGCATCCACACAGTTCAACGAGAGTCCCGACCTGGCTGTCTACAACGTCGGCGGCATGCGGGCAGCCTTAGCCGAGGGAAAGGTGACCGTCAGCGATGTCGTCGACGTGGCACCCTTCGAGAACAAGATATGTTTCCTCACCCTCACGGGGCAGAAGCTCACCGAGCTCTTTCAGCAGATAGCCCACCGTGGCGGCGAGGGCGTGAGCCACGGCGTGGTGATGCAGATCACCCCCGACGGCAAGCTGCTCTCCGTCCAGGTCAACGGCAAGGACATCGATGCCCAAGCCCGTTACCGCATCGTCACCATCGACTATCTGTCGCAAGGCAACGATGAGATGACCGCCTTCCAGTCAGCCACCGACATCGTCTCTCCGCAGGATGCCCAGAACAACGTCCGTAACTACATCATGGACTACTTCCGCGAAAAAATGCGCCAAGGTCAGTCCGTAGACTGTGCCGTCGAAGGCAGGATAACGGTCGTCAACCCCTAATCAGTACCTTAAACACCGAAACGTCATGAAAAGAATACAACTTGTCCTGCTGGCGACAGTGCTCATCCTCCTGCCAGCCTCCGCACAGAAGACCAAGCAGCTGCACATCCTCCACACCAACGACACGCACAGCTGCATCCTGCCCCTGAACCCGAACCTCGCCGACACCGCACTGGCTGGGCGCGGCGGCTACCTCCGTCGCATCGCCATGTTGCAGGAGGAGCGGCAGAAAGACCCCGACCTGCTCTACTTCGACAGCGGCGACTTCTCGCAAGGATCGGCCTACTACACGCTCTTCAAGGGCGACGTAGAGGTGGGACTGATGAACCGCATGCACGTAGATGCCGCCACCATCGGCAACCATGAGTTCGATTTCGGGCTCGACAACATGGCACGTATCTTCCGGCTTGCCAACTTCCCCATCGTCTGTGCCAACTACGACTTCACGGGCACGCCCGTCGAGGGCACCGTCAAGCCCTACGTCATCCTCAAGCGCAAAGGGCTGAAGATAGGAGTCTACGGACTTTCGCCCAAAATGGAAGGGCTGGTAGACGTGAACAAGTGTGTCGGCGTGAAGTACCTCGACCCCGTCAAGGTGGGCAACGCCATGGGCGACCTGCTGAAGAACCGTAAGAAGTGCGACCTCGTCATCTGCATCTCCCACCTGGGCTGGCAGCTCGGCGGCGACGACGACAACAACGTCATCTCCAAGATTCGCAACACCGACCTCTTCCTCGGCGGCCACTCCCACACCTACCTGAAGCAGCTTGAACACGTCAAGGATGCCTCTGGAAAGCTCATCCCCGTTGACCAGAACGGCAAGCACGGCATCTGGATTGGCGACCTCGTCGTCAATATGGTGAAGAAATAGAGCGCAACGGGTGAACGTACAGCACAAATGAAGAATCAAATCGCATACAGCGCAATTCGTAAAAGTCACTACATTCTACATTGGTATTGTATGTCGCTGACAAACAGCGGCATACAAAACCTTTCGGTGAAATATCCTACATCTTTTTACACCCTTTCAGCACCCATAGGGATAAGAGTTAAGCGTTAAGAATGAATGGCCTGTTTCATGCACTGAGAAGAGCATGAAACAGGGAAAATATGCTTTTTGTACACCTATTCGTTCTTTATCGGTTGTTAACAAATAAGGGCGTTTTTGCCGAAAACAGCCCGTTGGAATGCAACTACTATGTGTTTGGCCGCCAACTACTATGTGTTTGCCTTCCAAGTAAGTACTCCTTGCAACGGTGGTATATGTTAAATCCCCTGAATGTAGGTACATTTCCGTTTTTTATGTCCGTAATATGCTGATTTTCAGTATGATATAAAACGAGTGCAGAATGTAGTATTATTTTTTTTATTCTCTCTGTAGGGGAAACCCTTATCGGTGTCGCTTGGCTCGATATAAGGTTAGATATACATCACCCACTTGCACGGGTATCAGTCTTTCTTATCCCGAACAGGGTGGGTATTGATAAAAAACAAGTCCCGCAAGTCACTTGATCACGGTGACTTACAGGACTTGCGTCGCAAGGACGAAATTTGTCTTTATTTCTACTTCACTACGACTTTCCTGCCTTGATGGATATAGACGCCCGGCAGTATCGGCTTGCCGCTGAGTTTTCTGCCGTCTATAGCGTACCATGCTCCACTGTCGTTGCCCATTGCCCGCTGACCTTCAGCCACCGACTGGATGCCTGTCGGCAAGGTGCTGATGTGTACCTGCGTGGGTTGGTCGAGGTGGCAGTTCTGGAGAGCCGAGAAGAGTGCGTTGCCTTCCGAGTCTACGAACATGGTCTTGCCGCTGTCATAGACGTAGAAGTTGACAGACTCCTGGTCAGCACCATAGACGGTGATGTAGTACTTGCCGTCGATGAGCTGGGAGATACCGCGGCAGTTGTCACCGATGAATGCGCCGATGGCATACCTGTCGATGTTGCTGACGACGCCGTTGTCGTCGATGTCAGCCACGATGCACATGTTGTCGGCATAGAGTCGGCGCGGTATCGTGTAGTCGCCAAGGCTTCCGGCAGGTGTCGTGCCCGTCGCCATCGCCCCTCTTGCACCGTTGTCGGCTACGTTCTCCCCGTCGAAGTCAGCCACGTTGGTGATGTCTTCCTCTATGGGTGACGTAGGATAGCTGAAGGTAGCCACGGTCTGCGAGTAGAACTGGTAGCCGTAGCCCGGCATCATGGTGGTCAGCGTGCCCTTCCATTGCGTTCCGTCGTAGATGGCGAAGCCGTCCTGACTCCTGACGATGTCGTTCTCCCAGGCTTGCCAGTTGGTCAGTGCCACGTTGATGTCAAGTGGCTCGGCAGGCAGGTATGCCACGTTGTTCCATCCCAGTTTCAGTTTGATGCTGTTGTCGTCAGCCCATTCCGCATTACCGTTGACGTTCATCACCTGTGCTTCCTTCATGCGTATCTGGTAGGCTTCGCCCGGTACGAGCGTCGTCAGGTCGCCTGTCCACTCGCCGTTGCTGCGCATGAGCGACCCGTTCTTGCCTCTGATCTCCACCACGTTGTCACCCAAGGGTGCCAGCAAGGTCCTGGTGTCGAGCTTCGACTTGTCGAGCGGGTTCACGGAGAACCAGCTCCAGCCTTCAGCCAGGTTGTATTGCGTCGTCAGTGTTGGTGGGGTGTATTCGAATATCGGTTCAACGGTGGTCTCGCCGTTGATGGTCATCACCAGTTCCTGTGCGGTCTCAGCCGTCTCGCCGTTCACCTTCCAGTGCAGGAAGGTATAGTATCGGGCTGGCTGTACCGTGAGGCGCAGCGTACTGCCATACTCGTAGCGTCCTGAGCCGATGCCGCTGACCCATCCCTGCCGCTCGTCGCAGGTCACGTTGACGTTGTACATCTGCGGTGTGAAGACCGCCGTCAGCGTGGTGATGTCGGTGATGTGGTAGTCCATCGTAGCCTCTTCCGAGACGGGTTCGCCCTCTATCGCCCAGTGGCTGAAGGCATAGCCCTCGGCAGGTGTTGCCGACACGCTCACGTCGGTGTCGTAGTCCTGCGTGCTGCTGCCCGGTGTCACCGTTCCGCCATATACCGGCGAGGCAGCCATGTTCAGCGTACACTTGCCGTCGATGAACTGTATCCATGTCGTCTTGAAGTCGTTGTCGCCGTTGTAGCCCTCGTTGTCGGTCATCTTCGACGTGTAGACGGTCAGCACCAGATAGCCGCTGGCACCTTCTAACGAGCTGTAGCTGAGCTGGTATGTCTGTTCGTCGACCTTCGTGATGGTCGGTTCCTGCAAGAGTTTCTTGCCTTGGCACTCCAGCTTGACGTTTTCTGCCGTGAATGCCTGCACGGGTTTGTTCAGCTTCACCGTCATGGTGGTGATGGCCTCCCTTGTCAGTTCGTTGTTTTTAGGCAGTCCTTCCACCGCCGTCACCGCCAGTACCTCGGTCGGACGAGGCTCGAACGTGATGGTGTAGGTGTGTGGCTGTCCGTCAACAGTAAACTTGTCGGCAAGGTGTATGCGGTATTCCGTGATCGGATCCATGCCGTCGCGCAGCGTGCGGTCGGTCTGCCATACGTTGCGGAGGTCTACGACGGCACCGTCGTCGCGCGTGATGCTGACGATGTTCTGCCGTCCTGCCGTCGGGTCGTAGGCGCTGCCGTAGTTCCAAGCCTTCGTGCCTGGCTGTACGGTCAGCTCACCCGTGGTCGGCGAGGTCATCCTCATGGTCGCCGTGGCGATGGATACCTCCTCGGTAGTACCGTCGCTCAGGTAGAGCATGTCGGGCTGGTCTTCGCTGTCCTTGACGTCGTTGACGAGCCAGCCCTTCAGCGGTTGCCCGTTGGCAGCCTTCGTGTTGATGCTGCGGATGAGCTCGTGTATGGTCACGTCGTTGAGCAGCGAGAGGTCTTCGTTGCCGTAGCTTGTCACGTGGGTTGCCTCTACATTGTAGTCGACGAAGTGTCCGAGCAGGGTAGAGGTGAACCACCACTGGGCGTAGCTGGTCGACTGTGCGGGTATCGTACCGAAGTCTGTCGGCACGCTGCTGCCTAGGGCGAGTGTCTTCTCGCCGCCGTTGAGCTGGCTGGAGAGCAGTTCGAAGTCGATGAGCAGCCCCTTCTCGTTCTCGATAATCTTCGGCTGTTCGGTCGTCATGCGCACGTTCGTGGCATTGCCGTAGCCCACGTTGTTGATGAGCAGGGCAAACTCAGCCGGTACGATAGGCTCAACGACGTTCTTGGTCAGCGGGTCGTCACCGTAGATGTCGCGCTGCATGAAGTAGGTCAGGTCGAGATTCGGCGACGGCTTCACCGTCAGCGTCACCGGGTCGAGGTCGCGCGTCACGGTCAGTCCCGTGTTCGGGTCGAGGTACGACAGCGAACCGCCGAACGAGTAGAGCTTGTCTGATGTCGGGGCAGCATACTTCGTCGGGATGAAGAGGATGGTAGCCGTACCCTTTCCGCCTGCTGCCAGTTCCCATTCGCCATTGAGGTCGCCGGTGAACCCGTCCAGACTCTCGTTGTTGATTTGGAACTCGTGTGCAGTAGCCGTGTTGCCTTCCTCGTCCTTCACCGTCACCATCAACTTCACGTTCTTCATTGCCGTCTCCTCGTTGCCGTTGCCTACGGTCAGCGTACCGCGGAACGCCTGGCGGGTAAGCACCATCTGCTGCTTGAACTGCAGCTTGATGGTCACACAGACAGCCTGTGTCTTCGAGGCATCGTTGAAGTCGGCTTTCACCTGGTCGCAGGCAGCCACGAAGTATTCGCCCGCCGGGTAGATGTCGTCGCCGTAGTATGGTTCGACGGTGTCGGGCGTGGTGGCAGGAGCCTTCTTGCGGGCGATGTTCTTTTTCTGGTTGGGTCGCCAAATAGGAATCTCATACCTGTTGATGTATTTGGCTGTGACAATATTGTCGAGCATATATTGCAGGTCTATCTTGTTCTCGCTGTCACGCTTGAAGATGGTGTTCTGCAGTCGCTCGATGAAGGCTTTCGCCTGTTCTTCCGTTACCGAGGCAGGCTTGTAAGACTTGAGGTTCTCGTAGGTGATATCCTCATAGTTGTCGAAGGAACAGATCTTCTTAAAGAACCGAGGACGGGTGTCGTCATCGACGCTGAACCATATCTCGTCGCCGTAGTAGGTAAGGAACACCTCCCTGTAGCACAACATCTGCCGATAGTACCATCGGGCTGCCTCTGCGAAACCAGCAAGCCATGAATATCTATTTATCAGATCTGTCTGTGTAGAGGTGACGCTGTTGCCGGTTGAGAGGTCAGGTCTTGCATTGTTGCCATACAGTCCGGCACACGTGGACAGGAATCCCAAGAACGGCTGGGCGATAGGATGCGAGAAGGTTGTGGCTGTAGAGGCACCGAATTCGCATACGCTGCCGGCTGTAGCTGCATCGTCACCGGCTGCCAATGACTTTGCCAGACTCTCTGCATTCAGTCCGTAGCCTAAGCAGCCACCCATACCTGGTGCCATACCTATCATTCCGTCCATAACCGTCTTCTTCGTATTAGCCAGTTCGGGGTCGCAGGGATCGTCACTGGTGATATAGCCTCCATAGCCACCACCAGTATAGTAGGAGCCGCTGCCTCCCTTGCCGGGCGAGCCGGGACCACGGCCTCCACCACCGAGATAAACGCTTCCAGTAACACCTGCCGCACAGAAGCGCACGGCGAGGGTCAGCATGGCGGAGTTGCTCTTCAGGTCTTTACCGCAGAGTATCTCATAGAGCACGCCGAGGTTCTTCATACAGTGGGTGAAGGCGTTGTCGGTGCTGCCGCCGCCAGTGGCTTCTGTCAGCATGTTGCCTTCTCCTCTGGCACCGGTGGATGCGATGTGGCGCGTCACCTTCACGGGGATGAGCACCGACTGGTTGGCTGCCAGGTCGAAAGGACCGGTGTTGGCAAGGGTCTCGAAGGTGAACTCGCTGTCGCTCTCAGGACCTCTGAAGACGCAGTTCTTCGCATTGATGAGTCCTTCGTTGGTCACCGTGTAGTAGAGTAACTGCGACTCGCCGTCGAGCATGGCATCACCGTCAATCTTTTCCGGTCCGCGGATGACGACAACAGGTGCGGGAACGTGCGTCTCGAAAGTGGTAGTGGTGACAATCTCGTATTTGTCTTCCACCTCTGTCTCCTTCACTTCCCAGTTGATGGTGACTGCCTGATAGCTCAGGTTCACCACCTTGACAGTCTGCTTGCCGGGGTCTACGAGGACGTTGCCGCGGTAGCTGTCATGCTTGTCGGCAGAGACGGCAACGGTGTACCAGCCTTCCGGCAGTTCCGTGGCAACATACCTTCCGTCGTCGCCCGTCACACCTTCGGCAATGGTGCGCCCCGTCGTGGGGTGTGTCACCTTCACTACAGCCCCTTTCAGGTGGGGAGCCTCTTCGGTGTAGTAGGTGTATTCGTCGCAGACGTCAACGACCAGCTCGCCAAGGTTGTCGGAGACAGGCTCCACACTGAACGGAAGACTCAGTCCCTGACCGTTCTCACAGTTGATGCCTATCGTGCCGCGGACGGGTACGTTCAGCTGCATGTCGGCGGTGGGGGTGAAGCGCAGGACGATGGTTGCCGTGTCGGTGGATGCCATCGGACTCATCTCCTTGCCCGTGACGGCTGTCATCCACGCCCCTTCGGGCAGCGACAGGCTGACCTTTCCCGTCGTACCGTAGCCCGTGTTGGTGATGTCGAACGAGTAGTCGCGCTGGCTGCCCTTCACCATTGTGGTGTTGATGGCGGTGACACTGGCACGCAGCTTGCCCGTTGCCACGCGGTTGTAGTAGTAGATGATGCCGTCGAACGACGCACCTTCATCCGAGGTGAAGCGCACCTTCAGCTGCTGCCAGTCGTCACCGGTGCTTGCCGACGTGCCGGTGAGGGTGATGGGCAGGTTGGCACGCTGTCCTCCGGCGAGGGTTGCAATCTTGTCTACTGCCACGTCGATGTTGTCACCCGACGAGACGACTTCCATGTTGATGTTGTGCAGGGGCAGTTCACCAGCGTTGGTGATGCTGATGTTGGCAGTGTAGGGTACGCCGACGCTGGGTTCATACTTCAGGTAGCTCGTATCTGTGCGGCGCATGCCGTAGATGTCGAAGGCTGCCTGCTCGTCGCGCAGGTTCTCACCGCTGTAGCAGGCACCTACGACGTAGTGCCCGGCGACACCCTTCGGCTCGAAGGTGACGCTGAAGCGGCCAGTGGCATCGGTGGTGGCAGTGAGCACGTCACGCACGTTGTTGTGGATGAGGTATACCTCCACGGTCTTGTTGCTGACACTGCTGCCTGTCGAGGTACCACTGATGACTACCGGCTCGTCTGGCTGGTAGGTGTCCTTTGCTACGCTGACGGTGGCGGTGAACGACGGGACGAGCCTGAAGGCGGTCGCCTTGGAGGTGTTGTTCACATAGACCAGCTCCTTCACCGTCTTCTCTTCGTTGGCGATGGCTTTCAGTTGGTAGTCGCCGGCGAGGTCGGGCATGGCTGTCTGCTTGGTGATGGTCTCGCTCTCGCCCGGAGCTATGGCGCTCTGTGTATAGAGGGTGGTCAGCAAGGTGCTGCCCATATAGAGGTTCACCTTCGTCTGTGCAGGCAGGTTGATGTTGCCGATGTTGTTCACCTTGACGGAGATTTCGGCTGAACCGGCAGCGGCTATCTCTGCGGATGCCAGCTGCGGAGCCTCCACCGTGGCGTCGGGCATGGTCTGGTCGGTGATAAGTGCCCAGCAGGTGCCTGGTGTGTAGCCGTCGGCAGTGGCGGTGAAGACTACTGTGCGCTCGTCGTTGGCAACATCGTTCTTCAGTACGCTCACGGGAATGGTGACACTTTCTTGCCCGTCGGCGATGGTTGCCGTGTGGCTATAGCTCAGGCTGCTGTCCTGGTCGGTGCTGAGGGTCACCGTCGTGGTGCCCGCAGTACCTGTGTTGCGGCGGATGGTGAGCACGGTGGCATCGGTCTTTCCTTCCAACAGGGATGACGAACTGCTGCTCACACTCAGCGTAGGACCGTCGTCATCGAGGATGGTGACGGCTACGGAAGAGGCTCCGACGGTGGTGCCGGAGGCGGCACAGTTGCAGGAGGACACATAGACTCCGGCGGAGATGTTCACCGTGCGGTCGCCTTCCTTCTGTACGTTGTCCACCACGCCGAGGGCGAACTCAGCGGTAGTGACGCCTGCTTTCATCGTGAACCGCTTCTGCGAATAGTAGATGTCACCCTGTGAGTCGTCGCTCATGACGATGGTGATGTCGTTGTCGGCATGCGACTTGCGGAGCAGCTTCGCCATGATTGCCGAAGGACCGGCACCCTCGCTGACCTGTGTCGGCGAGAGGACGAGCTCCAGTTCCGGCATGTCGTTGTCGTTGACGAGGACGATACACTCTGCCTTGTAGTACCGTTCGGCGGTGGCATAGAAGGCAGTGGAGAGCTGAAGCTCAGGCAGGTCGTTCTGGATGACTTCCACGTCTACGCTGGCTGAGGTCTGCCCCTGGGCTACCGTCACCGACGAGGGCATGGTGAACCGCTTGGGAGTCTCGGCGGTGAACTTCACCTGGGTGTCGGTCTTGGCTGCCTTCGGCAGGGTGACGGTGAGCTGGAAGGTCTCACCTTCGTTCAGTTCGCTCTTCGATACCTGCAGCTGCATGTCGGGATATTCATCGTCTTCGATGGTGAGCTGTCCCGTTGCAGCAGCATAGCCGGTGCCCGTGGCAGTGATGGTGACCACGTCGTCGTCGTTGTCGTAGGTGTCATTGTTGACGACATTCACGTAGAAGTAGGCTCCCGACTGGTTCTTGCTGATGGTCACCGTCGCCGGTACCGACAGACGGTCGGGCTTGTCGCAGGCGAGGGTGAACGTCTCTTCGGCTGTGCGGCTGCCGCTGCGGTTCAGCCTGAGCCGCACATTCCTGCCCTTGTTCTCGGCGATGGCGGTCTCTGGCATCACCAGCTGCATGGTCTTCACCATGCTTACGCCTGTCTCCTGCGTGGCGGTGTTGTTCCATTCAGCCTCGGAACGCTCGCCGCTGTCGGAGTTTCCCTTGAGGTTGACCTTCACTTTGACGGCTCCTTCGACGCTCAGCACCTCCGGCAGCGTCAGTTCTATGTTGCGGCTGACGCTGGCTCCGGGTGCCAGCCCCGTCGACTCAAAGCTGTTGGAGCCGATGAACAGTTCGGTATTGTTGTCGCCGACGAGGTAGAAGTTCTCCTTCCAGCCGCCGGTGGCAGCTGTCTCGCCGATGTTGCTGACCTGCCAGCTCAAGCCTAACGTTCCTTTGGGGGTGATGTCGGCTTGGGTCACAGCGAGGTTGCTCACCTCGAAGTCGGGATAGGTGGTCAGCGTCAGTGTACCGTCTGTGGAGTTGGTGAAGACGTTCGCACCATTGCGGTCGGACATGACGACGTTTGACAGCTTGATGTCATACGTCTGGTCGTCTTGCAGACCGGTATAGATCTTGAACACGATGTCGCACAGCTTGCCACTGTTGCCCCTCAGCACTTGGTTGGTGGGGGAGTAGAGCATGAAGCGGTGCTTGTTGCTACCTTTGTTTTGACCACTGATGATGTGGTCTGCCTTCCGTGCGTCGGCGACCTTCGTGGAGTCGTACATCACCTGTGAGCCTGATGGCAGGGTGATGTCGAACTGCAGGGCGGCAATCTCCGATGTGTTATCTAAATAGACGGGGACGGAGATGACCTTTCCGCGCATGCCGTTCACATCCTGTAGGCTCAGCACGTTGCTCTGTTGAGCGTTGGCGCTTTGAATGAAGAATGAAGAATGAAGAATGAAGAATCCCGTTGTCAGGAGAAGGTACAGCAACCAGTTGCAGTCTCTTGCTCCTTTGTTCTTCTGTTCCGTCGTTCTTGTTTCTTGTCTTGTTATATTGAATGTTTTCATATCTTGTGTCCTCCTTTATTTAATGACCACTTTCTTTCCGTTCACGATATAGATGCCCTTTGGCAAAGTGCCATCGGTCAATGAACCATTCACAATCTTCCGTCCGTCTAAGGAGTAGATGTTCCTACTCCCCTCTCCCGTTGGAGAGGGGGCGGGGGTGAGGCTGTTGAGGCCTGTCGGTGTTGCCGCCGAGTCGTTCAGCATGGTGTTGATGGGCTGTGCCTCTTCGTCTACCAGCATGGCTCCCGTGACGGTAGCCGTCGTGCTGCAGGTGCCGATGACGGTTTCTCCTGTCGGCAGCGTCTTGCCAGCCGTGTTATATATAATAAGGTGCAGCTGCCCGTCTTCCATCGTCTTCTTGGCAATGGTCATGCCTTGCAAGGATGAGGTGGTGAAATGGTCCACTGGTGAAATAAAGATGTCCATAGCGGCAACAGCCCGCGAAGTCTTCAGAATCAGCTTGCCGCCCTGCTGGTAGAGGGAAGCCTCTGCCATAGTCTGTTCAGGCAGACTCGTCTGACTTGTCTGATTAGTCCGACTACTCTGACTACTCCCCTCTCCCGTTGGAGAGGGGTTGGGGGTGAGGCTGTTCATGCTCAGCAGCAAGTCTACATGCGGCACGATGTCGAGTACGTTGATGGCGTTGTCTGCATTCATGTCGCCTGCGCTGAAGTTGTAGCGGGCGTAGCTGCTGTAAGTTTCTTTGAACAGGTAGCTGATGCTCTGTTGCAGGTCGCTGATGTTGACGAGTCCGTTGAAGTCCACGTCGCCCATGTCATAGAAGAAGTTGGCATTGAACGTGGTGGTCTTGTTCGTGGAGTCGGTGTAGGAACACTTGACAACGTCGCCGCTCGCTCCCTTCCAGGTACAGTAACCGCTGACGGTGAAGTCGTTAGTGCCGTTGTAGTTCAGTGTGAACGAACTCATGTTGGTCTGGCTCAGCACGTTGACCTTGATGTCATCGGCGTAGGTGCGCGTTGCCGGGTCGTAGAAGACGATAGAGGGCAGGGTAGAGAAGAAGCCTTCATCGGTCATGTCGCGCAAGTCGAGCTTTGCCGTGATGTCGGTGATGGTCTGCGTACTGATGTTGACATTCTCCAACGTCTCAGGGAATGCCGGCCACAATGAGGAGAATCGGTTTTCGTGTACGTCCAACGTCTTCAGCGACGGCAGTGCACCCACGAGTGTAGAGATATTACCCTCTAACTTGTTGCGCTGCAGGTCGAGGTATTCGAGGGTGGGACTGAGCGTCTTGCCTGCGGCAAGCCACGCTTCCACCTTGTCGCTGATGTTACCGTAGAGTTCGCAACCAGCAATCTCTATCTTCTTCACCTGTGGCAGGGCGAAGAGGCTGACGGGTGTCTCTTCGGCATTCAGGTTGTAGATACTGGTGCCTGTGCCGAAGTTGATTTCCTCCACATGGCCGTTGTTCCACTTCACACCGAAGATGCCGACGGCACTCTCCTTCACGCCTTCGATGAGTCCCCAGTTGGCTGGTGCGCCGCCACCGCCGCTACCGGTCCACGTACTCTTCTGCTTCGTGCGGTCGTAGGTCTTGCTGTAGAAGTCCCAGAGCAGGGCAAAGTCTTCGTCGGCAATCTCCTTCAGACTGAAGGTTGCTATGTTGTCGAAGGTGGCTGGCTTGTAGTAAGGCCCTTCCTCGAAGTCGGCAGAGAGGGTGTAGTCGCCGCTCTCGGTCGGCATCGTGGTGGTCTTGTTGCCCTTCGCGTCGGTGTACCAGATGCGGTAGTTGCCCATGCCCTCGAACCAGTCTATCCATACAGCCTCCGGACTGCCGCTCTTGTAGCTCTCCTTATCTAAGCAAGACAGGTGGATGAGGTCTTGGGTGAGCGTCTGCTTCTCGGCAGGATAGCCCTTGATGGTGCGGTTGTCGGTGGCATCGGGAGTCCAAGAAGTGCTGTTTTGGTAGTCGCTCTCCTGTCCTGCAGGTACCAAGAGGCTGAATGCCGGCTGATATTGCCAGAACACGTGGTCTTTGGTACCCGGCATGGTGCTGCCCATGATGCCGACGCTTTTGAAGTTGGTGTTCGACGAGTTGGCAGTGGTGTGGATAGCCCAGTTGCCCATGCTCGTCACCGTAGAGGGGATATTGATAAAGGGCAGCTTCTCGGTATAGCCGAAACAGCTTTGTCCGATACTTTCCAGTCCTTCGGGCAACCGCACATAGCGCAGTCCTTTACAGTAGCAGAAGGTTTCGTAGCCGATGCTCTTTACGCCGTCGGGGATGTAAATGGTCTGCAGGGAGTCGCAGCTGTAGAAGGCATGGTCGCCGATGCTGGTGATGGTGGCTGGCAGCTGGATGTTGCGAAGGCGATCACATTCCTGGAACATGCTGTTGGGTATGGTGCTCATGCCTGTCTTCGGCAGCGTCACCTTCGTCAACTGTTTGTTATAGGCGAAAAGATTGGTGCCGATAGTGGTGAGTGCCGTCATGTCTTCGGGGAAGGTGACGGTGAGAATGGAGTCACAGCTGTAGAAGGCATAATTGCCTATATTCTTCACTGTGGAGGGGATGTTCAGCGTCTTCAGCCGGTCGCAGTTGTAGAAGGCACTCGCTCCGATGGTCTCCAGTCCCTCGTTGAGAGTCAGCGAAGGTATGTTGGTATCCCGGAAAGCATTGTCTTCTATCGTCTTCACCGTAGCAGGCAGGGTGATGGCTGGCAGTGAGGTTGCTCCGTAGAAGGCTTGCAGGCCGATGGTCACCACATTTTCCGGCAATGTCACGTTGGCAAGCCGCTTGCAGCCTTCGCAGGTGCTTCGTGGGATGGTGGTCATGTTGCGGGGGAAGACCACCGTCTGCAAGTTGTCACAACCAGCAAGCACGTATGTGTCTAAGGTGGTGAGAGACTCCGGGAAGGTGAAGCTCGTCATCTGGTCGCAGTTGTAGAAGGCATTGCCTCCGATGCTGGTGACGCTCTGCGGAATGACGACGGGAGATGCCGAGAGGTCTTTGCTGCCAGAAAAGGCATAGTTGCCGATGGTCTCCAGTCCGTCGTTCAGTTGCAGGCTGGTCAGGTTGTTATTGTCGAAGGCATTGTTTCCGATGCTCTTCAGTGTTGAAGGGAAACTGATGGCGGTCAGGTTCTCGCAATAAGCGAAAGCCTCATTTCCGATGGTAGCTGTTCCGGGCGGTAGCTGAACCGAAGCCAGTGCCTGACACAGACGGAACGCCCAGGGGCTTATCACTGTGGCAGTCAGACGGCTTAGGTCGATGCTCTGCAACTGATTGCAGCCGAAGAACATGCTGGTGGTGATGGTACTCAGGTTGTCGGGCAGCTTCACACTCTTCAGTTTCTTCATCGAAGAGAACTGCGACTCACCGGGCATTGTCACGTCGTTGTTGCCTAAGAAGGTGACCCTCTCCACGTTCTCGCACCCAGCGAAAGCATAGGAACCGAGCGAGGTGAGACCGGCAGGTAGCGTGATGTCGCCGCCAAGCAGCTTACAATAACGGAAGGCTTCATTACCGATGGTGGTCACTCCTTCCGGGATGGTGACAGACGGCAGGCTGATACAGTTATAGAAGGTACGGTAGCCGATGGATGTCAGCGTCGAGGGCAGCGACAGTTCCTGCATCGCCTTGCATCCGTAGAACACATCTTGTCCGAGGGTGGTGATGCCTTCTGGCACGTGGAAGGCGGTAAGCTTCTCACAGGAGTCGAAGGCATTTCGCCCGATAGTGGTCATTGTCTGGGGCTTCAAGTCGACGGTTTCCAGATTTGAGCAGTACTGGAACGCATACTCATCAATGACGCTGACGTTGGCTGGAACGGTGATGGATGTCAGACCAATGCACCTGCCAAAGGCATGAAAGCCGATGGTGGTCAGCGTGGAGGGTAACACCACCCCGTTTAAAAGGTCGTCTTCGTAGAACACGCCGCGCTCCATGGTGGTCACGCCTTCTGGAATCGTCACCGAGGTGAGCTGGTCGCAGTAGGAGAAGAGCTCGAACGTCAGCGTCGTCACGCCTTCGGGAATCACGACAGAGGTCAGACCCGTTCTGGAGAACGAGTATCTGCCAAATGTGGTCAGCGTCGACGGGAACGTGACAGAAGTGACAAACGACTTGCCATAGAAGGCATTGTCGCCAATCTTTGTCACCGTATAGTCCTGCGTGCCGTCGTTGACGGTCTGCGGAATGGTGATTTCGGATGTTGACAGGTACAGACACGAACTGACGGTTGCCGTACCGTCATCGTTCAGTGTGTAGCGCAGGGAGTCCACATCGATGGTGGCACCCCTTGCTGCGATGCCGCTCAGTAGCATCAAAAAGGTTAGGATAAAGGTCTTTTTCATCGGTTTGGTATATTATAGTTATTCAGATTTCAGGCAGGTTCAACCTTGAAGAGGTCGCTTTTTGGTGGTTGTTGGCAACAAAGTTAAAGGAAAAGGAGAAAAAAGCAGGTATGGAAAGATGACTTTTTTACGAACATAGTGCTGGGAGTGACGAACGGGCGTTTTCGGATGATGAACGAAAAAAAATGTCATGTGCTTGCTGTTGATGGTTTGTATGTGTAATATATTTTGTATTTTTGCAAGCATGAAGAAAGCGTTTCTGTTGATTTGGTGCAGCTTGATGGTGGTGAGTGGACTTGCCCAGGAGCCTTTGCTGAAGAGCGAACTGAGCTACCGCCGCTATACCACCCTCGACGGGATGCCGCAGATGCAGGTGGAGACGGTATGGCAGGACAGCCGTGGCTACATCTATATCGGCACACTGTCGGGATTTGTGCGCTACGATGGTCTCTCGTTCACCCCCTTTTTGAAAGGTAGAAGGGAGAATGTCGTCGGTTTCATCGAGGTGGATGGTCAGGCTCGTGCCATGAACTTCCGCCGCCAGTGGCTCGTAGACGACAAGCAGATAGCGAAACGACAGATTGACGAGCGTGGCCACTGGCTGCTGAACAACTTCAATGCAACAGACCTGCCGTCGCCGATGGTGATCTTGGAAGACTCGCTGGAGCGTCACCGAAGGCTCTGCCGTGTGACGGAAACGGGCATGGAGACGGTGATGAGGTGCGGGCTCTTCGACCTGATGGAGCCCGACCGTAAGCTGTATGTCGACACCACAGGCATCTATGTGCCGACCTCTAAAGGAGTATTCATCATAGAACCGGCTTTGGGGAAGGGGCAGAAGCGGATAGCCCGTCGGCTGACCATGAAAAGTGATGTCTTTTCTTTCATCCGCTCGACAGGTGTCCTCTATGCCTTTGCCAAGGATGGTATTTATACGATTTCATCGGGAAAAATGCGTCTGAAGATCGCCTATGCTTTCGAAGCTCCCGACTATGGACTTTATGTGCGGCAGAGTGGTAAGGGACAACTGCTGATAGCCGATTCACATACCATCTACCAGTATGACGGCAGAACCGTCAGGCGGTTGGTGTCAGGCTTCAACATGATCAAGGCTATCTTTGTTGACCGGTGGGACCGGCTGTGGGCAGCCACCTATCAGGGTGCCTATTGCTTCTTCCACCGCAACTTCGTGAACCACCGGCTGGCAGATGCCAACGACATCGTGCGGAGTATGGCTGTAAGGGGCGACGGTCAGCTGGTGATGGGGACGCTGAACGGCAGCATCCTGCGGTATGGCCGTGACGGAACCGCTCATGCCCTCAATACGATGGAGGGTAACTTCTATCAGCCGAGTGCCGTCATGTTGAACGGAAAATGTTATATGGCAGGCAATGGCGACGTGGCTTGTATCAATGGCGATGGGCTGTCTTGGCTCCACCTGCCCAAAGACCGCTACCAGTTTGTGGCAAAGAAAGGGAAGCTTCTCGTGGTGGGAACACGCCACGGGCTGACAGCATATAATCCTGAGAGCGGCCAATGCGACACGATAACGACCCAGATCCTGCACCCCTGGGCTGCTGCTGAGGATGCTCAGGGACAGCTGTGGGTGGGTGCCAGCACGGGGCTGTATGTTGTTAACGGGGGGATGAGTGATAGCGTGATAAGTAATAAGTTGGGAGCACGGTTCTCTATTCGCAAGGTAGACTATCCCCAGAAGTTGATTATCACGGCAATGGAGGGTGACAACAGAGGAAATATCGTCTTTTCATCGGCTGACTCGCTCTTCCTGATTCGTAACGGGAAGGTGGAAGACCTGAACCGACAGTTGCCACAGCTGGCAGGACATGAGATACGAGCGGTGCACCTGTCGCCACGCGGCTATCTCGTCGTGGCTGTCATCGACGGACTCTTCGTCTGCCGCATCGCGTTCGACAAGCAGGACACCCATGAGAAACACGCCACGGCTACCGAGACTGCGGCACAGCTCTCCGACATTCAGTTCTTCGACCATACCAACGGCTTCACGATGGTGGAACCCCTGAAGGCGATGATGGCAGAGACAGCCGACGGCACCATCTGGGTGGCAGGACTGGAAGAGATGACTTCGTTCAAACCAGAAGACTTGTTGTCGGACAATCAGGAAACGACTGTTGTTCCAGCTCCGCTCCGTTGGTGGCAACACTGGTGGGTGCTGACGTTGGGAGCACTCGTGGCAGCACTCTTCGTGTGGTTCATAGCCAGACGCTATGAGAAGCATCGTGCACGGAAAGCCTTGCTGCGGCTGCAACGCGAGAAACGGCAGAAAGACTTGCAGGTGAATGCCATACGCCTGAAGGCTATACCTCACTTCAATGCCAACGTGCTGGCAGGCATAGAATACTATGTCATGAACAACTCGGCTGACGAGGCTACCCGATACCTGAAGCTTTATGCCGACTTCAACAACAGAGTATTGGTTGACATTGATCGTCCGGCACGGACGGTGGAAGAGGAGGTGGACGATGTCAGGACTTATCTGGAACTGGAGCGGCTGCGGTATGGTGACCGCCTGCAATATGACATCACTGTCGACGACGACGTAGACCGCAACGTGCTGCTGCCCAACATGCTGCTGCATACCTATTGCCAGAATGCCATCAAGCACGGCATCACTCACAAAGCCGAGGGTGGTCACATCGCCGTCACCATCCGTAAGTCTTCAGAAAATGCTGGTTTCATCGAGGTTTCGGTGAAAGACGACGGTGTGGGGCGTGAGGAGGCTTCGCGGCTGAACCGTGACACGACCAAGCAGGGACTGAAGATACTGTTGGAACAGGTGGAACTGTTCAATCAGAGCAACGAACAACCCATCAGCCAACACGTTACCGACCTGTATGACGATGAGGGGAAGGCTGCCGGAACGGTCTTCACCATGCTGATACCGCTAAACTTTAAATACGTATAGAGATGAAGAGGAAAATGACTGCTATTGTCGTGGAAGACGAAAGGCTGCCCCGGCTGTCGCTCTTGCAGAAACTGGAGGTGTTTCGCAACCAGATAGAAGTGGTAGACAGTTGCGAGAGCTATGACGACGCCTTGTACAGCATCACGCGAAACAAGCCCGACGTGCTGTTTCTCGATATACAACTCCAAGGAAGGGATGCCCTGCAACTGCTTGATGCGCTAAAGGCTGCGATGCCGTTGCCACATGTCATCTTCACCACGGCGTATGCCGACCGCAAATACCTGATGAGTGCCATCAAACTGTCGGCGGTAGACTATCTGCTGAAGCCCGTAGACAAGGGTGAGCTGGCGGTAGCCATAGCTAAGCTGACGAAAGCCCTGCCCGACGAGCTGACGATGGAAGCCGACGGCAAGGTGACGTTGCGCACGGCAACGGGAAGGATGTATGTCAACATGGAGGAGATTGCCTATATACGTGCCAACGGCAACTATGTAGACGTCGTGCTCTTCGACAAGCAGGACACGGTGCTGGAGAGCCTGTCAGAGCTGGAGAAGCGCCTGACTCCCTACCACTTTGTGCGCACGGGGCGCAGCACCATCATCAATCTCAGGAACCTGCACCGGCTGAACACCAAGCAGCGTAACTGCGTACTGATGTCAGACAAGGGTGAGACTGTCGTCGTACCGTTGTCACAAAATGGTGTCAGAATCCTCAGTTCCATCGAAAAATAAGATTCCTCCCTTCCTCCCCTTTTCTCTCCTCCCCCTTTAGGGGGGGCGGGGGCAGGGGGTGGGGTAGGCTTTTCTCCCCTCCCCCCTTAGGGGGGCGAGGGGCTTGAGGGGCAGGGGGTCTTCTTATTCAAAGTAGAAGGTGAGTGCGATGATCTTGGTGCGGCTCTCGTTGATAGACTTGGCGTAGGGCAGCAGGTTGGCATCGCGCAGGTTGTTGACATGCTTGCTGTCGAAACTGTTGGTCAGGCTGTACATGAACTTCAGTTCAGGGCGCAGCTTGAAGAACGGCAGGTAGAAGTCGCAGCCGATGCCCAGTTCGAGGAACGTGTCCACGCGCTTGAGCTTCAAGATGTCGTCGTCCTTGCCCGACAGGTTGATCATAGGGTTGATGCCAGCCAACACGTATGGGCGGTGGTTGTTGAACCTCGGACCAGCAGCAATCAGTTCCACCGCAGCTGCGATATAGGCTGTCTTCAAGTCTTGGCGCATGGTGATGGGCTGCTCGTCGGGTCCCTTGTCGGTGTGGTTCAGGTAGGTGATGTGGCGGTTGCCGAAGTACATGGCGGGTGCGAGCCGCAGCTGCAGATAAGTGTTCAGCCGCAACTCACCCAGCACGCCGACGGTGAAGCCTGGGTCCCATCGGTCCTGGTCGGCAGTGATGAGCACCTGGCGTGTCGTCCCGTCCTCGGCGGTGACCGTCTGCGGACCGATGTTGTTGAGCTCAATGTCTTGAAGGTGGGCACCCACGAAGACTCCGAAGTGGAACCGTCGCAGGTCTGTATACGGTCTGTTCTCTACCGTGCGCTCCTGGGCTGTCGCCACCGTTGCGCACACGCCAGCTATGAAAAGTGCCAATTGTCTCATCATTCTTTTCTAACGCTGAAAGTTGTCGCTTATTGTCTTCATCCCCTTTCCTTTCCCCTCAATAAGCTAACAATCGTTCTTAATTAGTTTTTTTTAACGACTTATGTTTTACATACTTGCTACGTTATGATTACATTTGTGCCGTATTACGCGATCCCTATTGAAACTCAAATTGATAAAAATGATGAGAATACACGAAGGTATCCAGCAGTTGGATAATGATTGTTGTGTAGCAGGAAAGATGTTCTTGGGCAAGTCATGCTCAAAGGTGATGATGTTGGTGGTGCTGATGATGACAGCCCTCACGAACACCTTTGCCTACGACCAGTGGCATCTCTCAGCTGCCGACATTGAGACAGGAAAAGCTTATTGGATTAGTTTTGTATCTGCCGACCAAAAGCTCATCCATGTTGCCGACGGCAGCGGACTGTCTTTGTATAACTATGTCACCCCCGATATGGAGTTGAAGTTGCTGCGTTATGCATGGAAAAACTCCGAAATCATCGAAAAATTCTATCCTTCCCTTCCCATCGCCGGTGTCGATGGAACCTTGAAAAATCGCATGAAAGGTACTAAGGCGCAAGGCAATGTTCATGCCAAGACTGGTACTGTTACGGGTGTCAGTGCTTTGGCAGGCTACTGCACCGCCTCCAACGGCCATCATCTCTGTTTTTCCATCATCAACCAAGGCATCACCAAGGCTAAGGTAGGTCGTGATTTTCAAGACCAAGTCTGTGCCATCTTGTGCCGATAATGCCGTTTGCGACATTTGAGATGTCATAGAAAAAGAAAAAAAAAACTATTACACATTTTTTTATTAAAATATTTGGTGGATTGGTTGCAATGTGTTAAATTTGCCATCTAATAGGCTAACTATTATCTTGGAAGAACTCAATATGAATGTAATAATTTGCTATACTTTAGCATAGATTCAAGTTTAAAGTTTATGAAAAACTCGAAATTTACGATGAATATGAGGAATTTTACGCAAAGAATCCTTCTTTTGCTGCTCATGTCAGCAGGAGTTACACAGATGTGGGCTGTCAACACAGTCTATCACATTGTGAATAACAAGGGTGAAGTTTGCTTTATGGTGAAGGGAACAACTGCTAAGCCGGATCTTCCATCGCGTGCGCGTACACCTTATGCCACGAACTTCCGCTATTACCTCACCTTGCAGGATGCACAGCGTGATGCCCGTTATGGCGCAGAACTTGCGCAATCGACCTACGGTGCGCAGCCTCTGAACACCAATGTGAACCTGTCGGGAGATGGTGACGTGTTTGTGCGCTACGACTACACATCCACATCGACCATCACCGATGCCGAGGGCACTGTAGTTCGTATCGATGGTAAGGTAGCCTACAACCTGCAGGTGAACGACCGTCTGGTGTATTACAGTACGGCGACAAGCCCGAAGTTTACCACGCCCAAGTCTTCTAAAAACGCCACAGTCGGTCCTGTTGAGCCTTCTGCCGACGAGCCAATCCGCGTCACCCATAGCTTGACGAAGATATACAATGGCACAGACAACTCCGAAACGAATAACCTGACCGATGCCATTAAGAACACTGCCGCTTACAAATGGATTTATGACGGTACCCAGAATGCTACCAACAACTACGAAGCAAGCCTCGGCCACCCCGACCCCTACGACCTGCGAATCATCAACCTGAGCGACCGCTCGAAGGTGCTGACGGGTATTCAAGAGAAAAACTTCCCCTTTACACCTGAAACGCAGCAGTACATCCACCTGACACTTGCTACTGATGAAGTCTCCGATAAATACGTGCAGCGTTACTTCATCCGTATGAATGGCGTCATGCAGATAGCAGCCTGCGAGCCGATGTATGTCTATCTGTCGGGAACTGGAACCGATCCTAGATTGATGTGGTTTGTGCTTAACAAAGAAAAGGACGAACCAGACTGGATGAGTAACTTTGATGCCAACTACCATGTGGCATCGCTCCACCTGCGCCTTCATGGAAAGCAGGAAACCAATGTCGTCAGCCAAAGTGGCAACCGAAGTACGTGCCAGTTCCATGCCCTGAAGAACCGGAAATATACCGTTGTGGGCAGCGACGGCACCACCCGTGCCACGGCTTACGCTCCTGTCAGCGATACCGAAACGCTGGAAGTGCCTTTCGAAATCAACTCCCCGCTGGTGAGCAGCTATACCTACCACAAGACAGCCGATGATGCCAAGAACGGCAGCAGTAGCTATATTAATATCAGCGATTTCGGTGCCGGTGAAGATGTCTTTGTAGGCTATAGCTACAATTCTTCGAACACCATCCTGAAATTGAACGACGCTACGGCACGCTACACCATGCAACTCAATGGTAATTACCTGAAGTATCAGGAGGGTGCAGGCGACGACAGCGACGTGACCGTAGGCACAGAAGATGAGTCGGAGAATACGGAATACCGATGGAAATTCTCCGGTAGCGACCCCTACGGCATCCTCGTTTCCAACGATGCCGCCTCGTCGAAGAGCATCACGGGCGTAAGCACCTCCGGCACCATTACCCTCGGTACTGGCAGCAAGGCGGCAGCCCTGCAGGGCAATACGTCGGCAAGCAGCCACACCCCTTACCGCTACTATTTGGTGAAGAGTCCCAACTGGACCGCTGAGAACCCGCTATATATCCTGCGTGCCGCCTCGGTAGGCACCGAAGAGTTGCGCTACAACTGGGGCTATGTGGGTGAAGACCAGAGCGACTGGAACGAGTCGCAGCCGCGTCTGGCTGCCTCCACCTGGCTCGGCGACGGCAATGCAGCCGTGCAATTGCAGCTTGACGAGTTGCGCACCACACCGCTCACCTACCACATTGTGGATTTGAACCATACCGAGGTCACAAGTGCCCAATCCAAGGTGAAGAGGTTGGCTGTTCCCAATTCCATTAAGAGTCCGTTGGTGTCCACCTATTATTATTACGGTAGTCTCGCAGATGCGCAAGCTGATAATAGGAGCGAAGTGATTAGCAGCACCGACGGAAAGGATGATATCTTTGTCACCTACGATGTGGATAATGAAATCTATCTGAATGTCAATGTTGGTGATACCATTCAGAACAATCCTGGTAAATCAGAAATCATCGACCCCTCCAAGCATTCCTTCTACATGCTGAAGTTCCTGAATCCGAACTCATACATACAGGAAGACGGCAGCAATGGTATAACCGATGGTACGCATAGCTTGGCAAGTCCGAAAGTGAACGAGGTGAGAAAGGCTGAAATTCCCTACGCCAATGGTGATGCTTGTATGAATATTTACAACCAGGCTTTCGCCAATACTACAATGGAGAAAGGTGCTTCTGCACGTACTCGTATCCCTTGGGGACTGATGGGTGGAGACCCCTATCACGTCAAGATTGTTTCATACCAAAACTCTCACAACAAGATAACCGGTGACAACTACGCCTGGTACTTTACCTATTTCCGTACCTATTATAATACAGACACGAAGAAAGTCATCACAACGAATGTGACTGACGATCCGAGAGTGACTACCCATGCTCAGTTTGGTAATGCCAATGCCGTGCCCTCTGAATACATGATACTGGGAAGCAAGGGTAGGTACAAACTGGTGACGACAGCAAAAATCAACGACGGACAGACAACAGAGCACCGTACGCTCCATTCCTTTGAGCAGTATTGGAAGAACTACGAGACGATAGGCAAGCTCTTTGGTGAAGTCGATGGAGACTTGGTTACAGCAATGCCCTCCGATGGCGAGTTGCAGACCATGGGTTGGTATAAGTATCCGGCATGGGCAAACGGCAAACCGCTTGACGGCGGATCTAAGAGCTATGAATACCAAAACCACTGGTTCCAGACATTTGAGGTGGGCGAGGAGTTTGACCTGATTCCGATTTCACTCAAGCCGTCAATCGTACTTCTCGACAAACATGGCTGGGAGGTGTTCCGTTCTGCGATGCCAGATGCTAAGACACACACCAAGAACGATGGTACGGACAACAATGCCAACGACAACTATATCCGAACCTACAACAGTCCTGCAGTGAAGACTTATCACTGGTACAAAAAGGCGGCAAAGGCTACGGGATACCATAAATACAAGGTATCTGACCCTGCCATGAAGAACGAGGAAGAGGAATTTACCTCCACAGACCTGACCATCTACCCTGAAAACTATGCCACAAACCCGGGTGACTGGTATGTGACCTACGAAGTTAAGGATGAGTACAAGTATCTGTATGATAACGCATCGGGACATGCTGCACCTGTGCTGATCAAGCAGGGTGGTAAGTTCGCGAAGGCTAAAAATGAGACCGAAATTGAAGGTGTTGAAGGCGTTACAATCTCAGGTAGCGATGATAACTTGAGTATCACTGGTGAAATCAATAACAACATGCTTTGGTATTTGAAGCGAAATACCAGTATAGACGAGGAGATGGGCTATCTGTATCAGGGAGAAACAGGTGCCCAAAGCGAGGCGAAGAGCAAGGCCGATACAGAGGAACAGTATACCGATGACAATCAAAGTTTTGACCCGTACAATGTTCAGATTAAGAATGCAGATAATGGGAAGTTCTTCAAGACGCAGGCTAAAACGATTGCTATCAATTCGGGAGGTTCCACTGTCTCTACGTACGACAATAAGAACCTCGTATTAGGTGATTCAATACGGGATGCTGGTGTCACCTCTGCCATCGGTTACGACAATGTGGTCTATAAGAGTACCAATGCCACCTTCATGATACTGAAGGACAGCTTGAACAACTTGCGCCTTGTTCCGCGCCTTGACCACTTGTCGGCTGTCACTGACCTGACCAGTTCGGCCAAGATGAACACATGGGTGTTTAATCTCACTAAAACTGATAGTGTTGCCACGCAGACCATCATTCTGCAACCCATTCAGCAGTATAGATTCTATGTCCGCGATGCCAGCAGCAATACTATCATAGCCGAGTCTTCTCCCTCCTATGCTTGTCCGGGTACGGTGTTGGCAAGCGGAACGATAGGTAAGGCTACCGGCATCCCGCTGCCCGACGACCTCATCCGCTCCTATTGCAACTATCAGGGCGCATATACCACCTACGACGGAACCACTAACACTTACGACAATAAGATCACCTGCTATCCTCCGGGAGCAGGAACGGGTATTGCCGAGACACCGATTTTTGTGCCTTACACGATTGACGGCATGCTGTTCTCTACCACAGCCGTACCCTCATGGTACAACATGAGTTTTGAAACCAAGAACAGCTTCCACAAGAAACACACTGATGATAAACTCATCAGTGGCGGTACGCAGGCAGCCGACGATAGCAAGTGGCAGTTCATTGGCAACCCGTATCAGTTCAAAATTGTGAGCAAGGCTAAGACCGATGCCGACTACTACCTGTGCATACCACAGACCAATGTGACAAAGGAAAATGACAACGGAAAGGTCACGACGAGCATCAAGCCCACAGTCAGCAACACTGCCAGCAACAACGACTGGACGCTGGTCTATATGGTTGATGCCCAAGGAAACGTACACAGACAGTTGCGCACATACGACAAACACTATACGCTTGGTGGCAGTGGTTCCTACTACCTGTATGTGAAGACGGGTGGTGAGTTGCTATACGACAACCGGTCTTCAGAAAACAACTATATCTATGCCGATGTCTTCCTGACGAACCTGATCACTGTGACCTATCACGTGTTCCAGCAACCCGCTACTGGCGGAACCTGGAGCAGCACTGCTGAATATGAGGAGAGCATCGACTACGAACCCAGCCAGTTGGCTGACCAGAGCGGACTGCCGTCGAGTGTCTATCGTCCGTTGTGTCAATATACGTTCTACAGGAAGGATACTGACATGAAGGATGACCAAGTCAATGGTTATGACAACTTCTCTGACTTATATGCCGACCTGTCGGATGCCGAGAAGGCAATCAACTTCGATGTCTATCTGTCCTACGTGGTCAATGCCGCAGGTGTTCCCGCTGGCGAAGACCAGCCTGTGAAGTTCTTCGCTACAGAGGCAGAAGCAGCGGCAAGCATGAAATGGAGCTTCCTGATGCAAGGTGTCGAGAGTGTTGCCAAGATTTACGGTAAGAAACTGGTTGACTACGGAAAGGCAAGGGCCTACGGCACAGAAGACCGTGGCGACTGGGGTGAGGACATTGACGGACTGACCGAGGCCGAAAAGTCGTTCGTTCAATTTACTGGTTACAACAAAATTGGCGGTTTCCACTTCCTGCACCACAACAGCAGTCCAACGGTTGACACACAGACCGGCAGTATGACCGTTCCCGACGGCATCAGTGAGGTGGGAATGCACAAGGGAACCCGCTACATCAAGTCGCAGAACACGGAACTGGATGTCTGCCTGATGTCACCGCTCAATGACTTCCGCCGCATTGCCGAGACCTACAAGGACGGTAGCGAGACCTCGCCGCGCACCGACAGCTGGCTGTGGGCATTCATCGGTACACCTTACAAGTTTGAAATCATCAACCGCGAGGCGTTGGCAGGCAGGGTCTATGATGTTAATGGTAACGTTACCACCGCAGGTACCACCCACAAGCGCCTTGCCATCATCCGAAGCGGCAAGACGCTCAAGGACAATGCCGTGAAACTCGTGGCAGACTACACGTCGCAGACCGACGGCAAAGACAACTATCCTCACTACTGGACGCTGGCACAGCTGGCTCCGGAGACCATGCCCGACGGCACACAAGATCCGGAAACTCCAATTAGTTTCGCCATTAAGGCCTATGGCGAGGACTACATCCTGACGCATAACAGTGGTACCTCTTTGGAATTCAAGATGATTCCAACACCGGCGGAAACCGACATCTCCTACCTCAAATCAACGGGATTCATGGCATATCCGTGGAACTGGAGCGACACAAAGTACAAGACCGTCAAGGTGAACATCTATAAGGGAACTGAGGAAAGCCACGACAGTGAGCCTGTGCTGACAAAGACCTATACACCTGCCGACCGCGCCTTCATTGCCGGCGATGTGATTGATGGTACCGACGGACACTTCTACCTGCCCATTGAGGCACAGGAAGACGGTTCATGGAAGCCGATGGGTGTTTATACGAACACTGTGCCTTACGACGGACACAAAATCAATATTCCTTACGAACTACGCCGTCGCTATTGCGAATATACCGTAGAGAATCGTAGCTTCACAGTAGCAGACACCGATGCAGAGCAGACACTCAACATCTATTTTACCGTGCCAGCACCGCCGAAAGCTCCTCGTTTCGTGTCGGAGAGCGAGTTGGCTTCCTTCCGCAGCAAGACGGAAACCGCTACCTTCAATGGTGCCAAGAAAAAGGAGTACTATTATTATCTGGACTTCGGCAACGATCTCTCAAACCACAGCTATGTTGAAAATAGCGGTTATTATCCGGCAAAAGGCAATACATCGCGTTTCACGGTCAATGACCCCACGCAGCTAATGTATTACTTTGTGGGTGACCCCTACAAACTGCGTATTTGCAATGCCAACACCGACAAGACGGGTACTTACACTAACCTGGCACGCAACGTATGGCAGGACGGTTCCTACGGTCCTTATGGCAACAACTCCACTAATGATAACAAAACCTACATGGCTCCCGAAAACGATTCACGGGGTATGTTCTACTGGGAGATGGTCGATGCACAGAATGCCGGCAGCTATGGCTACAATGCTGCTTCTGCCAACGTAGGCTACCGCATCGAGACCTTGAAAGGCAGAGCCTTTGCGCTTCGCACGAAGAATAAAGAGAATACAAATACTGCCACCTATTATTATTTAGGCAAGGGCACCGAAACCTCAGGCTCTTTCATTTTCCAGGCTGATGGTGAGACTGTTGGTGCATCAATGAACCAGCTGGAAGCCTTCCGCGACTTCCCTGACGTTCATCATGTTGCCAATGTGGCTACCAAAACAACCATTACAGCCATGCGCCCGGCAACAGTCTATGTGAGCGTCTATGACCAGGACGAGCCTACCCGTTTCGTGACGAAGAACGAATTGTCGGAATACTATGCCGAGTACGAACGCTTTAGTGGTGTGCCCGACAACTTGCAGCGCAACTACTGTAAATACACCTGGGCAAGTACCAGCAGCGACCCCAAGTCGCCCAATATGCTCGACGGCGGCTACTTCCTCATCCCTGGCAAGGAAATCACTATGTATGCCAAGTATGAGGAGACCGACGACTCGCCCTTCTCGCGCCTGGATGCCAACGGAGTGCCTGTATTGAAGCGTGATGCTTCGCTCAGCCCATGGTACAACATGAGTATCAACAACCGCTGGGCGTTCTTCAACAGCAACCTCGATGGCATGACATCGCCGCTCTACAGTTATAATAGTAAGGATAAGAAATGGAACACGCTGCGGCCGAACACGGGAGGCCAACCCAACAACTCCGTGCTCTCGTTCCCCTATACGGGTTCCATCTCCACAGTTGACGACCGCTTCCACAAGGGTATGCACTGGGCACTCATCGGCGACCCGTACAACTTCCAGCTGCGCTGCCAGCGCGACATCATCACCTTCGAAGGTGAGGGCGACAGCCGTAAACCGAAAGTGGTCAACGGCGACTATGAATATACGCCTGCTTATCTGAACGAAACGGCAATGGGCGGACTGGAGGATGCTACTATGTGGACATGGATGCGCAACAACAGCACCACCAACTACTTCCTCAGCGAGAGTCCTACGCGTCGCACGGCAGTAACCGCCGCCACCACATCGGCACGTGTCAATGGTCCGCGCCGCCTGCCTAAGGGCTACCCCAGCGACCCGTCGGCAAGTCCGGCTGACTACACCCTGAACTTCAATACGTTTGGTGAGTCGGGCGGCGCTATTACCCAGGGCAATAACTATGGTCTGGGACATACCATGCGCGTGGTATCTGTAGATGATGTCGATGCCAACAATGAGTGCTTTGATGCTGTGGTCATTGTATATAATAAGGTGAACGAGCCAGTGGCAACGACCGGTTGGACCGAGCTGGTGCGCAAGAACGTGACCGGAAACGGAGAGATTCCAAGCGACGTGAAACGATGGGGTTGTACCTACCACTACTGGGCTGACGAGACCATGACACTCTATCCCTTTACCAACTTCAATCAGACGGACGACAGCGGCAACTATCTTATCAAGGATGGAGGTATCGTCTATGTTAACTACGATTACGACGAGTCGCTCTACTCCTCGGAGAACGAGTACCGTTGGGTGAACCTCTTCTTCAACTGGGACGACATCCACAAGCAGTGGACAAAAGAATTGGACAACAGCATCACAAAGTACACGGCAGAGTACTGCGAGTACAATAAGGACGAGAAGACAATCATTCCTAACCGCCACACCTACGATGTGAAGGTGAATGCTTTTGAAGAAGATGCAAGTAAGAAGGCATACAAATATACCGAGAGTGAAACCTATCGCGAGACGAAGGTGGGATGGATTTCAAGTCCAGAGAACTACCAAAGCACTGGCAAGGAGTCAACCGCAACATTCGCTACCGACAAGGCTTGGGCATACGATACACAACGCTCCGAAGCCGTTGACCAGAAGTGGGCGATGATCGGCGACCCGTATCGTTTCATCCTCTACAACTACCAGCGCAAGAGGGAGGCTGACAGCGAGAATGCCTACTACCTGTACTTCGATGGAACGGAAATCGTCAATAAGAATTTCACAGGTACCGATAAATTCAACGATACAGACAATATCAAGGCTTCCAAGCAGGGTATCTACTGGACATGGAAGGTGGACGGCACTGACTATCGCTTCGCGAAGAATGTCAGCGGTACAACAAGCTATGCAGAGCAACCCAATGAGGTGCCGTCGTCTTACTACTACCAGAACAAGAATGGCTATAAAGTTCTTTCTACCGGCTACTTAGGCATCTGCGACATGACGACCACCTCGCTCTACGATGTGAACAACCTTCTGGGTGCCGTCAAAGGCTATGCCACCTTCAGCCACGGGCGACTTGCCGACGTGCAGGATAATGATACGTATTCCACCTATACCAAGGGCTACAAGGAGAAATACCATGTATATGCCGATGATCCTAACTCCTCTGACGATAAGGCTCGCGACTATACCTCTTGGAACGACCTCGGAGACGACGCTGAAGCTGCTTTAACATTGTGGCGCACTACATACGGTTCAGGCTATTCGCTTGGTACAGGGGATCAAGCGAATGTCGTCCAGAGCGGTACTTACGAAGGCTGTTATGTCGGTCCGAACATGGAGCCGGAGACTTTGGTAACCGTCAATAGCATGAAGCAGGAGTGGACTCCTTCTGAAACGGTGGCTAATACGGAGAAATACCTTGCTGCTACTGGCGGACCTTCCGTCAAGGCAGGCGGATCAACCATCCCGTCGCTGGTTCTCGGTACTGCCGAGCGCTTCCTTGTCGTGCCGATGAGTGCTCAGGCTGCCAGCGTGACGTTCCACTTGGATGCGGTCAACTATGCAGATAATACGCCTATTGCCGGAAATACGAAGCGCAATTTCACGGATAATCCTATCCCCGACCATACTACGCGCAACTTTGGTGTAGATAACACTATCATCATGCCGTGGATGATGCGCCGACAGTTCTGCGACTATAAGTTCTATGTAGTAACAGATGGTACCAATAATACTCCGGATAAGGAGGAATATAGCCTTGGGGCTCCTATTAACTATCCAAACCGGATAGACTCATTGACGTATAATCCCGCTCAGGCATCCAATGCACATAGCATTGCCACGCGAAATTCGGACTACGAGGCGTTCTGGGAACACCACGTGCCAACTGACCTCAAGACAAACCTCAATGCAAATAACGACTTGGAGGTGACGATACCTAAATCGTGGAAGGGCAAGCACATCTACCTGCTCGTGAGGTACCAGCCTACGGCAGAGTTCCGTGCACTGCAAAGTTCCAACACGGGTGGAAATGATGCTGCCAAGGCTGCCACCATCCACTGGCTGAGCATCCAGAACCAAGAGAAGGGCAACCTGATGCGCTATACAAGGAGTAACAACGTGACGGCTGAGAACACCGACCAGGGCGAGCACACCACCAACGACTACCTGTGGGCTATCGAGGGCGACCCGTACGGCTTCGTCCTGCACAACCGCTATGCGGAGCATGGCTTCGACGGAACGGTCAATGCCGGCTGGAGCGACAATATTCTGAAGACGCCTGCTATCAATGCGACGCTGAACTACAATGCCACGGGTGAGAGTGGTATCATCTATGGTGCCAAGGGTTCTGCCAATGCTTACGGTACGATGAGTACGTCTGCCGACAAGGACCACTCCATCTACGAAGCGATGGTGGGCAACTACGACGGTGCGATGATGATTCACCCCATCGACGGATGTATTAACATCAAGAACCAGAACGGATATAAGTATTCAGGTGCCTTCCTCTTCAACGGTGCACCGACCGACTTCCCCGTCCAGCTGAACTACATGCAGGAGTGGGAGGCCATGCGTAACGTCTATTGCAACTGGCAGCTTGTGCCCCCCACAGCCGCACAAATCCTGTCTTATTATAACAGGGCTGGCTACGTAGGAGGTCTTGATCCGGATATTGCCAAAAATACAGCATTTTCTCATGGCGGAGTAACAGTGGATGTTCCGGCACTCTTCGGTGCAGTAAGCAATGGCTCAGCTTCTGCCGAGCAGCTTGCTACCGCTGTCGCCATTGTCCACAACCCGGCAAACCTCGTGCAGTTCACCGACGGCTACTACCGCCTGAAGGCTTACTCAGCCGGCAACGGACTTGTTGGCGGTCAGTATGTCAGCGGCTACCTGCACAAGAAGGAACTGGAGCAGGAGGGCGGCACACCATTGCACCTCTATGGTACGGTGGGCAGTCCGACAACCCTCGACAAACTTTCCGACTACAACGGCAACGACTGGGTAGAGGGCATCACCAATACCTCGCTCCTGGAAGTGCCCGATCCGGAGTTCGACCCGTCGAGCGTCCTCTACGTTACCCGCGATGCCAACGGCTACATGAAGATGCAGACACAGGGACTGGTGGTCAGCGACAATATCCTGAAGGCTGATGAAGACGCAGAGGAGAACAGCAAACTCTTCCAGATGCAGGACATCGGACAGACGGCATTCCAGATGCGTACCAAGGCAAACGTCACAGGCGAGAATGCAGAAACTTCATACCTCAGCTACGACCCGACCAAGATGAAGTACGGTATCAACGATACGACAGACGAGTTGAATATCTCCAACGGAATCGTCGATGGTGAAACCATCTACACACACGACACGAAGTGGCTCCTCGAACCCGTCGGAACGACTGCCGCCAACTCTGCCGGCAATACTTATCAGCGACCGCTGAATTTGAAGCTGAAAGACTACGGCGAAGATATGTACTATGCTTCCGTCTGTCTGCCTTTCGATGTCACCATTCCGACTGGTGCTTACGCCTACAGCTGTACCAACACCATGCGTGGCGAGGAGAAAACGGCACCTAACGGCTCGAAGTATTATCAAGTGAACATTACAAAGGTTGCCGGTGAGAAAGCGCCTAATGGCAACAGAGTCCTCCCAGCCGGTGTTCCTGCCATCATCTACGTTGACGGTTGGGAGCTTGCAGGAAAGGAAGTAACCGATGCAAGTACCGTACCGCTTACCGTTGCCGATCCGTCAGAAATCACATTGGACGCAAATACTGTGGAACGACTACGAGCCAGTCAGTTGAAGTACCAATACCTGACTCAGGAACTGGAAGACGTCACCGACGATCAGTGGGTATTCGTCTTCGGTAAGTCGGGCCGCAACGTGGGCTTCATGCGCAATGCCAATAGCGACTATACCGGCATGGAGAACAATAAGTTCGTTGTGCACAACAAACTCTATTATACTCAGCCTAAGACAGCCGGTCAAGGAGGTCGGTTCCTGTTCTTGAACTTCTCGGCAATCATGGACGAGGTTCAAGACCCGCCGATAGCAACCGGAGTGCAGGAGGTGACAACCAGCGAACGTATGCCTATGAATGAAGACAATACCATCTATGACCTTCAGGGACGTAAGGTTACCCAAGTGGTCAGCCCAGGTGTATATATTGTCAATGGTAAGAAAGTCGTAATCAAGAAGTAATGAAGGAAAGAATGAAAAAAGTATATCAAGTTCCCGATACGCAGATAGTGCAATTACGTTTGCATTCCCATCTTGCTGAGCGTATACCAGATTGGGTAGAAGATAATCCTAGCTCCAATGCGTCTCCGCAGGGCGGTCGTGAAAACCGTGGCTCGTTCTTCGATGAAGAAGAGTTGGATGACGGTTTCTTGAACGGTGGTCCGAATATGTTCACCGATTGGGAAGACAAGGACCGGCTCTAAACAGCGCTGAGGCGCTATGAAATGAAGGTGCTGCCTTTATGCTGATACATTTGTTCGGCATGAAGGCAGCTCTTTTGGTGATTGTACGGCAAAAGTACAAGCGTTTCGTACTGGCAGTTATTGGGGTTCGTACTGACAGTTCGAGTTGTTCGAACTGCTCCGAACTTTTACCTTTTGCTTCTCCCACAGATACACACAGATGAACACAGATGTTTTTTTTGTTTAGAATACGTAACCGCAAAGCGCTTACCAGAGAACTCCGCGAAGCGCGATTAAAACGATTGAACGGATTTATCGTTGCATTTGTTGATTTGTAACAATTTTGACAGTTTTTGAGCATTAAAATTTACAGATTAGAGAATTTTAATGCGGTTTTTATTGCATTTATGGGAGTAATGATTTATCTTTGCAACATCTCCTTGCATATTATATGGTGTGCGGGGGGGGTAATTGATTGTATTTCGTTTGTTATTAGTAATTAAAAAAAGATACGACATGCTGAGGAAACTGAATTTTATCAAGCTGGCGATGCTCTTATACTTTGTTTTCGGAGCATCCAATAAATCATGGGCTGATGATTACATCTACATCTATAACATCATCAACAACAGTGGACAATTGGTAATGCAGGTTAAAGGTGGTGACGGTCAAAGTGGTTCCAAATTAACTCTGCCTCCTTTGGCTCGTACCCCGTTTGCCAAAGACTACCGATACTACAAGACGTTGGTAGAGGCGCAGAACGATGCTCGCTACGGCAAGGATGAAGCTGTGGATGATCATGGTGCTGTGGCGTATGACGAGAATGCTACTATTGCATCTATGGCGCCGACCCCCGTCAACAATGTGGCGAACATCTATGTGCGCTATGGCTACAATCCATCAGCAACGGTGAAGGACAACGAGGGCAATATGGTAAGAATTGACGGTAGCGTTGCCTACAACCTCCAGGTGGAGAACCGACTGGTGTATTACAGTACGGATACAGACTCTTACACGGAGCCCAACAAGAATATCACTGTGACTCCGAAGGCTGACGAGCCCATCCGTGTGACGCCGACGAAAGCCAATCAGGTGGCGGCTACTCTTAATGCGCATGGAGGCGAGAAGGCATACCAGTGGTTTTTTATTGGTACCAAGGCAGGAGCAGAAGGAGTCTTTGGTCATCCAGACCCCTACGACATCAAGATTCAGAATGTTTCGCTTTCTGGAAGGGTGCTGACGGCTATACAGACGAACTCCATTCCTTTTACAAGTGTTGAAGATCAACCTTACTTGCATCTTGCGTATCAACCCGACAACACCTCGTCTTCTACCAATGTGCAGCGATTCTTCTTCCGTTATGTAACCAATCAATTCCAGATTGCAGCAGCAAAGCCTCTGTACGTCTATCGTAATGGTGGTAATACGGTAAAATGGTTCGTGCTGAACAAGGAAACTTCGGAGTCTCAGTACAGTGGTCTGGAGCAAGCCTGTTATCCGTCGCTCCACATGCGCCTGCATTCTAAGCACGAGCAGGTAGCAGACACTCGTGCCAAATGCCAGTTCTATCGTGTGAAGAAGCACAAGTACGTCATCGTGGGCGATGACGGAACGAAGCGCGCGCGTGCTTTTGCCGCTATCGACGAGTCGGAAACGCTGCAGGTGCCGAAGGCTATCCGTTCGGCGGTGCCCGTGACCTATTCGTACTACACGTCGCTGGCTAACGCCAACAACCAGAGCAATGCCATCACGACGCTTCCCGATGTGAAGACAACGCCGACTATCTATGTACGCTATAGCTATACGCCGGGTGATAATCCTATGATGAAGCTCGATGGTACTGCCAAATATACCGTTGCCATCAACGACCGCTACGTGAAGTACGACGCAACGGGTTCGGAGGACAGCCACGTCAAGGAAGGCGATACCGAGGAAGCAGAGAATGCTCAGGCTGACTATATCTGGCGTACCTGGGGCAACGACCCGTACGGCATCTATGTGACCAACGAGACAGCGGGCAGCAGTACCTACTTCACGGGTACTGGCACAACGTCGATAAATATGGGCCCCACCGGACATAGTGCCGCCATTCAGAAAACCGACTCCTATACGGGTCACATGCCTGGTCGCTACTTCCTGGTGCTGAGCTCGCAATATCAGTCAGATCGTCCGAAGTTCCTCTTCCGCGCCGTCAATAGCTCCGACGAAGGTGACGACCAGTATTCCTGGGGTTATTACGGTGATTCAGATGGCGACTGGGACGAAGTGCGTCCTCGTTTCATGAACAGTTCTCACGTAGGCGATGAGAACGATGCCGTGCAGATGCAGATTTACGAGATGCGCGACGACGAGGTGACCTACCACATCATCGACAAACAGGGCAAGGAGGTCATCAGTGCCAAGAACAAGAAAGTGCTACTTGCCGTGCCGGAGGAAATCTACAGTCCGCTGGTGTCAACTTATCACTATTATCCGCTCAGCGCCTTCACCGTTAGCGGTGGTGTCTATACCCTTAACGATGCCAACCAAGATATGACCGGTAGGGTGACCACCGGACAGACGGACATCTATGTGACCTACGATGTCGGTACGGAGGTGGACCTCACGCCTGTGGAGAATGAGACCGCAGCAGGCATCGACCACGGCAAGCACAAGGCAAGCGACAAGAAGAAATACATGATTCGCTTCCTGAACGGACAGAACTACTACCAGGAAGACGGTAAGGACGGTCTGACTGACGGTGTGCATACCACCCGAAAGGCTGACGGTTCGAATGAAAGTTTGGGCGTCTTGAACAAACAATACAAGGCTGAATATGCCTACATCAATGGTGACGGAAACTTCAACGTCTATTGCGACTCCGTGCGTAACAAACAGTTTACCAATGCTGCCAACGAACGTACTCGTTGGTCGTGGTATTTGGAAGCCGATAACAGCACTGGACAGCTCGACCCCTATCACGTCACCATCGTGGCAGCAAGTAATTGGGCACAGCAATACAAGGATGGCGAAGGCAATGTGACAGACAGCTACTACAGCTACTTCTATACCTATTATAATAGTACGCTCAGAAGCGTTGTCACCTCAACCATCTCCAAAGACCCGAATGTGGCTCAGCAGCCGGCAACGGCAACCGCTGTTCCTACTGAATACATGATTCTGGGTAGTAAGGGTAAATATCGTCTGGTAACATCTGCTCCTATCTCCGATGGAACAACGACGGCGCACCGCACCGTCAACTCTCTGGAACAGTATTGGAAGAACTACGACTTGATTAAGGGTAATTACTTCTTTGAAGAGAATGACGATGTCTTGACTCCTGCCCAAATAGCCGAGCTTGAAGCACGCGGCTGGCACAGGTATGAGGCATGGGCATACGCCCGACCAGGATGGAAAAAATCCAAGGTATATGAATATAAGAACCACTGGTATCAGACTTTCGATGTTGGTGCCGAGTTCGACTTGGTAGAGGTGCAGACAGAACCTGCCATCATCTTGCTCGACAAGCGTGGCTGGGAGGTGTTCCGCCACCCGATGCCCAATACTTCGACGAATGAAACACAGACGGCTTTGTCCAAGGCAAGAACCATCTTTATCGGCTCTTACGACAGTCCGATGGTGACCTATCGTTGGTATCAGAAAGCCGAGAAACGAACAGGACGTCCCCAGTATGCTCCATACGACCCTGCCATGACGGCAGACGGGCAAGCCGAATATACTTCGGAGAGTCTGATTGACTTCCCGCCCAACTATGGTGACAACGATGGCAACTGGTATGTTACCTACGACGTGAAGGACGAGTACAAGTATCTCTATCTCTATGCCAACGGCGAAGGCAAGAGTGCTCCGGTGATGATTCAGCAGAACAGCAAGTGGGCAACGGCTGCCAACGAGACGACCATTGGCGGTTCTACGGAAGTAACCGTCACTGGCGGCAATGAAAATCTCAATATCACGGGCGATGTCACCAACGACATGCTGTGGTATCTGGCTCCTAACGCTACCATAGATGCTGAGATGGGATGGACTGGTGAGGCACAGACCTATACCGATGACCAGATGTGCTTCGACCCTTATAATGTACAGGTGAAAAATGTGAACAATGGCAAGTACTTCAAAACAGCTGCTGCCGATGCTACGTTGACGAACTATCAGCACTGGCTGGCAACTCTCCCATATACGATGGGTCTGGGTGAGAACACGGAGGTGACACCTTTTGACGCATCGGAAAACCATGACCACCTGCTGCCGAAGATTACCAACGCCACCTTCATGGTCATCAAGGATAAGCATGGCAACCTGCGCTTCTGTATGCGCTTCGACCACGAGGGTGCCGTGACCAATCTGACCAGCGGCAATCCGGGCGTGAATGGCTGGGTCTATGATGTGGATGAGAACAACAATGTGATCAATACGAAGGCTGACAGCGTGGCAATGCAGGCTGTCAAGTTGTATCCGATTCAGCGCTATCAAATCCACGTGCGCGACATCAACAGCAATGGTCCTGATGTTCAAACCACGGGCGAGTTCTATGCTGTTGCCGGTACGTCGCTGATGCATACGCTCGGTGTGCGTACAGCTCCGCTGCCAACGTACTTGATACGTGCCTACTGCGACTATCCAGGTGCCTATACCTCTTACAACTCCTCGACCAACACCTACTCAGGCAAAGTGACGAACTATCCTCCGGGAGAAGCCGTCAGTGGTTCGGGTAGTGCCATATCAACGGTGACACACATCTACGTGCCTTACCAAGTAATTGAAAACATCACCTTCTTCAATACTGAAGAGGAAGCATTGGCAAGCAACAACTGGTCGTTCCTTATGCAAGGTCTGGAGAGTGTTGCCGTCATTCAGGGTAAGAAACTAATAGACTATGGTAAGGAGGTGCGCTATGGCTACCGTGCACCTGAAAATAGCGAGGACATAGCTGAAGACATTGCGGGACTGACACCTGCCGAGCTCTCGTTTGTCAACGGTAGCACTGCTAAGGTGGGAGGCTTCCACTTCCTGCGTCGTGAAGGAACCGTCGATGTGAATAAGGATACAGGAGAGATGACCGTACCGGTAAGTTCGGAAGATAAGGTTAGTACGCTGATAGGTAACCGATATTACCCATCGCAGAAGAGAACCTATAAGGTGCACATGCTCTCCTTGCTGAACGACTTCCGCCGTATTGCAGAGACCTATAAGGATGGCAATGAGACGGGTTTCCGTGAAGGCAGCTGGCTGTGGGCTTTCATAGGCAACCCCTATAAGTTCTATGTCATCAACAAAGAGGCTGGACCGACCAAACGACTGGCTGTTGTTGGTGGTGATGCACAGGGTGCGGGTGCTGTGCTGAAACTGACAAGAGACTTTGTTGATACTGCAGAAAGTAGTAACTGTTACTTCACCATATCCAAGCAGGCAGTGCAGACTGATGAAGAGGAATACAGAACCTTCGTCATGCAAGTGTGGGACGGCGACGATAGCGGTGATAACGACATGATGGTTCAGAGGAGGAGTGACAACAACAACAACGGACAGTTCTATACCGAAAAGAAGAATGTAGGAAACAAAAACAATAATCCAAATCTGTATCCTGACATCGCCAAGATGAAGACCGCATCCTTCATGGCATTCGCCTGGAATTGGGATGACAAGAAGTATCAGAAGGTGACGGTGAATATCTATCCGGGTACGGAGGCTAATCATGGTGCACTGGCGCTGACGAAGACCTACGAACGTAGCGACCGCGCCTTTGTTGCCGGAGACGTCATCGACGGAACAGACGGCCACTTCTACCTGCCGCTGGATGCTCAGGAGGATGGCTCATGGAAACCATTTGGTGTATATACCAACACCGTACCCTACGACGGACATAAAATCAACATTCCTCATGAACTGCGCCGCCGCTATTGTAAATATACTGTCGAGAACGGCAGCTACACCGTTCAGCAGGACGACAGCGACAATCCTACGGCTCAGGTCATCAACGTCTATTACACGGTAGATACCGAGAATGCACCGCTCTTTATCTCGGAGAGCGACCTGGCTACGTTCCGCAACTTGGATGCCGATGCTACCTTCAAGGGAAAGAAGAAGCGTGACTACTTCTACTTCCTTGACCAGAACTGGCAATTGAATGAACACCTTTATGTAAGAGCAGACAATAAGGGTTATAGCGAACCTACTCGTTTCTCGGCTACGAACGACCCGAAGCAGCTGATGTGGTACTTCGTGGGCGACCCGTACAACGTGCGTCTGTTCAATGTCTATACCGACATCAATTCTACAGAACCTCGTAACTTCGTGCGCCACCGCTATGCGGATAAGAACAAGAGTCATGGCTATGGAGATGACAGGACGTACGACGATAAGACCTATATGGAGAAGGAAAGTGACAAGGTGTTCTATTGGGAAATGGTTGACACCTGGGTAGGCGACCCGAAGACAAAGGGTGAGCTGGACTCTACGCATGTCAATGTCAGCTTCCGTAAGGAGTTGCTCTATGGCAAACCGTTTGCCCTGCGTATGAAGGTGACGGGCAGTGCTAATCCTGCAGCGGTCATTTCGGATGCTACCTATTTCTATTTAAAAGATAATGGCAATACCATTGGATCTAACATCTATAATTCGAGTGAAGGCGGTTCGTTGAGCCCAAAGATGAACCAGCTGAATGCTTTTGCCAACTTCCCAGATTCCAGACACCTGGCCAACAGTACGTCCACAACGCTGACACCGCTGACACCTACCAAGGTGTATGTAACCGTGTTCGACCCCGACGAGCCGACTCGTAAGGTGACGGAGGAAGAGGTGTCCGACTACTATGCTGTGACCGACCACTTCAAGGGTGTGCCGGACAACTTGCAGCGCAAGCACTGTGAATACTGGTGGGTGAGCACCGATCCCGATCCGAAATCTACAAACATGGTGGATGAGAATCTCTACTTTACCGTTTCGGAGGAAAATCCGCATATCTATGCAAGATACCGTGAGGATGCAGAGTCCCCATTCTCTACACTCGTTGATGGCAAGCCCGTACTGAAGCGCGATGCTTCGCTCAGCCCTTGGTACAACATGAACATTGGTGGCTGGTGGGCGTTCTTCAACAGCAGCCTGGATGGCAAGACCTACCTGATTCCAGGAACTACGCCAAACGTATTCAATAACAGCACGGTGTCGTTCGTATATAAAGGCAACACGCTGCCGGATACCTCGGATAAGTTCCACAAGGGATTGCAGTGGGCACTCATTGGTGACCCGTATAACTTCACGTTGCGTAACAACCGTGACAGAATGGTTACAAGTTCTCTTGACAGTGAGCGTACTACCGCTTATCTGAACGAAAATACTATTGCAGAAGACGGAACGGTGTGGACCTGGTTGCATGATGGTGTACATAAGGAGCGATACTTCTTGACCGAAAGTACCGGACGTCGTACGGAGGTGACCAGTTCATCGTCCAATAGTGCCAGAGCAACGGGTGGACCGTTGAAAATCCTTCCCAGCACTTATCCGCCTTCACCAAAGGCTGTACCGGATAATGTAACCAAAAACTTCCAAGTTGTGGATGGCAGTGGTACGACTAGCGGTACAGGAGTTTCAAGCATCGAGACTGGCGACAACTACGCCATCGGCAGCAATATGTGGCTGATGTCTGTCAACGATACGAAAGCCAACAACGAGTCGTTCGATGCCATCGTGAATGTCTATAACAAACTAAATGAGCTGGTGGCAACGACAGGATGGACAGAGCTGGCACGCACGAATGCCGAATGGAACGGCAGTCTGCCGGTGGATGTGCGCCGTTGGGGTTGTACTTACCACTACTGGGCTGACGAGACCATGACACGCTATCCGTTCCACAACTATAACCAGACGGATGACGGTCAGCCGAAGAGTGACTCCAACAACTATCTGGTTAAGGACGGTAGCACCATATATGTGACTTACGATTATGACGAGTCGCTCTACTCGTCGGAGAATGAGTACCGATGGGTGAACCTCTTCTTCAACTGGGACGACGAGCATAAGCAATGGACAAACGACCCAGTTAAGGATAAGCTATATACTGCTGAGTTCTGGGAATATAATACCGGTACAGCTGAGTTCGAGAATCGCCATTCTTACCGAGTCGATAGTATTCAAAACCGTTGGGTAGAACATTATTTGTACACGGATACCCAGGAAGGATGGATAGAGAGTCCGAAGCAATCCGGAACCTACGACAAGGAGAAGGCGTATGCTTATTGGGATAAAGGTCAATATACCCAAAACCAAGATAGCATCAAGAGCCAGAAGTGGGCAATGATTGGTGACCCCTATAAGTTCATCCTCTATAACTACAACCGTAAGGCTGAAGCAGGATCACGAAACTCCTATTATCTGTATCGTAGTCCTCTTACGAATGAGGTACTGAATAAGAACTTTACCTATTATACCCCATATACAAGGGATACCTATGAAGGCCTTTATTGGACGTGGAAGGTGGATGGAACTCGCTATACCTTTGCTGAAGGTGATGCCGAGCATAACACAACGGCATTTGGGCCTCGTGACGGATTGCCGCAGTCGTTCTATCAAGACTATGCTGGCGCAGTGGCATCAAGTGATCCTGATGTCAAGAAAGCGGGCTACTCGATTGAAACGGGTTATCTTGCCAACTGTAGAATGGGTGCGCAGTCGCTCTATGACAAGAACAATCTGGTAGGTTCAGTATTGGGTTATGCCAGCTATCAGCATAAGTATTTGGTGACAACCGAGTTGACTAATGGCACAGGTGATGAGGCTCCGCTGACCTATATCACGGGTACGAAGAACAAGTTCTATCAGTATAAAGATGATCCAAATTATAGTGAAACCTGGGAAAAAGATAGAAACTACACGAATGATAATACTGTAATCATTCCTGGACATGATGCTGTCCCTGCTGAAGGAGATAATCCTGCTATTCCTGCCGTTGCTGATGTCACCTTTACTGAGAAGTGGCGCCAAGTATATGGAGGAGATGGCTATGACGCAGATGGCAAATACACTTCTGGTGATTTTGCAGGCTATTATGTCGGTCCGACAAATAGTCTGAGGAGTGACCGATACGAAGAGCATACGACTTATAAGAGTGTGCAGACGTATAGTCAGAATACGGTGGATCCTGCCAATCAGAATCTTACTTTGGAAACAAACCTTGTTGAAATAGCAAGAGGAACGATTCATATTCCGCGCTTCCTCGTCATGCCGATGGCTGCACATGCCAAGAGCATCACCTTCCACTTGCAGACGGATAAGTATTCTGATGATACCACGCCTACAAGGTCGTTGCGTAGTGCAGACAATATTGTCTTCGACCATACATCGGAGAACTATGGTGTGGGCAATACACTGAACCTGCCGTGGATGATGCGTCGCCAGTATTGCGACTACAAGTTCTATCTGGTAGAGAAAGGAGACAATATCCTTGACGCAAGAAAGAATGAGGGCATGATTGATGACCTTACTTTCGAGAACGAGAAGGCTTCTAACACTCACCGACTTAATAGTCGTGCTGGTAGCTACTCAACCTTCTGGACAGGTGGAACGGAAGGTGTTACGGATTTGTCAACAAAGACAACAGAGGGTGACGAGTTTGTGTACAATGCAGAGCAGAACGAGTATGTCGTCCCGCAAGCTTGGGCTGACAAGGATGTCTTCATCCTCGTGAAGTACAAGCCTTCGGATGAGTTCGAGGCGATGAGGAGTACGGGTGCTGATGCAGCCAAGTGGGTGAACATCATGAATGTGGAGAACGGAAACATGATGCGCTATACCCGTTCGGGCAACGTGACGGGAGAGAGCCGCGACTCTCTGAACGACGTGACCAACGACTACCTCTGGGCTATCGAGGGTGACCCGTATGGCTTCAAACTGCATAACCGCTATGCCGACCACGGATTCGACGGTACGCAGAATAAGAATTGGAGTACGCTGTTGACCACTGATAAGGTGAACTCTACGGAGAACTTCAACTATCGTAGTGGAGTCAGTGACGGTAATGCAAACTTTACCTACAATGCTCATGGCGATCCTGTCATCAAGTCGGGTATTACTTATGGTACAAAGGATACTTCTGATGCTTTCGGTACCATGAGCGAGACCACGACGAATACCATCTTCGAGGCGATGACGGGTAATTACGACGAGGGTATGATTATCCACCCAGTGAATGGATGTATCAACATCAAGGACCAGAATGGATATAAATACTTTGGTGCTTACTTGTTCAATGGTGCACCGACGGGTGACCCAGTACAGCTGAACTATATGCAAGACTGGGAGGTAATGCGTAACGTCTATGCCAACTGGCAGTTCGTGAAGCCGGCAGCTAAGCAGTTCCTACCTTATTATAATAGGGCTGGCTTCGTAGGCGGTCTGAAGACCGACGTGGCTGCTGCTGCCGATAACAAGGCTATCTTCGAAAAGATTGCTGCCGGTACGACGCTGAAAGATTCGGAATACAACACCGTATGGTCGCTGGTTCAGAACCCTGCCAACCTCGTGCCGTTCGAGAGTGGCAAGTTCTACCGACTGAAGGCATACTCTGCCGGCAACGGTGTGGTTGGCGGCGACTACGTCAGTGGCTACCTGCACAAGACAGAGCTGGATGGAGAAAAACCGTTGCATATCTACAGTAAGGCTGGTGTTGCCAGCAACATCAGTTCATTGCTCAGCTACGAAGGTAACGAGTGGGCGGCAGAGGTTGCCAACAAGAGTCTGCTGGAGATTCCTGATATTGAGTTCGACCCGTCGAGCATCTTCTACGTTACACGTGACGAGAATGGCTATGTGAAGATGGAGACTCAGGGACTGGTGGTCAGCGACAGCAAGATGATAACTGAACCGGAAACTCCTACGATGGAGCAGACCGACAATATGTATTTCCAGATGCAGGACATCGGACAGACGGCATTCCAGATGCGTACCAAGGCGAGTGCAACAGCAGCAACGCCCGTCGAGACGGCATATCTCAGTTGCAACCCGAATACATTGAAGTATGGTCTGAACACTGAGGCTAAAGAGCTGAACATTGCTTCGGGTGTCAGCAGCGGTGCAACTGTGAAGACACACGACACCAAGTGGCTCCTCGAACCCGTCGGAACGACTGCCGCCAACTCTGCCGGCAATACTTATCAGCGACCGCTGAAGGTGAAGGTCAGTGCGATGAGTGATGGCTACAGCTATTCAACGCTATGCCTGCCGTTCAACTATACGTTGGGTGAAGGTATAATAGCCCAAAAGGGAACCATCACAGGTGGTGTGACAGCTGAGAATGGACCTCACTTCCACGGAACATTTGAGTTGAGTGATGTGGAGGGTACGGTAAAGGCTGGCGAACCTGTGGTAATCAAGGCACTCTCTACCGCTGTTACGGGTGGATATGTGGAAGTGCTGTTGGCGAACGAAGCACCGACACCTGCCGATGAGAACCTTCTGATTAAGGGTGTTAGCCTCACTCAGGAACTTGACGAGCTTGACGATTCCAAGAAGAAAGTGTTTACTCTTGGCTCTAATAGGGGTAAGCCTCAGTTCCGTGTCAATGCCGTTAAGGACTATACGAATGTGGCGAACAATCTTTTTGTCAATCATAATAAGATATTCCTTGTCTTGACGAATGAACAGGCTGATGCCTTGGCGAGGGGATTGTCCGTAGTGGTTGACTATGATATTGATGAGGAGATTACAACATCCATTTCAGAGACCTCGACAACGGGTAGAAATGATGAGGGAACCATCTACGACCTTTCTGGTCGAAAGGTGACTCGCATAACCCAGCCTGGAGTATATATTAGAAACGGTAAGAAATTTGTCGTAAGGAGGGGACAGTATTGATATGGAAAAGAAAACAGTATATAAAACTCCTCTTACGGAGATTGTGCAAGTGAGGTTAAACTCGCCCATTCAGCAAGGTATTGTAGTAGATGGTTCTGGCTACAATGACGAACAACTCGGTCGTGAAAACCGTGGCTCGTTCTTCGATGAAGACGAGGCAGACGATGGCGGTTACAAGAAGTTTCAGCTATGGGATAGTGCGGACAGCTACTGATGTCAAGGAGTATTGGCTGATGTCTATATGAGAAGAGGGGGATGCTTCACCACGGTGCGGCATCCCCCTCTACGTAGGCTTCCACTTAATTTGACAATGTATAAATAGCAAAAAAACTGCTCATCATTTGTAGGTATTTCAAAAATTAATATCTATCTTTGCACCTACAAAATGTAGGTATCTGTATGGCAGAACTGCATGGAGGAACAGAATTATACATTAACATTATTAACAATAAAAAGGAAAACATTATGGCTTACGTAATTAGCAATGACTGTATCGCATGTGGTACATGTATCGATGAGTGTCCGTCTGGAGCAATCTCTGAGGGCGACATCTATTCTATCGACCCGGATGCTTGCACTGAGTGCGGCACTTGTGCAGATGTTTGTCCGAACGAGGCTATCAGCCTTCCCTAATCGGCAACGCTCACACTTACTGATTAAATTCAACAGGCGGTACCTCCGGGTGCCGCTTTTTTTGTGCTTCTATTTAGTTTCTCTCTTCATTTACCATATCTCCTCTTCTTTTTTTTGATGGTCGAATGACGATTTCCGGTGGCTGCGGCATTCCATCAAACGTTTGAGCTTATCCGACCTTTTCTCGCCAAGGCAGATATCGGGCAAGCTTCTTGAGTCCCTTTAGGAAACAAACAACCGAAGGTCGAGGGGTGCTGCTCTTTTGACTTGCAGAAGGTATTAGTTTTTCAATAGGTCTTATTTAACAAAAAAGCGGTGTCATGACTGTCTGCATGACACCGCTTTTTACTATCTCATGGCGTTATCTGTATTATCTTACAACCATTTTCCTGCCGCGGTTGATGTCTATGCCTTTCTTCGCCGACCGTCTCATTCCATCGCCCACCTGTCTATGGTGCGGGTCTCCTTGGAGAAGTTGACACCTATTAAAAATGTCTGCTTGGTGTCTTGTTCGTATTGCAGCGGATAGTCCTTGGACTTGATCTGCTGTAGGGCTTCCTCGGCTGTGCCGTCGAGCTTAAACTCCATGATGTAGCGGTACTGCGGTGTCTCCAGCAGCAGGTCTATGCGGCCGTTACTGGTGTGGTACTCTGTATGCGAGTAGAACCCCATCATCTTGAATACTACCCACATCATGTTCTGGAAGTGGTTCTCCCTGTCACCCCTCAGACTGTCGTATGGTGCACTGGCAAAGAGTGACTTCAGGCGGTTGAGGAACTGATCTATGTTGCCTGCCTCCACGTCGTCCGAGAATTTCTCTATGTCGAATACTGACCGCTGCTCACGGTTGTCAAGGTAGAACGGTGCAAGGAATTTCACGAAACCTTCCTCCACCTCCTCATTCGGGAAACCGAGGATGTATTTCTGGAAACGCTCCTTGTAGCCCTTGATGGTGAGGTAGCCGCTCTGGTATATGACGGGGATGGGGTTGGTAGACTCAGCGTCTATGCTGTTCAGCACGTCTGCCGTGACCTCCGACGTAGCCATCTCTTCAAGGTTATAGTGGTGACGCTTCAAGAGTTCCACGAGGTATGACGGCGTGCCTGTCTCAAACCAGTAGCTGCGGAAGATGTAATTGTTGAACGTGTTTAATATGCTGAAGGGGTTATATATGCCCTCCTTGGAAAATTCGTTGAAGTGGTAGCCGTCATACATCTTCATCAGCCTGACGATGCACTCCTCGCGTGCCATACCGTTGTATGCCGCAAGTTCATCTATCTGCTTGTCGAATACGCTGAGCAGTTCCTGCTCCGTGATGCCGCAGATGGCGTGGTACTTAGGATACATCGAGATGTCAATCAGGTTGTTAAGGTCGCTGAAGACGCTGACCTTGCCGAACTTTGTAACGCCCGTGAGCATGGCGAACTTGATGCAGCCGTCCATGGACTTCAGCGCGCCGTAGAATCCTTTCAGCGTGCTGCGGTACTCGTCCTGCAGTTCCTTGCTGCCTATGGCTTGCAGCATCGGTTTGTCATATTCGTCAACGAGTATGACCACGCGCAGGCCGGTCTTTTCGTATGCAGCCTTGATGACTTTTTCAAAGCGCATACCTAAAGGTAGGTCTGAACGGGCACAATCATAAATGCTTTCCCATTCATGGAGTGAATCGTCCAGTTTTTTTGTCAGCACCTCTGGCTTGTCATACTTGTTGGTGTTCAGGTCAAGGTGCAGCACGGGGTGCACAGCCCAGTCCCAATCTTCCTTTTGGTCTATAGCCAAGCCCTTGAACAGTTCGCGCTTGCCGAGGAACAGTGCCTTGAGCGTAGAGATGAGCAACGACTTACCGAAGCGGCGCGGACGGGAGAGGAAGTAATACGACCCCTCGGAGACGAGGCGATATACCAGCTCCGTCTTGTCTATGTAGAGATAACCGCCGGTGCGGATTTTCTCAAAGTCTTGTATGCCGATAGGTAGTTTCATGGTACAAAGTTACGACTTTTTCCGTGATACTACAGCCTGTTGTCCCCATAAAAATTTATAAATGAGCAAAAAACGGTGTCATGACCACTCTTCCTGCCACCCGTTTTGGCGCTTCTTCTTATCGGTTTTTTCCTTGGGGTGTTGCAGCAAACCACGCTACATTAAGTTATTAAAAAAGTGCTGCAAATCTGCCACATCTGCAACATCCGTTGATAATCAATCGGTTACGTGTGGCAGAAGTGTGGCAGAAGTGGCAGAAAATGGGCGTTTTAACAGATTGTTAACACGAAATTGACAGTTTTTTTTACGTATTTTTGGGTGAAAAATTTGGTTTTCCGACAAAAAATGAGTAATTTTATAGTCAGAAAAAGGTTGTTTTTTAATGTTTTACCATATTAAATTCTTTACTACAATGGAACAAACTTTATTTGATTTTAATGATGTTTCTCCGCAGTTGGCACTCTGCTTCAACGAAGGGTGTCCGCGGAAGGAGGAGTGTATGCGCTACGTGGTGGGGCGTCAGGTGCCTGATCGGAAGACAAGTGGCATGGCGGTATATCCCAATGCCTTGCACGGCGGCGCTTGTGAGTATTTCTACCAGCTGCGTCTCGTGAGGGCTGCCCGCGGTTTCGGCAACATCTTCGCCGACGTGAAGCAAAAGCATGTGGCAGAGATGCGCCAGCAGATGGAGCACTACCTGGGCGGTCACGGCACCTACTACCGCTACAAGCGTGGCGAACGGCTGCTGATGCCGGAGCAGCAAGAGTGGATCTGCCGCCTGTTTGAGAAGTTTGGCTACGACAGGAACGTCGTGTTCAGCGACTATCAGCAGGTGTATGACCTGGGGTAGCGGCAGTACCAAAGTGGTACCAGCGTTTGGTACTGCGAGTACCAACGCCTGGTACAGCGAGTACCAACGCTTGGTATTGCGAGTACCAACGTTTGGTATTGTGAGTACCAACGCCTGGTACAGCGAGTACCAACGCTTGGTATTGCGAGTACCAACGTTTGGTATTGTGAGTACCAACGTTTGGTATTGCGAGTACCAACGTTTGGTATTGCGAGTACCAACGTTTGGTATTGCGAGTACCTGCGTGTGGTAGCAGGCGGACCAGCGAACGGTAGTCATCAACATAAAAAATAGAAGCTATGAAAATATCACGGGCATGAGCAACTGTCTCATGCGCTGTCTTTGGGTTTTCGTTTTAGTTCTCATACGTTCTATGGTTTAATGTTAAAGCTATTCTAGTCTGGCTAGTTTTTCTAGTTGGGCTAGATGGTCTATCCTGTTTAGCAATGGCAGCAATTTTAAAAGTCTTGGCTTATAAGCAAAGAGGAGGTGAACATCCTTGAATGGTGTTCACCTCCTCATTATGTTTGTTTGCCGTGCCTTTGTCATGAAGGCACTTTGTAGGTTGTCTTACTCGATGCCGAGGGCAGCCTTTGCATTCTTGTCGTTCGGGTCGAGCTTGATGAGCTGCTCGTAGTAAGGCTTGGCCGCATCAAGGTTGTTCTTCTCGCCCCAGTAGTAGTAGCCCAGTTTGCGGAGAGCCTGCATGAGGTAGCCTTTCTGGTTGTCGCTGAGGCTTTCCTTGCCACCCAGTTCGTCTACAATCTTCTGGTTGTACTGTGCACCGAGGTCTTCTTTGCCAGCCTTGTCAGCGATGCCAGCAGCGATGCCGTTGGTCCATGATGCGTAGTCGGGGAACTTGGTTACCATCTGGTCGTAGATGGAGAGCGCCTTCTCGTAGTTGGCTACCTTGTCACCCTTCTCAGCCTTGTTGACGTAGATCTGTGCCAGGTTAGCATAGTCGAGGATGTTGGCGTTCTTGTTCTTAGCCAAGTATTTCTCGCTGTACTCCAGTGCCTTGTCTTCCTGTCCCATCTTGGTGTAGGTCTCAGAGATGCGTGCCAGCGGCTCGGTAGCTTCGGGGTTTGCTTCGAGAGCCTTGTTGAACTTCTCGATAGCCTCTTCGTAGCGCTGCAAGCCTACGAGAGCCTTGCCGTGATAGGTGTGGTCGGTAGCGTTCTTCTCGCCTTCCATGGCGAGGTAGCGGTTGGCGTACGCCTCAGCAGCCTGGAAGCTCTCCGTCTCTACTGCCGACCAGAGACCGAGCTGTGCGAAGGTGGCGTTCTTGGAGAACTTCTTACCACCGAAGTCGGCAATCTTCAGGGCGTCAGCATACTTGTTGAGCTGGACGGCAGAGACCAGATATTCTACGAGCTTGCCTTCGTCGAGCTGGTTGATGTCGCACTTGGCGTAGTTTTCGAAAGCCTTGTCGAACTTGTTGCCGCTGAAGAAAGAGTGACCTGCCTCAGCGTCGATGGGGAAGTCGGGGATGTTCTTCTTCAGTTCGTTGTAGGTCTGTTCTACCAGTGAGGGGTTAATCTTACGGTAGATGGCTGCATAGCGCATGTAGCCCTGCGGGTTCTTCGGGTCGAGGCTCATGGCTGTGGCATAGTGGGAGGCTGCGCCGCCACCGTTGCCGCTCTGGTCCTTCACTGCCTCGATGTCACCCTTGAGGATGTAGGCTTCAGCCTGTGCCTTCGGGTTCTTCTTGTTGCGCTCCAGTACCATTTCTGCCAGTTCGTCGGCCTTGGCATAGTTCTTTACTGTGAGGAAGGCGCTGCCGAGTGAGAGGATAGCGTCCGGATTCTTCTTGTACTCCTTGATGTAGTCCTTTGCCATCTTCTCTGCATTGGCAGGGTTGGCCTTCAACTCTTGTGCGATTGGTGCGAGTGCCTTGCTGAACTCGACTTCTTGTGCCGTTGTAGAAACAGAGATACCCATCAGTGCTCCTACGAGTAGATATTTCATTGTTTTCATCATCTCTTGTTTTTTGTTATTGATTTGACTTGTTATTGTTATTTCTTTGTTTTTATTCTTATGGACGGTGATTTGTCCTTTTGGTTTAAGCCGAAGTGGGATTTTTATGGGGTCACCTCTTCACGTTTACCGTCTTGATCATGATGTCGCCGCGATAGGGTAGGAGACCAGCTTTGAAGATGATGAGCTGTCCCTTGGGTCCGGCAATCCAGTTGCCGAAGCTGTTGGGTAATCCTTTCTGCGGGTCTACGACGATAGCATATAGTGTTCTTACAAACGGATAGCGTCCGTCGAGTAAGTATGCCTGATACGGTTTCCAGCTGTTCATGGGCGTTGCCTTGTCTTTCACCGTTACAGACATGACGTGGATATTCTTCTTGAAGGTGGTGTTGGTGGTGTCGCGCTTGTCATTCAGCCAGTTTGAGCCGATGACACCGATGGCGTTTGGTGTCTTGTCGACATAGTCTACGACCTCCTTGCTGGTCTTGGCAGCAACCACGTTGGGGCTGTTGATGGGTTTCCCGTCAAGGATGGAGTCAACGACATAGTGTAGCGTTGCCGACTGCTTGTTGTCGAAGACCACCTCGATGTTTCCGCGAGTGGAGCCGGGTACTATCTCGCTCCACTTCTGCACCTGTCCTGAGAGGATGCGCTTCACATCTTTGACGGTGATACAGGTGTCTTGGTTCTGTCTGTTGACGATGAGTGCCAGCCCGTCATATCCGATGGGGAACACTTGCGGCAACTGCCGTTTCGTCTTCAGATAGGACACCTCGCTGTCCTTGAGCGGTCGTGACGTGATGAACAGACATGTCTTCAGGTCTTTAATCATCTGAAAACCGGTAATCTCGTCGGTGTAAAGCGGCTCAAGGTGTGCTTTGGGATATACAAACTCGAACTGGTTGACCAGTTCAGTCATGACAGGACTAAAACTTTCATCAGAGACGAACTGAATCGTCCCTGATGTCGGTGTGTCTGTTCTACCGTTAACCGGCTTCTTCTCGCCTGAGCAAGAAGACATGCCGGTTAACAGTATTGATAATCCTACAATGATGCTGTAGAATAACGTTCTTTTCATGTAATTACTGCAGTTTGAAGGTTACAGGCAGCGTGTACTTCACACGTGCCGGCTGACCGTTGTTCATACCTGGGTTCCACCTCGGCATGCGCTTTACTACGTTGACAGCCTCGCGGTCGAGGGCGGGGTCTACAGAACGTACTACCTGTACGTTGCTGACGCTACCGTCCTTTTCTACGACGAACTGTACGATGACGCGGCCCTGGATACCATTCTCGGCAGCTACTGCCGGGTAGGTCAGGTTGGAAGCCAGCCACTGGTTGACATTACCCTTGAACGAAGGCATCTGCTCTGCGATGTCGAAGACCTTGTTCTCGACAACCTGCTTCACTTCTTCCTTCTTTTCTACTGGTGGCGGTGGAACGTTGACGGCGATGTCGTTACGTACGGCCTCTACGGTACGGTCTTTCGTACCTTCCTGGTCCTGATTGGAAACGGCAACGTCTTTCTTCAACGCGTCCATCTGCTTCACCTGGTTCTCTTCCTTTACCAACTCGTCTTTCTTGATGACGGGGGCGGTAAACTTCTGAGACTCACGAACCTCAGGAATCTCTTTCTTCGGTTCTACCTTAGGCTGAATCTTCTTATCTTCCTTCTTCTGTTCTTTCTTAGCCTGCTCCTGCAACTTGGAGAGTTCCAATGCTTCCATGTATGCACGCTGCTCTTCAGCAACTTTGTCTGCATGTACCTTGTAGGCAAGGAAACCTCCGACGAGACCAGCAGCAATGACCAAGATCAGTATAGACTTGATGTTTCGGCTTGAAGTACCCTTACGCAACTGGTAAGCTCCGTACTCCTTATTTTTGCTAGCGAAAACCATGTCCACCCATTTCGGGTCAATCAAATCAATTTTTGCCATTGTTTCTTGTTTTAATTGTTTGTTAGATCACCGATTGTTATTCAACGACGTTTCTTGATGACAGGAGTTTCTTGTCATTGTCGTTAATCTTGTCGATGACATAAGTACCAATACTCAAGATCTGCATCTCGTCGAGAGCGTCTACCAGGTTCTTGTATGAAGCGTTGTCGGTAGCCTTGATGACGATAGTCAGCGTAGGAATCTTGCCATCTTCCAGTTGTCCACCCTTGATTTTCATCAATTCTTTCTGGTAGATACTGTCCGGATAGAGCGCCGGATTCTTTGCCTTCTTTGCATCAAGAGCCTTGACAGCTAACTCGATACGCTTTACAGGTTTCGTACCGTCTTCTGTGGCGTGCTCACGGAGTACGTTGCGGATGCCCTTGTCGCCCCAGGATGTTTCCTTGAGCCATGCGGGATTGTTGTACTCTGGGATGCCTTCGCCATAGTAGAGCTTGTTGTTAGCTGCTACATACAGAGTGACAGTTTCAGAAGCTTTTGCTTCATTCTTCTGCTCCTCCAGTGTGTTATCATCATTACTCGGCATGGTCAACTCCATGGTCTGAGGCTTGCTCAGCGTGGTACAAAGCATGAAGAACGTAATGAGAAGCATGAGCATATCCACCATCGGCGTAAAGTCGACACGGACATTGATCTTTTTCTGTTTGCTTTCTTTCTTAGCCATTATTGTTCCTCCGATGTTTTGAGATTCGTTATCATGTAGTAATGACTTTCGTCCATATCTTGGAGCTCATTCATGACCTTCTTCACAGTCTTGTAAGGTGTTGCAGCGTCGGCCTTCAAAGCAATCTTGATTTCTTCGTTGGCTGTACGGGCTGCGTCTACCCACTGCTGGAACTCACTCATGCCACCGTCGATGCTATCCAAGGGGATGCCCTTGGTGGGGAGAACCTTTGCACGGTTCTGGCTGGACATGGACAGGTAGCCAGGCAATTCCTTCATCGGTATACCGAAGGTAGACTCCAGACGGAAGGTCTTGATCTGATTTCCATTCAAGCTGATACCGAAGCGGCCTGCCATATCGTCGAGGGCAGCACCGAGCTGATCGGTATTGTCGATACTCATAAATACCTGACCTTCGCCCGTGGGCTTTCCTGACTTGTCCTTTTCCGGACTCACCAGGATGGTCAGAACGCCGTTCTCAGGCACCTTGATCTCCGAGATTGATCCTGGCGTGTTGACTTTCACCGGCTCGTTCTTGACGAATGTCGAGGTGAGCATGAAGAAAGTCAGAAGCAGGGTCATCACGTCTGACATAGGTGTCATGTCAATCCAGACGTCACTCTTCTTAACTTTTACTTTACCCATAGTGATAAATGATTTAAAGGGTTAGCAAAAATTAAGCCTCTTCTGCGTGGTTTGCTTCGTATGTCTGAGCGATTGAGTAACCAACTTCGTCGAGTGCGAATGTCAACTTGTCAACCTTGTTCGTGTAGTAGTTGTAAGCTACAACGGCGCACCAAGATGTACCGATACCGAACGCGGTGTTGATAAGTGCCTCAGAAATACCGGCAGACAGAGCGGCTGAGTCAGCACCACCACCTGCAGACAGTGCGGAGAATGAACGGATCATACCGACAACGGTACCGAGAAGACCGGTCAGCGTACCGAGAGTAACGATGGTAGCAATCATCGGGAGGTTCATGGTCAGCGTCGGCATTTCGAGCTGAGAAGCCTCTTCGTGAGCCTGCTGGATCTTAGCAACCTTCTGAGCCTTCTTGATGCCAGAGGTAGCTTCCATCTCCTTGTAAGCGTTCAGAGAAGCAGAAACAACGTTTGCTACAGAACCCTTCTGCTGGTCGCAGAGCTGCTGAGCCTTTGCGAAGTCGTTTGCGTTGAGCGCAGCCTTGATGTTTGCAACAAACTTAGGAAGAGCACCCTTACCGAAAGCGGTCTTCAGCGCCAGCCAGCGCTCGATAGACAGAGCCAATACGGTGAGCAACAGGGTGTGGATCACAGGCACGATAACACCACCCTTGAAGATAGTACCCCAAACGTTGATAGGTGTTTCCTTGCTGGCGTCAGCGAAGTTAGCCTCACGACCCATCCAGAAGTTGAACAAAAGAACTGCAATGATTGCGCAAACGACGATAATCCAGAATGCGCCTCTTACTCCCTGAAAGCCCTCAGACTTTTTCTTGGGGGCTGCTTTTTGATTAGTTGCCATAATACTTAATTTTAATTTTTAGTTATAAATGAATTTAATTAATAATAAAATTCGGTTTATTTGCTTGTTTTCAACGGATTTACGGTGTTTTTATTGTCATGACTTCCGGTAATAACTCCGCAAAGATAGCAATTAAGAGGGAATTAGTCATTTAATTAAGAACTTTTAACGACTATTTTTTTGTTTTCCCTCTCAACGTTCTCTGTCGTAGGGCAGTCTATTTCAGTCTGCCCAATACGGTCTTGATGCGTTTCATGGCTTCGCGGATGTTGTCGTCGCTGGTAGCATAGCTCATGCGGAAACAGTCCGGATCGCCGAAGGCATCACCGCCGACGGTAGCTACATGTCCCACTTCCAGCAGGTACATCGCGAAGTCTGTAGAGTTGTTGATGGTGTGTTCACCGTCGCTCTTGCCGAAGAAACTGCTGCACTTGGGGAAGAGATAGAAGGCTCCCTTCGGGTGGTTGACTTCGAGTCCGGGGATGTCCTTGGCAAGTTCGACGATAAGGTCGCGGCGGCGCTCAAAAGCCTGTCGCATCTCTTCAACGCATTCCTGCGAGGCAGCGTATGCTTCCAGGGCAGCCCTCTGACTGACCGAACACGGTCCGCTGGTGTACTGTCCCTGTAGTTTGTTGCAGCCTTTCACAATCCATTCAGGTGCTGCGATGTATCCGATGCGCCAACCGGTCATGGCATACGCCTTAGATACGCCATTGACGATGATGGAGCGTTCCTTCATGCCGGGGAACTGTGCTATGCTCTCATGCTTGCCCACGTAGTTGATGTGCTCGTAGATTTCATCAGCCAGCACGAACAGGTCGTCGTGGCGTTTGATGACCTCGGCAAGTCCTGCCAGTTCGTCTTTGGTGTAGACGCTACCCGTCGGGTTGCTGGGTGAACAAAGGATGAGCATGCGGGTCTTCGGGGTGATGGCAGCTTCCAATTGTTCGGGTGTCATTTTGAAGTCTTGTTCAAAGCCGGCATTCACAATAACGGGTTCGCCGCCTGCCAACTTCACCATTTGCGGATAGCTCACCCAGTAGGGTGCGGGGATGATGACCTCGTCGCCTGGGTTGATGAGTGCCATGACGGTGTTACATACACTTTGTTTGGCACCGTTCGACACCAGTATCTCGTTGACGGTATAATCCAATTGGTTTTCGGTCTTCAGCTTGGCAACGATGGCTTCACGCAGGTCGGCATATCCCGGAACGGGTGAGTAGCGCGACCAGTTCTCGTCGACAGCTTTCTTGGCGGCTGCCTTAATGTGGTCAGGGGTGTTGAAGTCGGGTTCGCCGACGCTCATGTTGATGACGTCAACGCCTTGTGCCTTCATTTCGCTGCTCTTCTGCGACATAGCGAGGGTTGCAGACGGTGCAAGGCGGTTCAATCGATTGGATAGTTGTGCCATGTTCCTTTTACTGTTTGTTCGAAAGTTGCTGCAAAAGTAATCATTTTATTCTTTTTTCCGAAACTTTCCTGACTTTATTTTATTCTTCTGGCGGTTTCTTCCCCTTTTTGTCTACAAATGGAGCTCGTGTCCCATTCTTTCTTTTTTCGTTTTCAGGTATTCGTAGTCGTACTCGTTGGGCTTGATTTCAATGGGCACGTTCTCGACAATCTCCAGTCCGTAGGCTTCCAGTCCTACGCGCTTGGTGGGGTTGTTGGTCATCAGGCGCATCTTGTGAACGCCTAACTTCTGCAGGATCTGAGCCCCACAGCCATAATCGCGCTCGTCGGCCTTGAAGCCCAGGCAGAGGTTGGCTTCTACGGTGTCCATGCCTTCCTCTTGCAGCTTGTAGGCAGCCAGCTTGTTCATCAGTCCTATACCACGGCCTTCCTGTTGCATATACACAACGACCCCCTTGCCTTCTTTCTCAATCATCTCCATGGCCTTGTGCAGCTGGTCACCGCAGTCGCAACGCTTGCTGGCGAGGATGTCGCCTGTGGTACATGAAGAGTGTACTCGCACGAGGATAGGCTCGTCGGCCTTCCATTCACCTTTGATGAGTGCGAAGTGTTCCAGTCCGTTGCTCTTCTGGCGGAAAGGGATGATGTGGAAATGTCCATATTTAGTAGGCATGTCAGCCTCAACACCCTGTTCCACGAGGGACTCCTTTTGCAGGCGGTAAGCTATCATGTCCTTGATAGAGATGACTTTCATATCCCATTCCTCTGCCATCTTCATCAGCTGAGGCAAGCGTGCCATCGTTCCGTCTTCGTTCATGATTTCCATCAGCGCACCGGCAGGGTAGAGTCCTGCCATGCGGCAGAGGTCTATGGCAGCCTCTGTGTGTCCGGAACGGCGCAATACACCGTTGTCCTGGGCGTAGAGTGGGTTTACGTGACCGGGTCTGCCGAAGGTGCGTGGAGTCGAGTTGGGGTCAGCCAGTGCCTTGATGGTTTCTGCACGGTCGTGTGCAGAAACACCCGTTGAGCAGCCTTCCAGCTTGTCTACTGAGACGGTGAACGGCGTTCCGAGTATTGATGTGTTGTCCTGCACCTGATGGGGCAGGTCCAGTTCCTTACAGCGGCTGATGGTGATGGGCGCACAGAGCAGGCCGCGTGCGTTCTTGAGCATGAAATTCACCTTTTCGGGTGTGATCATCTCAGCCGCGATGATGAGGTCGCCTTCGTTCTCGCGGTCTTCATCGTCGACGACAATCACGAACTTACCTTCCTTAAAGTCTTTGACAGCTTCTTCTACGCTGTTCAGTTTGAAGTTTTCCATATCTTTTCCTTTTGTTTTTTATTCATACGTGAGAGGTGAGCGTGCTCTTACGAGCGTTACACCTTATAATATATAGAGAATACTCTTTTGCTCAATAGCCTTGCTTGTCAATGCGGCTGATGATTTTCTTGTTCGTCTGCCTGATGGTCTTCAGGTCGCGATAGAGTCGCAATCGGAACCGCCACATGCGGAAGTAGAAGAACGCACCGACCGGAACGATGATTGCAGACAGGATGTTCATCCAACGGCGCTCGAAGGGGCGCGTGTGTGCCTTGACCGCCATGATGGGGTATTTGTTGATTTCGCTCATGATGACACGGTCGCGGGTGTTGGCAAGGTCTTCGATGATGGCTTCCAACTCGTCGCTGATGCGTTCCACCACGTTGTCGGGCTGGTATTTGAAGAACACCTTTACTACGTTTGGAGGTGACTTCAGGTTGTGTTCTTTCGAGTAGGTGACAATCTCTTCGTTCATCTTTTCCAGCCGTTCGGCATCCTGTCTGTAGTTCGGGTCGTTGATGATGACTTCCTTGCTGGCGATATGTCGGCGGGTTCGCAATCCCAACGCCCGGTAGATAATGTTACGCCATGCATCCATGTTGAACACTACCGAGTCGTTGTTGGCTTTATAGGTGATGAAAATGGCGGTAGGTATCAGCACCGCCGGCGACAGTCCCTTGCCGAAGAGCACCGACCACGATCCGATGCGTGCCATGCGATAACCTGTGTTGTCAAGGATATAGTAGACGATGAAGACCAGTACAGACACGATAATGGGTACGCCGAGACCACCTTTGCGGATGATGGCACCTAATGGTGCACCGATGAAGAAGAAAATGAGGCAGGAGAGTGCTACCGTGAACTTGTTGATGCGCTCTATCTCATGTTCTCGAATGAGTTTGTCGCCGTCGCTGGTGATCATGCTCTTAAACTCCAGGTCGTTCATCTGGCTCTGAATGCGCCCTAAGGCAAGGTTGGCAGCATTTCGTCGTCTGTCGGCTGGCAGGTGTTGGTAGATGGTGTCTATGTCTATCTCCTTGGCAGTCATCAACTTCGCCGCACGCTGCTTCTCGGCTGGCTTCATGTTGCGTGGCTGGGCGTAGTACAGTTTCTTGGCATCTTGGTAGTTGGCTTTTCCCACACTGTCGTAGACCTGGTTCAGCGAATCGAGGTCGTGACTGATCTGTGACAGCCCTTTTGTGCGGGCATCAGAAGAGAAACCTGCTGCATCAGCCATGTTGAAGTCGCCGTCGAAGTCCAGGACGATGGTCTTATGACTGAATGTCTCACGCCGGTAGGGTACGCTGGCACTTCCTGCCAGTTCACTCGACCGCATATTCTCAAACCACTCACCGCTCCACAGGTTCAGCATGAGATGTTTCTTCTCAGCCGTCGACTGCAACATGCCAGAGTCTGCCAGAATGATGGCGGCATCTTCGAAGCTGTCGGTCATCTTATAAATCATGATGCCATAGAGCCGTCCTGTCTCTAAGTCTTTCTTCTGAACGTAGATGTTGGTCTGTGGTATGCCGTCATAGAAGACTCCCTCTGGAATCTCCAGTTCAGGACTTTTCTGCTTCATGGACACCAGCAACTGTCCTATCTTCTCCTGAGCATCAGGAACAATGCTGTTCTGAAAGTCGAAAGAGATGAAGGCGATGATGATGCTCACTACTATCAGAGAGCGGAAAGCCTGCAACAGTGAGATGCCCGCTGCTTTGATAGCTGTCAGCTCAGATGTCTCGCCGAGGTTTCCAAAAGCTATCAGTGATGAGAGAAGGATGGCAAGGGGAAGGGCTTGGGGTACGAGCATGAGTGCCATGTACCAGAAGAATTGTGCCAAGACCTCCATCGACAGTCCTTTGCCAATCAGGGTGTCTACATATCTCCACAGGAACTGCATCATCAAGACAAACTGGCTGATGAGGAAGGTGCCTGCAAAAAGCAGTGCAAACTGCTTGAGGATAAATATGTCTAACTTCTTGATGTGAAACATGTACACACTGTTGGCACGCACGCGTGACTATCAGGGTGCAAAGGTAGTAAAAAGTTAGGAGTTCTTTGCAAGTAAAGCGACAAAAAAGTCGAGTGGGGAGTGATGCGTATGGAGTTTTTTGCCTTTGCCGTAAAAGAACGGTGCACTTTATAGTCCTGTGTTGCGGTGTAACTCCTCGAAGTTCTGTTCCCAGATGCCGTTCAGCGAATCAATATCTTCGCTGAAGGCATAGTCTGTGATTTCCAACAGATAATCGTTCGTCAGGTCGCTTCTTACCATCTTGATTTCCCAATAGGCATCCTCGTCTGGGTCGTCGTCCCAGCGCATGCGGATGTGTGAGTTCTTGACCAGTTCTTCGATGATGGCACGCCGTGTTTCATGTTCATAGTCGGGGTCTCCCCAGGTGAAGGTGAAGGAGTCTCCGTCTGTTTCCACTACGTCGGCAATCCATTTTTGCAGTCCGCTGTCTGTGCTGATGAGTGCCCAGATGATGTTTTCTGAATTCGATTGTAGCTCAAATTCCAAAGATATCTTTTGTTTTTTCATAGACAGATTTGGATTTTTGATAGTTGAACAAGTATTTTAATATTCATAAATATGGGGCAGGAACATCGCTGCACCAATGATTTTCATGCCACAAAGATACGGAAAAATATGGTTTGAGCAAATAAAAATCCAAATAAATTTGCACAATTAGAAAGTTTGTGTTACTTTTGCACCCGCTTAACCGCTTATGGGGGGCAAATCCCTCTGAGGGCAAGAAGCAGGATGGCGAGGTAGCTCAGCTGGTTAGAGCGTCGGATTCATAATCCGGAGGTCGNNGGATCGTGACCCACCCTCGCTACGGTAAAAGGTCTTTCTGGCACCAGAAAGACCTTTTCTTTTTACCTACTTCTCTTGACTTGTGATAATTTTGCAGGGCGTTACATTTTTTTTGCTTGAAAGTTACGTGTCGTATCAGTGTTTTTTTGTACTTTTGCAGTCCGATTTTGCATGCAACCAATAAATAATGTACGTACAACAATGGGTGAAAAGAAACAAATGAAGACCGCATTGGTATCGGTCTTCCACAAGGATGGCTTGGACGAACTGCTTGCCAAGCTTAATGCAGAAGGTGTTCAATTCCTGTCAACCGGCGGGACTCAGGCTTTCATTGAGTCGCTGGGTTACAAGTGTAAGAAGGTAGAAGAGGTAACAACCTATCCGTCAATTTTGGGTGGACGAGTGAAGACGTTGCATCCGAAAGTGTTTGGAGGCATCCTCGCACGTCGCGACAACGACGGCGATCGTGAGCAGATGGCACAGTATGACATTCCAGAGATAGACTTGGTCATCGTTGACCTCTATCCGTTCGAACAGACTGTTGCCAGTGGAGCGTCTGAAGCAGACATTATCGAGAAGATCGACATCGGTGGCATCTCGCTTATCCGTGCCGGTGCCAAGAACTTCAAAGACGTGGTCATCATCCCCAGCAAGGCTGAATATGGCGAGTTGCTGGCTATCCTTAACGAGCAGGGTGCTGCCACAACGCTCGAACAGCGTCGCCAGTTTGCTGCCAAGGCATTTGGTGTCAGCAGTCACTATGACACTGCCATTCATCAGTGGTTTACACAGGAGTAAACAAGGAAAGTCCGGAATCTCTGGAAAATCCAGTGTCTCCGGCAATCTCCGTCACTACACAACAACGTAACAATAAAAAAGAAATAATATCAATGGGATTTTTTAGTTTTATCCAGGAAATAGCAATGGACTTGGGTACTGCCAACACCATCATCATCAGCGATGATAAGATAGTGGTAGACGAACCGTCTGTTGTAGCCCTCGACCGCCGTACCGACAAGATGATTGCCGTGGGCGAGGAGGCAAAGTTCATGTATGAGAAGACCCACGACAATATCCGTACCATCCGCCCCCTGCGCGATGGTGTCATTGCCGACTTCTCAGCCTGCGAACAGATGATGCGCGGGTTAATCAAGAAAGTACACACAGGCAGCCGTCTGTTCTCACCGTCGCTCCGTATGGTCATAGGCGTTCCTTCGGGCTCTACCGAGGTGGAGCTTCGTGCCGTTCGTGACTCTGCCGAGCATGCTGACGGCCGTGACGTATACCTCATCTTCGAACCGATGGCAGCAGCTATAGGTATCGGCATCGACGTTGAGGCTCCAGAGGGCAACATGATTGTCGACATCGGTGGCGGTACCACAGAGATTGCCGTGATTTCTCTCGGTGGTATCGTAGCTAACAACTCTATCAAGGTTGCCGGTGATGACTTGACGAGCGATATTCAGGAATATATGAGTCGCCAGCATAATGTGAAGGTCAGTGAGCGCATGGCTGAACGCATCAAGATCTACGTAGGCTCGGCTCTCACCGACCTTGGCGAGGAGGCTCCGCAGGATTATGTCGTTCACGGTCCTAACCGTATCACCGCCCTGCCGATGGAGGTTCCCGTATGCTATCAGGAGATAGCCCACTGTATCGACAAGACGATAGCCCGTATCGAAGCTGCCGTGCTCAACGCCTTGGAGAACACCCCGCCAGAACTTTATGCCGACATCGTGAAGAATGGCATTTTCCTTACCGGTGGTGGTGCACTCCTTCGTGGACTTGACAAACGTCTCACCGATAAGATCGGCATCCCCTTCATCGTTGCCGAAGATCCGCTCCACTGCGTAGCCAAGGGAGCCGGCATCGCCTTACAGAATGTTGATCGCTTCTCGTTCTTGATGAGATAGGATGCGTAACCTGATAGAGTTTTTCACCCGACATAGCCACTGGTTGCTGTTCTTGCTGCTGGAGGTCGTGAGCCTTTCGCTCTTGTTTCATTTCAACAGCTACCAGGGTAGCGTGTGGTTTACGTCGGCGAATACAGTTGTCGGCAAGGTCTACGAAGCGCGTTCCGAGGTAGATTCCTATTTCGGGCTGGCTGACATCAACCGGCAACTGACCGAGAGAAACATCTATCTGGAGCAGCAGGTGAACCAGCTCAGCAGCCAGCTTAAGGCAAAGAATCCCACGGGCGACTCGCTCCTCAGGGCTGCGCTACCGGCAGATAACTATAAATTGATACCTGCCAAGGTCATCGACAACTCTATCTCCAAGCCCGACAACTTCATCACCATCAACAAAGGCAGCGCCGACGGTGTGAAGAAAGACATGGGAGTAGCCTGCGGAACAGGCGTTGTAGGCATCGTCTACATTGTCTCCAACCACTATTCCGTAGTCCTTCCCGTACTCAACACTAAGTCGAACATCAGCTGTGCCATCCAGGGACGTGACTACTTTGGCTATCTGCACTGGAATGGAGGACCTTCTAACCTTGCCTATGTCGATGACATTCCGCGACATGCCCACTTCAAACTTTATGAGAAAGTGGTCACCAGCGGTTATTCATCGGTATTCCCACCGGGCATCCTTGTTGGAAAAATCCTGCATGTTTACAATTCTGTTGACGGTCTTTCCTATCGTCTGCAAGTGCAGTTGTCTACCGATTTTGCACGCCTGCGTGATGTCTGTGTCATTGACGATGCATCGGCACGCGAACGGTTGCAGATGATGCAGGCTGCAGAAGATTCGTTGAAACTACGGGAATGAGAGCTCAGGCTGCTCAAACTTGAATGAAATAAGAAATGAGTATAGACTATCTGAAAAGGTTATTGTGGCTGATAGTGCTTGCCTTCGTGCAGGTGCTGGTGCTCAACCGTATCCATCTCCTTGGGGTGGCGACGCCTATGCTCTCGGTCTATTTCGTCATCCTCTTCCGACAGAACGAACCCAAATGGGCGTTGCTCTTGTGGGCATTTGTCTTGGGACTCATCATCGACACGTTCTCCAACACTCCTGGTGCGGCATCGGCGTCGCTCACCCTCGTGGCTGCCTTGCAGCCCTACTTGCTCCTGCCGTTTATCCAGCGCGAAGACGATGAGAATGTCAAGCCAGGCATCCACTCGTTGGGACTGCTTTCATTCTTCTACTACAGCCTCTTGCAGGTCTCGTTGTTCTGCCTGGTCTACTTTACGCTTGAGATGTTCACCTTCTTCAACTGGCTCTACTGGTTGGAGTGCATCGGTGGCAGCATTGTACTCACCATGTTGCTCATCATGGTAATCGACACGGTAAGGAGGACGAAATGAAAGATATGGAATTTCAGAAGCGCAGAATGGTCATCAGTACGGTGGCCATAGCTATCGTGTCGGTATACATCTTGCGTCTTTTCACCCTGCAGATTATGAGTGACGACTATCGCAAGAGTGCTGACTCCAATGCTTTCCTCAAAAAGATTGACTATCCCTCACGCGGTGTCATCACCGACCGTAAGGGTAAGTTGCTCGTCTTCAACCAACCAGCCTACGATGTCATGGTGGTAGAGAACGAGCAGCGCGGACATCTCGATACCTTGGAGTTGTGTCGTGCACTTCAGATGACGCGTGCCGACTTCGACAAGCGCATGCGTGAGATCAAAGACCGCAAAAAGAATCCCGGCTACTCACGCTTCACCCAACAGCTCTTCATGAGTCAGCTGGACGACAAGGAGTTCAGTGCTTTCCAAGAGAAACTCTTCCGCTTTCCCGGTTTCTATATCCAACGTCGCAGCATCCGTCAGTATAAGAACCCGGTGGGGGCACATGTCTTGGGCGATGTGGCAGAGGTGTCACAGACCGACATTGAGGAGGATGACTACTATCAGCCTGGCGACTATATCGGGAAATTGGGCATTGAACGTTCCTATGAGAAAGAGCTTCGTGGTCAGAAGGGAGTGCAGATTTTGCTGCGCGATGCTCACGGACGCATCAAGGGCAGTTACAAAGATGGTGAGTACGATGTGAAACCACGTCCCGGCAAAGACCTTCAGCTGGGAATTGATGCCGACTTGCAGGCGTTGGGTGAGCGGCTGATGGAAGGTAAGCTGGGTGCCATCGTCGCCATCGAACCGAAGACGGGTGAGGTGCTCTGCATGGTGTCATCGCCCACCTATGACCCGCGAACCATGATAGGTAAGATGCGTGGAAGGACACAACGAGAGCTCACTGAAGATCCTGCCACACCGTTGCTCAACCGTGGCATCATGGGTATGTATCCTCCAGGCTCTACTTTCAAGACAGGGCAGGCGGTGACCTTCTTTACCGAGGGCATCATCGACGAGAACACACTCTATCCCTGCCATCGAGGATTCGTACACCAAGGCTTGCGTGTGGGCTGCCACGGTCATGGGTCGCCCATCAACCTCGTACCTTCTCTTGCCACCTCCTGCAACGGCTACTATTGTTGGGGACTGTACTATATGCTCAGCAACCGTCAGAAGTACAAGACTCTCGACCAGGCGATGGATACTTGGCGAGACTACATGGTGAGCATGGGTTTTGGCTATAAGCTCGGCATTGACTTGCCGGGTGAGAAGCGTGGCATGATTCCGAATGCAAAGTTCTATAACAATGCCTTCGGACAGTGGAGCGGACTGTCTGTCGTCTCTATCTCCATCGGACAAGGTGAGGTGACGCTCACACCCTTGCAGATTGCCAACCTCGGTGCCACCATTGCCAACCGTGGCTACTATATCACTCCACATGTCGTCAAGAAAATCAAAGGAGGTGAGATTGATCCCAAATACAAGGAGAAACACTATACCAAAGGCAGTCGTGAAGCTTATGAATGGGTGGTGAAAGGGATGCGTGCCTCTGTGTTGGGTGGCACGTGCAAGCATGCCAACACCCCGATGTATGAGGTCTGCGGAAAGACCGGAACGGCGCAGAACCGTGGCAAGGACCATTCGGCTTTCATGGGCTTTGCGCCGATGAACAATCCGAAGATAGCCATTGGCGTTTATGTCGAGAATGGAGGCTTCGGTGCCACCTTCGGCGTACCCATCGGTGCCTTGATGATGGAACAGTATATCAACGGCAAGCTGTCACCGGCTTCCGAGGCACGGGCGAAAGCCATGCAGAGCCGCCACATTGACTATGGCTTCCAGCGCAAGATGACGCATGCCGACTCGTTGCGTCTCGACTCCATCCGCCGCATCAATCAGCGTCAGGACTCGCTGAAGAAGGTGAAGGAGGAAGAAGAGAAAGGACTGAAGAAGCAGGATGCGGAGGAGCAGGCCCGCAAGGACGCTGAGCGCAAGAAGCAAGAACGCAAGAATCAGGAGGAACAGCCTGCCATACGTGTAGAAGAGGAACCTTCCGTGAAGAAGGAGGAGAAGAAGCGCGATGACAAGGAGGGTGGCAAGAACGGTGGCAAGAACGATAAACCAGTACAGGAGGAGACAGGAAATGAGTAATACCTATCGTGACGACAAACAACCTGGTGTACTGCGTTCACTCGACTGGTGGACGATAGGCATCTATCTGGCACTGCTCGCCTTCGGCTGGCTCAGTGTCTGCGGAGCAACGTTCTCTTACGATGACCCCGACCTTTTCAGCTTTGCATCTAACTCTGGCAAACAGTTGATGTGGATAGGAACGTCCCTCTTGCTCGGACTTGTCATCCTGCTTCTCGACGACCGTTTCTATGACACCTTTGCTTACGTTGTCTACGGTCTGTTGGTTGTCTTGCTGTTCCTTACCATCTTCAATCCAGTCAGCACCAAAGGGTCACACTCTTGGTTAGTGCTCGGTCCGGTGAAGATACAGCCTGCTGAGTTTGCGAAGTTTGCCACAGCGTTGGCTGTTGCGAAGTTCATGAGTGCCTACGGTTTCAACATACACCGGTGGAAAGACTTTGCACTCGCCAGTGCCATTGTCGTCATCCCGATGCTCTGCATCGTAGGGCAGCGAGAGACGGGTTCCGCTTTGGTCTATCTGTCCTTTTTCCTCATGTTCTATCGTGAAGGCATGCCGGGCTGTTTCCTTTTCTCGGCATTCGCCATGGTGCTCTACTTCGTGTTCGGTATTAAGTATGGGGGCGACTTCCTGTGGGATACGCCTACATCGTTGGGCAAGTTCATCGTCCTCCTGCTGGTACAGGTGTTCACGATAGGCATGATGGATGTCTATTGTGACTGTCGTAAAGAGGCGAAGCGGTTGCTCATTGCTGCCATCGTCATCACCTTTTTCTTTGTCTTATTTTCTGAGTTTGTCATACCCTTCGATGTGACATGGGTGCAATATGCTTTGTGTACCTTCCTCATCGGTTTTCTCTTCTACAAGTCGGCGACCACCCGTTTCCGGCAATACTTGTTCATCGGACTCTTCTCTTTGGGTTCCATCCTCTTTTTCTCAGGTGCAGACTACGTGCTCAATCATATCATGCAGCCTCACCAGCGGGTGCGCATCAACGTGTTGCTGGGGTTGGAAGAAGACTTGGCAGGTGCCGGCTATAACGTCCATCAGAGTGAGATAGCCATAGGTTCCGGCGGACTTGGTGGCAAGGGATTCCTGAACGGCACGCAGACGAAGCTGAAGTTCGTTCCTGAGCAAGATACCGACTTCATCTTCTGTACCGTCGGTGAAGAGGAGGGCTTCTTGGGTTCAGCCTCTGTGCTGCTGTTGTTTCTTGCACTCATCCTGCGGCTGATCAAGATGGCAGAGCGACAGCCCTTGGCGTTTGGGCGCATCTATGGCTATTGCGTGCTCAGTATCTTCCTCTTTCATGTCTTCATCAATGTGGGGATGGTATTGGGATTGACACCAGTCATCGGCATTCCTCTGCCGTTCTTCAGCTACGGCGGTTCGTCGTTGTGGGGCTTCACCATCCTGTTGTTCATCTTCCTGCGCATCGATGCCGCCCGCAACCTTGTTCGTCAGTAGGCACTCTTCTTGATCTTCCTACCGTCTCGTTCCTTCGTAGAGTCTGATACCCACAGCTGTAATCCCTGTCAGCAGTGTGTCTTTCATGTGGTGTCTCAATGTGATGTATATCGAGTCTTTGTCGTTGAGTTCCAGCTGGGTGATGAAGAAGTTCGATGTGTTGTTGCTCACCCCTCTCACCCCTCTGATGTTACCCTTTTCGTCGATGAGGCGGCAACTTATGTAGTCTTTCGTTGTCTTTCCTTTTCTTACCTTTTGCTGATGGCCTTTGTCGTCCTGCGTTTTCTCTTTCGCAGCCACTACCTTTCGGTTCATCACCAGGCTGAGGTCACGGTAAGGGTATTGGCCAGTGGTGAGCAGTCCTACCTCAAGGGTATATGTACCTTTCTTTTGTGGCGGTATCTGGAAGTGCAGCGTGTCGGTAGGTCTCCATCCGTCCACTGCTGTATGTTCGTAGTGGTCGTAGACCCTTCCGTCCTTACATGCTGTCGACAGCCAGCAAATCACCGCCATCAGGCAGCAGCCCCATGTCGTGCACCATTTCCTTCTTGCCATTCTTTCTGCCTGTCTTTAGCTGTCTTTCTGTCCGTTGTTGCCGTTCTTCTGTCGTGGTCTCCTGTTCTCCGCAGGCTTGTTCTTGCGGTTCTTGCGCTTCTTCTTCACCTTGTCGAAGCGGCTGATGTCAGCATCTGCCAGTAGGTCGATGGGTTTCTTCTCCTCTTTAGCCTTGCCGCCATCTTGCAGCGACAGCGGCTTCTCCCCCTTTTTGTTCATGGCAATCACCTCCCAAGCGCGTTCAGCACTGATGGTCTCTAAGTTGGCAGCCACGCGTTTGCCGGTGGAGTAGGTGATGAGTCCTGCCAGGATGTCGGTCTTGAACTGATAGTAGTCATTGTCCAGTGTCTGTAGCACCGTATCACGTGAGGGTAGCTTCTTGGCAGCCTCCATATACGTGTCTACCTCATAGTTCATACAGCACTTCAGCTTGGCACACATGCCGGCAAGCTTCGTCGGGTTCAGGGAGATATCCTGTACGCGGGCAGCCGTCGTGCTCACTGATGAGAAGCTCTTGATCCAGGTGGCACAGCACAGCTCCCTACCGCAGGGACCTGTGCCGCCGATGCGTCCAGCCTCCTGTCTTGCACCAATCTGTTTCATCTCGATGCGTACATGGAAGGCAGCAGCCAAGTCTTTGATGAGTTGTCGGAAGTCAACGCGTTCGTCGGCGATGTAGTAGAATATCGCCTTGTTGCCGTCGCCCTGATACTCCACGTCACCAATCTTCATGTCCAGACCTAAGCCTTTAGCAATCTGCCGGCTCTCTATCATCGTGGCGTGCTCACGCGCTTTCGCCTCGTAGTATTTGTCCATGTCCGTCTTGCGGGCGATTCGGTAGATACGCTTGATGTCGTCGGGCGACTTGATGTTCGCCTTCTTGATTTGCAACTTCACCAAGCGGCCGGTGAGCGTCACCACACCGATGTCGTGACCGGGACTCGACTCCACAGCCACTACGTCGCCCTTCTTCAGCTCCAGCTTGTTCACGTTGTGGTAGTATCCCTTGCGTGTATTCTTGAACTGTACCTCCACGAGGTCAGTATCCTCATCGTTTCCCGGTACGTCAGCCAGCCAGTCGTAGGTGTTCAGCTGTCTGTCCTGCCGTCCCACGGCACATCTGCACAGTCCTCTGTCACATCCTTGCCATATCTTGAATTTAGTATCCATCTATGTTATTTACAATTTACTATTTACAATTTATTTATGTTTTGCTGCTACATTCTCACACAGCGTCTTCATCATCCCGTTCGGGGTGATTATCCGTGATTGATCAACAGCACAATCATTTTCAGTGCCAGGTCATAGAACACAATCTTGCCGTTGGCATTCTGTCCGATGTCACGGTAGGCACGTTCGAAGAGTTCCGAGATGCCGATGACGTTAGCCTCGTTGATGAAGGGTGCGAACTTCTTCGAGAAGTTTTCTTCCTCTATCGTCATGTAGTTCAGTTCCGGCTGATGGAAGTTATACATGAAGTTCTCGCGCACCTGCTGCTGGAAGTAGAGCAGCATGCGGCGCTGCTTCTCCCTGCCGTAGGAGGCGACGGCCTCGCTCCATTTCTTCAGTTCCGCCACGTTGCGCATGTACGACAGCCTCATCAGCATGGCGAACATGTCGTGGAATCCCCTGTTCTCGTTGCCGGCATCCAGCGTCTCCAGTGCCCGCAGCCAACTGCCGTTAGCCATACGCGCTACACGCTGCGCCACCTCCTCGTCGAGTCCGCGCCGTTGTGTCAGCGCTTCCCTGATGTCCTCCTCCGTCAGCCGTTTCATCTCGATGCGCTGTGTGCGGCTCCGTATCGTCTCTAAGAGCTTCTCCGGTTCCTCGCTCACCATGATGAACACCGTCTGCTGGGGTGGCTCCTCCAGGAGTTTCAGGATTTTGTTGGCACTGGCGAGGTTCATGCGTTCCGGCAACCAGACGACGGCAACCTTATAACCGCCTTGACTCGACTTCAGCGACAGCTTCCTTGACAGCTCGTCGCTCTCGGCAGCGGTGATGATGGCTTGCTGGTTCTCTGCCTTCATCGCCTCCATCCACTGCTCTAATGTGAAGTACGGACCACCCATGATCAGCTCATGCCACTGGCGTGAGAAGTCATCGCTCACGGGCTGGTGCTCGGCAGACATCGAAGGCAACTTGATGGTAGGGTAGGAGAAGTGCAGGTCGGGGTGCCCCCACTGTGCCAGCATCGCCTTGTTGCGTGCTATCCCTGATGTGTCCATCATGAAATCGTCGTCTTTCAGCTGCCACTCACCGCTGACCAAATAGGAAGCAAACGCCATGGCTACCGCCATCTTGCCGCAGCCCTTCGGACCGCACAGCAGCAGTGCGTGCGGCACACGGCCTTCCTGCGCCATGCGCCTCAGCCGTTCGCCCACCTCTTTCTGTCCAATCACTTCCTTCCAGTCCATAATAAGGCAATTTGGGGGCAAAGGTACTTATAATAATTGACAATTGATAATTGACAATTGAAAATTTTTCGGATTCGTTCAAGTGGCAAATCCGCCGGAGCGGAGAGACTTTCACAGATTATTTTAACAACAGAAAAAACAGAAAGCACGGAAGGCAGAAGGATCATCCCTAATGAGATGATGAAAACTCAGGGAAAGAAATTGGAATAATTAGAATAATTCAACCCAGAAAATTTCTGGTTAATTTCTGCTCCTTCATCCCATGTGGGATGATTTTCCGTGCTTTCCGTGCTTTCCGTGCGTTCCGTTGTTTATAAATTCGTGAAATTCGTTTTTTGCAAAATGCAAAATCCGTGTAAATCCGTTCTATCCGTGTTCAAAAAATTCGTGAAATTCGTGAAATTCTTGCTCTGGCAAGCGCTTCGCGGTTACGTGTTCTAAAATATATCCGTGTTCGTTTTCCGCTTTCTATGTTAAAA
>DEJO01000025.1:86043-92972 GCA_002353555.1 Prevotella sp. UBA2746 | reverse complement strand
CTCATCCTATGACTCACGCTGATATTGACTCTTTCCTCGGAATATAGGCAACAAAAAAAGACCGCCGTGGGCGGTCTTCGTTTTGTTTTGTGATTTCTGTTCCAGCTTATTTCACCGGAATCTTGTAACCGAGGGTGAACTGGATAACGCTGTTGCGCAGGTTCTTGTCCACTTTCTCCTTGTTCAGTCTCAGCACGCTGAGGTTGTAGCGAACATCAAAGACAACGTTCTTGTACTCGTAAGATGCTCCCAGAGGAATAGCAAGGTCAAACTTCTTGAAATCGTCTTTAACATCAACATTTGCTGTGGCTGTAATACCACCTTCCGTTCCCTTAAACTTGCTCTTTGCACCCAACATAAAGCTCGGCTGGATACCTGCCTTGATAGCGAGTCCCGGGATGATGTAGTAGTTAGCTACGATAGGGATGTTCAGGTAGTCAAAAGAAAGGTGTGCATAATCAACAGGTGACTCTACTTTGAAAGCACATCCCTGCTTGGAATAGAGGGCACCGAGAGCAAGACTGAACTTGTTGGCAACGACATACTCGGCTTCGATACCTGCTGTCAGACCAACAAGTGTTTTTGACTTAGCTATGTTCCTCTTTGCATTGACAACACTTGCCAGGTTCATACCAACCTTGGGCTGAATGCTGAAAGAACCAACTTCGCCCTGAGCGTTTGCTGAAACTGCTGCAACCATAAATGCAGCGATCATCATTAACTTTTTCATAATCGTATTCTTTTTAGTTGTTAATAAATAATTCATTGTTTCACTATTTCTGGTGCAAAGATAAACACTTTTTTAATAACAACCAAATGTTTTTAAGAAAATTTTCTCAAATACTTGAAAATATTAACGATTACTTCTCAGTTTGCGCACACATCGCACTCATTCTCAGCTAAGTACGTTCCTGAGTGGGAAAAGACTGTACGAGGTCGAGCACCAACGCCACTTCCACAGCCGAGATGCCGTGTGCCTGCAACAGGGTTTTGTCGTTGTCGAGTTCTGCCTGCAGGCTGTCCTCCCCCTCGTCCATGTCGGCATAGCAGCGGAAGAGCTCCACGGTCTTGGCGATGTTGCCCGTCAGCCACTGGCAGTAGCCGGCATTCAGGTAGTCTTCCTTGACGGGTTGGTCGCCGAGCAGCGACTCATATTCCTGCCGTGCCTGTTCCAGTTTGTCCTGACAGAGCAGCCCCCATGCCAGCACGCGCTGCACATTCTTGTCGTCGGGATGCTCATAGTGCAGCCGGAAGAGTTCTTCTACGGCCTCGTCGGTCTGCTGCAGTTTCAGCCGGCAGATGCACAGGTTGAGGGCATAGCCCTTGCGCCCGGGTGCAAGTTGCAGCAGATGTTCGTAGGCAGTTGCCGCCTGCTGGTAGCGACCTGTCATCATAGAGGTACGCGCCAAGCCCCTCAGTGCCCGCTGGTCGTCGGGCGAAAGGGCGGCAACCCGCTGGAAGCACTCGCTTGCCAGTGCTGTTCTGCCCTCGTTCATGCAGCTGTATGCCATGAGCAGATGGTAGTCGGCGGTGCCGGTGACGGTGTCGGGCAACCGCTGAAGGAGGTGGTGCAGGTCGTCCCACCGCTGTTGCTGGAGCAGGAACCACCCCAGTGCCACCTGCTGCCGGGCTGCGGCACGTGTCGCCAGCAAGCCCGAACAGAGGAAGAGGTAGCTGCCGCCGCCACACTTGTCGCCGGTCTTGTGCGCCTCGAACGGGTTTGCCAGCTGCTGTCGCTGTGGAAAGACGCGGAAGAAGCGGTAGAGGTCTTGCAGGTAGGAGCGGCGGATGAAGGCTGGAGTGCGCATCTCTTCAAGCTGCTGCACGGAACCGAGAGCCTCGTCGCTGCCCAGCATTTCGCGCACCGACTGCGGCAGGCGGTCTATGATGCTGGCTATCGCCAGCGCAAAGGAATACTTGTCGGAGTCGCAGAACGGGCTGTTGCGGAAGAGCAGCGCCATCAGCTTGCCGCCTTCCTGCCGGCTGTTCACGTCATGCAGGTCGGGGTGCTGGGGATAGAACGGACAGAACCAGTTGGACATCTGAACGAAGAAGGGGAAGCGCTTCATCTGTGAGAAGCCTCCGAAGAAGATGTCGGAGCCAGCCTTCTGCATGTCCATCATCTGCCGGATCTTCTCCTCCATCTCCTCCATGCGCTTGTCGGCGGCATCGGGATGCAGGATGTCCTCCATGGGGTCGTCTTCTTTCTCGATGATGCCGAAGCGTGTCACCTGCAGGTTGTTGTTCTTCATCAGCGTCGGCATGATGTCCTTCTGTATCTGCTGGTGGTCTTTCTCGGCGTTCATGCAGAAAAACACCTGCTTCTGCATATCCAGCAGCTCGGTCAGCACGTCCTTGTCTGCCGTCAGCTGCTGCAAGCTCTCGTCCAGTTCGGGGAAGAGGTCGCTGCCGTCTTGCGGCAACGCCAGTGCCCATCCCACCAGTGCACGCTGGCGCAGCTTCTCGTCGGTGGCGTTGCGGTAGACGTGTATCAGGGTGAGCAGCTTGTTCACGTCGAACAGGTTCATCACCGCCAGCATGATGGCACTCGTCATGAGCAGCGCATCGTTCAGGTCGATCATGGGCGAGAGCAGCAGCTCTTCGTAGAAACGGCGGTCGCCGTCCGTCCACTGGGGCGCCGTCCACAGGGCTGAGAACAGCCTGTTCATGAACGACTGGTGACGCTGGTAGAGCTCCTTTCGCGCCTCCGGCCGCTCTACTTCCAGCGAGAGCATCGCCATGTCTGCCACGAAGCCTTCCAGGACGGAGCGTATCAGGTCGTTGGAGAGGTTGCGGCGGTTCGCCATCTGGTTGGCACCGGCATACAAGCCCTCGTCGGTGATCCGCCGCGAGAGGTCTATGTCTTGCAGCAAGGCATAGAGGCGGCGCAGCAGCCGGTGGTAGAGTGTCTCGCGCTGGGGGTCGCTGAAGCCCTTGAGCATGTAGTCCAGCATCAGCTCGTAGTCGGTACGGATGTCGGCAAGCAGCGTCTGTGCCTCCGGGTTGCGGCGCTGTTCCAGCGTCTCTTCGGTCAGCCGGAGGGCTGACAGCAGGTGGCGTTGCAGTACTTGCATGCGCGCTTCGCTCAATGGTGATGTTTGTTGTTGCATGGGATGGGGTTACCTGGAGGTGATAAAAACAAGTTTCGGCAGATGGGCGATGACCTTATCGGAAATGCCCATATACTTCTTCATCAGCGGACCGTATGCTTGCACGCCGTTGCGGTTGATGCGTTCGCAGGCGGTGTCATAGGCTTTGAGGAACTCACTCAGCTGCCGGTCGCGGCGGTTTTCTGACACGTCAGCCGTGCGGAAGGCGATGATACCCATCCTGACGGTGTCCTTGCCGGAGTCTAAGAGCATGAAGTGACCAGCCAGGCGTGCCGCCGTAGCCTGCGGCTCGGTAAACCAGGCGGCGTCCATCTCGTTGTTGAGCATCATGTGGAGCCTCACGTTGACGTCGTTGACCTGCACCTTGTAGGCGGGATATTTCATCTTGCTGTCCTTGAGCGCCTTGTCGGTGAGCATGTCGGTGACGGAATAGCGGGTCATGGCTATCATCTTGTCGCCAAACTGGGAGAGTGCCTTCAGGCGTGCACGCTTGTTGGTAATCAGTTGCCAGTAGGCATTGGTCTCGGCAACGGTCTTCAGGAGCGTTCCCCGTTGCCGCAGGCGGTCGGCACGCACCTTGTCGGTGACCGAACCCTGTACGCTTCCGCCGACAAGTGCCGTGTCGCAGTCCATCTGTGCGGTGAACATCTTCAGGCGGATGTCTACCTTGGTGGAGTCGTAGAGCATGCTGTCTTTCAGCAGGAAGATGGGAAGACAGTCCATCGTGGGCATCACGCCCACCTTGAAGGCGGCACGTTCGGCGGCTGCCGCACGCTCCCGTTCAGCCTTCGTGCGCTGGTGTCTCTCCTCTTGCGACTCGCCGCAGGCGGCGAACATCAGCACAGCCATCATTATAATAAGGTATGGTATTTTCCTTCTTTTCATGAGTGCAAAGGTATTAAATTATTATGAATAATGAATGATGTATTGTGAATTATTTCGTACCTTTGCATCATGGCAAAAGACAAAATAGCATACGTATGCGAGAATTGCGGGCAGGAGTCTGCCAAATGGATTGGCAAATGTCCGAGTTGCGGACAGTGGAACACGTTCAAGGAGATACGCATCGCCAACGACACGGGAACCATTGCCGCGAAGTCGGCGGCACAGAGTGTGCGCACGGCAAGGGGAGGCGCGAACAAGCCGTTGCGGTTGCGTGACATCTCGTCGAAGGACGACCCGCGGATAGACATGCACGACCAGGAACTGAACCGTGTGCTGGGCGGCGGCATGGTACCGGGGAGCATCGTCCTCTTAGGCGGTGAGCCGGGTATCGGCAAGAGTACACTCACCCTGCAGACCATCCTGAACATGCCGGAGAAACGAATCCTATACGTCAGCGGCGAGGAGAGTGCCCACCAGCTGAAGATGCGTGCCGAGCGTATCGGCAAAGGAAACACAGAAACGAGGAGGCAAGGGAGCGAGGACACGCAAGACAACGACAACCTCTTGATTCTCACGGAGACGTCTTTGGAGGCTATCTTCAACCATATCAAGGAGATACAACCCGAACTGGTGGTCATCGACTCCATACAGACCATAGCTACGGAAGACGTTGAAAGTTCGCCAGGCAGCATCAGCCAGGTACGCGAGTGTGCCGCTGCCCTACTCCGCTTCGCCAAGTCGAGCGGTGTTCCCGTCATCCTCATCGGACACATCAACAAGGAAGGAACGCTGGCAGGACCGAAGATATTGGAACACATCGTCGATACGGTCATCCAGTTTGAGGGCGACCAGCACTACATGTACCGCATACTGCGTGCGATGAAGAACCGTTTCGGCAGCACCAGCGAACTGGGTATATACGAAATGCAGCAAAACGGACTCAGACAGGTGTCTAATCCGTCTGAACTGTTGCTTACACAAGACCATGAAGGACTGTCTGGGATTGCCATCAGCAGTGCCATTGAGGGTGTGCGACCGTTCTTAGTGGAGACACAGGCGCTGGTGTCGAGTGCTGCCTACGGCACACCGCAGCGCTCTGCAACAGGGTTTGACCAGCGACGGCTGAACATGTTGCTGGCTGTACTGGAGAAACGGGTGGGATTCAAGCTGATGCAGAAGGATGTCTTCCTGAACATTGCGGGCGGACTGCGCGTCACCGACCTAGCTATGGACCTCAGCGTCATCGCCGCCGTGCTGTCATCGAATGTCGATACGCCGATAGAAAGCGGATGGTGCATGGCTGGCGAGGTGGGACTGAGCGGTGAGGTGCGCCCCGTGAGCCGCATCGAACAGCGCATTGCCGAGGCCGAAAAGCTGGGATTCCAGCACATCATCATCCCGAAATACAACCTTCAGGGTATCGACCGCAAGAAATTCCAGATTGAAATGCACCCCGTCCGCAAGGTGGAAGAAGCACTCCGAGCGTTGTTTGGGTAGGAAGCCTACCCTCCCAAAGGGAGGGGTTGAGGGTGGGCTCTTAGAACGAATAGTTGAATCCTATGGACGCAAACTCCTTGAACTGCCAGTAGCCATGACGGTCGTCACGGGGCACACCGTCGTCGAAGCGCGGATGAAGGAAGAGCTGGGCTGCCAGCCACTTGTTGAGTTGCAACACAAAGGTGTTCTCCCATTCCAACAAGGCACGCTTATAGGTAGTGTAACCTTCTAAACGCGACTTCCACTTGATGATGTCGGTGATTTCCCATGTGAAGTCAACGGTAAGCTGCGAACCGAAATCGTGCTTCGCGTGCTTTCCCTCGTCAACACCCAAGCTCGTAGAGAGTTCCAGCCACCGGGTGTAGATAAGGTTGTAGGCTAAGGGGGCGAGGTGGACGGTACCCTTGAGTTTGTGGTTCATCCAGTCCATGTTGTAGTCCATACCCAACGACACATTCAACTTGCCCGGTGCCATGAAGTCGGCATACATCTTCCTGTCGTTGCTCTTATAACTGTGGGCAAACTGAGTGGTTCCGATGACCTGCAAGGTGTAGTACCAGTGCTTGGTGGCCTGCAATCCTAACTTTGAGGTGAGTCGGATCAGGTCTTCAGTAGTCCTCACGGTGTGAACGGTATCTTCACGGACATCCTGCAAACCCACCTTCAACTCCAGCTTGTTGTCCCACTTCACCTTCTGTTTGTTGTTATAGTTGGCTTCCATCGTGATGGCACCCAACATAGCGTAGCTGCTTTCACCACCTTTATGCCAGTTGGGAGACACGAAGTTCTGCATGATTTGTAAAGAATAATCGCCTTTGATTGTCCAGAAATTCGGCTTGGTGACCAACACTTCCATAGGCACGATATCAATGGTGGTCGGCACATCGGCTATCTTTTCTACCAAGTCGGCATTGTTACGGATGGGAGCCGTGACCGTTTGCTCGGCTGGTCCGGTCTGTTGAATGTGGGTTTCGGTGTTTCTCACCAGCTCAGGATGCTTCAAGTAAACCTCTAACAATGACTTATCTATCATACTGGTATACACAGAGTTTTCATCTGAATGCGTATGCAAGTCCATAAAGTCGTGAGCCAAGGAATGATAGAAGGTGGTGGGAAGGAACAGGCGTGCCATGTCGCTACGCAGGGGGGAGGGCTTTGACGCGGCTGAATCTGCCGCCATCCGCTGTCGCACAGCTGCCAGTGAGTCGACATAAGCCCGCACAACAGGCGAAACATCCGTTTTGCCAGGACTATTCAATCTTTTTCCAACCGGTGTCTGCCCCTTCACAGCAGTCACACTGAACCATAAAGCGACTGCCATGAACAGGCAATGTATAGGAGTTTGTATTCTCATCATGTATGCTTACCTTTATAAAACGATGCAAAGGTAATAAAAAAAGAAGGTACTTTCGTACGGAAATAAAATAAAAGCAAGCT
>DEJO01000025.1:43933-85978 GCA_002353555.1 Prevotella sp. UBA2746 | reverse complement strand
TCACTTAATCGTACCTTTGCACCTTGTTATAAAAAAGAAGAAAGAATTAAATACAATAGAAATGGATAAAAACACAATGATCGGATTTGTGCTCATTGCCGCTGTGCTGATTGGTTTCAGCATGTACAACCAGCCGTCTGAGGAACAAATCCAACAACAAAGAGAACAGTTTGTAAAAGACTCACTGGCTGCGGTGAAGAAGAAGAACGAAGCCAAGTTAGCACAGGAGAAACAGCAGAAGGCAGAGGAAGCTGCCAAGACGGACTCTTCGGCACTGTTTCATGAGGCACTGACCGGTGCTGCAAAGGACGTTGTATTGAAGAACGACAAGCTGGAACTGACGCTCTCCACCAAGGGAGGTGCCGTGAAGAAGGCTGTCATCAAGGGCTATACAGGCCACCATGCCGGTGCTCCCGACTCGAAAGACCTGACACTTTTCGACGGCGACGACCAGAGCCTGAACTTCATGCTGTCTGCCAAGGAAGCCAATATCGTGACGAAAGACCTGTTCTTCACTCCTTCACAGCAAAGTGACAGCACGGTGACGCTGACGGCACAAGCTGGTGAGGGCAAGTCATTGGTCATGAACTACCGCTTAGGCAAGGACTATATGCTGCACATGTCACTGCAAGCCAACGGCATGAGTGGGCTGTTTGCGCCCAATACGTCGCAGATGGACATTGACTGGCAGGCTCGTTGCCGACAGCAGGAACGCGGTTTTACGTTTGAAAACCGATATGCTACACTGACCTACAAAGAGAAAGATGCCGGAACAGACTACCTGAGTGAGACCTCAGAGAAACGGGATGAAAAGATTGAGGAGGCATTAGACTGGGTAGCCTTCAAGGACCAGTTCTTCTCTTCCATCATGATTGCCAAGAACGACTTTGCTTCCAACTCGCTGATGACCTCCGTTCCGCAGGAGAAAGGCAGCGGTTACCTGAAAGACTTTGAAGCAAAGATGAAGACTTTCTTCGACCCCACGGGTAAGACACCATCGGAGTTTGAGTTCTATTTCGGTCCGAACGACTTCCAGGTACTGCAAAGCGTAGAGCAGGAAAGCACTTTCGGCAAAGACCTGGCGCTGCAGAAGCTGGTGTATCTGGGATGGCCTATCGTGCGTTGGATTAACCGTTTCTTCACCATCTACGTCTTCGACTGGCTGACGAAGCTGGGCATTCCGATGGGTATCGTACTGATTCTCATCACGTTGCTGCTGAAAGTCATCACCTTCCCACTGGTAAAGAAGAGCTACATGAGCAGTGCCAAGATGCGTGTGCTGAAGCCGCGGCTGAACGAAGCGACCAAACAGTACGACAAACCGGAAGATGCCATGCAGAAACAGCAGGCCATGATGCAAGAATATGCCAAGTACGGCGTGAGTCCGATGGCTGGCTGTCTGCCTATGCTGATACAGATGCCTATCTGGATTGCGATGTTCAACTTCGTACCGAACGCCATTCAGCTGCGCGGACAGAGTTTCCTGTGGATTGATGACCTGAGTACATACGATCCTATCGTGGAATGGAGTACCAACATCTGGGGCATCGGCGACCACTTGTCGTTGACGTGTATCCTCTTCTGTGTCTCCAACGTACTCTATTCCATCATGACTATGCGCCAGCAGAAAGACCAGATGGTAGGACAGCAGGCTGAACAGATGAAGATGATGCAATGGATGATGTACCTCATGCCCGTCATGTTCTTCTTCATGTTCAACGACTACTCCAGCGGTCTGAACTTCTACTATTTCATCTCCCTGTTCTTCTCGGCTGCTATCATGTGGACACTGCGCAAGACTACCGATGACGAGAAACTGCTTGCCATCCTCGACGCACGCTACAAGGAGAACAAGAACAACCCGAAGAAGATGAGCGGACTGGCTGCCCGCCTGCAAGCCATGCAGGAACAGCAGGCCGAAATGCAGCGCAAGCGTGAAGAATTAGAACGGAAGCGCAAGGGGTTAGGAAAGTAATCCATCACCACAAATACCCCAATTACCCATTACCCATAAATATCCCATTAAATTCATACCCACATGAAAATCGGATTCGACAACGAGAAATATCTAAAGATACAGTCGGAACACATCAAGGAGCGCATAGCACAGTTCGACGGAAAACTATATCTGGAGCTGGGCGGCAAACTCTTTGACGACCACCACGCTTCGCGCGTACTTCCAGGCTTCAAGCCCGACAGCAAGCTACGCATGTTTGCACAACTGCGCGACCAGTTGGAAATCGTCATCGTCATCAGTGCCGAGGACATTGAGAAGAACAAGATTCGCGCAGACCTCGGCATTACCTACGACGAGGATGTATTGCGACTACGCGAAGAGTTCATGAACCGCGATTTCATGGTAGGCTCTGTCGTCATCACGCACTACAACGGACAGCGTGCTGCCGACCAGTTCCGCCACAGACTGGAACGCTTAGGCATCAAGTCGTATATCCACTACCCCATCGACGGCTATCCCCATAACGTGGAACTGATAGCTTCGGACGAAGGATTCGGCAAGAACGACTACGTGGAGACCCAACGGCCGCTCGTCATCGTCACGGCACCCGGTCCGGGCAGCGGCAAGATGGCGACATGCCTCAGCCAGCTCTACAACGAGAACAAGCGCGGCGTCCATGCCGGATATGCCAAGTTTGAGACGTTCCCCGTCTGGAACCTGCCGCTGAAGCACCCCGTGAACATTGCATACGAGGCTGCCACCGCCGACCTCAACGACGTGAACATGATAGACCCGTTCCACTTGGAGGCTTACGGCAAGACAGCCATCAACTACAACCGTGACATCGAAATCTTCCCAGTGCTGAATGCACTCTTTGAAGGTATCTATGGCGAGAACCCCTACAAGTCGCCTACCGACATGGGTGTCAACATGGTGGGCTTCTGCATCAGCGACGATGAGGTGTGCTGTCAGGCTTCGCGCGACGAGATTATCCGCCGCTACTACGATGCCACTAACAAACTGGCACGTGGTGCCGACAATGATAACGAGGTGAAAAAGATCCGGCTGCTCTTCAACCAGGCGAAGATAAGTACGGCAACCCGCCGCACCACCACTGCCGCCTACGAGAAGAAGATAGAGACAGGACACTCCTCCTCTGCCATCGAACTGGAAGACGGCACGATTATCACGGCGAAGTCGAGTCCGCTGCTGGGCTGCAGCGCCGCCCTGTTGCTCAACGTCACCAAGTATCTGGCAGGCATCGACCATGAAGCGAAACTGATACCGCAAAGCATGATTGAGCCGATTCAGAAGACAAAGATTGAATACCTTGGCGGCAAGAACCCACGACTGCATACCGACGAGGTGCTGGTGGCACTGTCCGTACTGTCGCAACACGATGAGAACTGCCGGAAGGCATTGGAACAGCTGCCACAGTTACGCGACTGTCAGGTGCACAGCACAGTGATGCTCAGCGAGGTTGACCGCAAGATATTCAAGAAACTGGGATGCGGACTGACCTGCGACCCCGTAAGAAAAAACTAAAAAAAGAAAATGATTTACCATGAGAAAAATAACAACGACGCTGACGATGTTGGCACTGATGGCTATGCCTGGACACACATTCGCACAAGACATGATTGGTAAGAATAACATCCAGCTGAAGAGCAACCGCATGACGCCCGAAGCACTATGGGCGATGGGACGCATCGGTGCTGCTCAAGCCTCCCCCGACGGCAAGCAGATTGTCTATCAAGTGGGATACTACAGCGTAAAAGAAAACAAAGGACACCAGGTGCTCTGCATCATGAATGTCGACGGAACGGGCAAGAAACAGCTGACAACTTCAGCAAAGAACGAGACGGACGCGGCATGGATTGAAGGCGGCAAGCGCATCGCCTTCCTCACCGGCGGACAGCTGTGGAGCATGAATCCTGACGGCAGCGACCGCAGACAAATGACTCACGAAGCCACGGATATAGAAGGTTTCAAGTTCTCTCCCGACGGTAAACATGTCATCCTGATCAAGAGTCTGCCCTACCACGGCACGATAAAAGAGAACCCGTCAGACCTGCCAAAGGCAACGGGACGGCTGGCTACGGACATGAATTACCGCCACTGGGACCATTATGTAGAGTCTATCCCACACCCCTTTGTAGCTGATGTGGTAACTGTCAATGCTCAGTTATCAATTGTCAATTCGACAGACATCCTGGATGGTGAACCTTACGAATGTCCGATGGCACCCTTCGGCGGCATTGAACAACTCGACTGGAGCATAGACTCACAGTGTATAGCCTACACATGTCGCAAGAAAGAAGGTGTGGATTATGCCATCTCTACCGACTCAGACATCTACCTATATAATATAGGTACGCGCAAGACCAAGAACCTGTGTAAGCCGGAAGGCTATCAGGAACCGAAGATTGATGCCACCAAGACGATGGCAAAGCAGGCCGTAAACAGCCAAGAGAACCTGAAGAACCTGCCTGGTTACGACACCAACCCGAAATTCTCGCCCGACGGCAAGTACGTGGCATGGTTGTCTATGGCACGCAACGGATATGAAAGCGACCGCAACCGGCTGTGCGTCTACGACCTGAAGACAGGCAAGATGCAGTTTATGACCGAAGCGTTCGACTCCAACGTCGATGACTATTGCTGGGCAGACACCAAGGATGCCGTCTTTTACTTCATCGGTGTTTGGCATGCAACGGAGAACCTGTACAGCATCAACTGGAAGGGCGAAGTGAAACAACTCACCGACTACAAGGCTGACTTCGGCAGCATTCAGCTGCTGAACAACGGCAAGCAACTGCTCATGGAACGCCACAGCTTCACCGAGAGTGCCGATCTCTACGTCGTTACGCCCGGCAAGTCCAAGGAAAAGACACAAATCAAGCAGATTACGGAAGAGAACCAGCACATCTTCAGCCAGTTGGCAAAACCCACATCAGAAGCACACTGGACGAAGACAACCGACGGAAAGGACTTGATGTACTGGGTCGTTCTTCCTCCTGACTTCGACAAGACAAAGAAGTACCCCACCCTTCTCTACTGCGAAGGCGGTCCACAGAGCCCCGTCAGCCAGTTCTGGAGCTACCGTTGGAACCTCATGATCATGGCATCGCAAGGCTATGTCATCATCGCCCCTAACCGTCGCGGACTGCCCGGCTTCGGCAGCGAGTGGTGCGAACAAGTCAGCGGTGACTGGACAGGACAGTGCATGAAAGACTACCTGTCGGCTATCGACGACGCCGTTGCCACCCTTCCGTATGTAGACAAAGACCGCATGGGTGCCATCGGTGCTTCGTTTGGCGGCTTCTCTGTCTATTATCTTGCCGGACATCATGACAAGCGGTTTAAGTGTTTCATTTCCCATGACGGTGCCTTCAACCTTGAATCAATGTACACTGACACAGAAGAGGTGTGGTTCTCCAACTGGGAATATGACGATGCCTTCTGGAACAAGGACCAGACGGAGCGTGCCCGCAGGACTTACGAGAACTCACCCCACCGCTTTGTTGACAAGTGGGACACCCCCATCCTCTGCATCCACGGTGAGAAAGACTACCGCATCAATGCCAACCAAGGCATGGGAGCCTTCAACGCTGCCCGTCTGCGCGGCATTCCAGCCGAACTGCTCATCTTCCCCGACGAGAACCACTGGGTATTGAAGCCACAGAACGGCATCCTCTGGCAGCGCACATTCTTCAACTGGCTCGACCGTTGGCTGAAATGATAATTGATAATTGATAATTGACAATTGATAATTATGACACAACAAATTCAGAAAACACTACGCGACTCTGCCGGTATGCGGTGGACAGCGTTGCTGCTGCTGGCACTTGCCATGTTCTGCAGCTACATCTTCATGGACATCCTGTCGCCTATCAAGGACTTGATGCAGGAGACGCGCGGATGGGATTCTACCGCTTTCGGAACGATGCAAGGCTCAGAGGTCTTCCTCAACGTCTTTGCCTTCTTCCTCATCTTTGCCGGTATCATCCTCGACAAGATGGGTGTCCGCTTCACCGCCGTGCTCTCCGGAGTGGTCATGCTCATTGGAGCGTGCATCAAGTGGTATGCCGTTACCGAGAGCTTCGGTAGCAGCAGTCTGGCTGTATGGTTCACCAACAACCTCAACTACATTCCTTTATTCGAAGAACTGGGTGTCTCACCGTTCTACGAGGGCATGCCCGCCTCGGCTAAGATGGCAGCCTGCGGCTTCATGCTCTTCGGTTGCGGTTGCGAGATGGCGGGTATCACCGTCAGCCGCGGTATCGTGAAATGGTTCAAAGGCCGCGAGATGGCACTGGCGATGGGTTCAGAGATGGCATTGGCGCGTCTCGGCGTTGCCACCTGCATGATCTTCTCGCCCTTCTTTGCCCGTCTTGGCGGCACGGTCAGCGTCAGCCGTTCCGTTGCCTTCGGTGTCGTACTGATGTGCATCGCCTTGATGATGTTCATCGTCTATTTCTTCATGGACAAGAAACTGGACGCACAGACCGGTGAGACAGAAGAGAAAGACGACCCGTTCAAGATTTCCGACCTTGGAAAGATACTTTCCGACGGTGGTTTCTGGCTTGTCGCCCTGCTGTGTGTACTCTACTATTCTGCCATCTTCCCCTTCCAGAAGTATGCGGTCAACATGTTGCAGTGCAACCTCGACCTCACGCCTCCTGCCGCTGACTCGTTCTGGGCAAGCAGCAGCGTGACCATTATCCAGTATGTCATCATGCTGGTCGTTGCAGCCGCCGGCTTTGCCAGCAACTTCCAGAAGAAGAGCGGAGCCAAGTACACGCTGTTGTGCCTCTCCATCGCTTCGCTCGTCTGCTATTGCTACATGGGTTACATGCGACAGTCGGCAGAGAGCATCTTCGCCGTTTTCCCCCTCTTGGCAGTGCTCATCACACCTATCCTCGGCAGCTATGTCGACCATAAGGGTAAGGCAGCCTCCATGCTTGTGCTCGGTTCGCTGCTGCTCATCGCCTGCCACCTCACCTTTGCCTTCGTGCTGCCTGCCTTCGATGGCAACAACATCGGGGGCATCGTCACGGCTTACCTCACCATCCTCATCCTCGGCGCTTCGTTCTCGCTCGTGCCGGCATCGCTCTGGCCCAGTGTGCCGAAGCTTGTCGACGCCAAGGTCATCGGCTCTGCCTATGCGCTCATCTTCTGGATTCAGAACATAGGTCTCTGGCTCTTCCCCCTGCTCATCGGCAAGGTGCTCGACCAGACCAACCCCGGTGTCACCGACCCCAAGGAGTTCGACTATACCGCTCCGCTCGTCATGCTGGCATTGCTGGGCGTTGCCGCCCTCATCTTAGGACTCATCCTAAAGGTGGTTGACAAGAAGCGCGGACTCGGACTGGAAGAACCGAACATCAAAGAAGAGTAAGAACCAAACCGCAAAGAAACATAAGTCTCGCTAACGGATATGAAGTATAAGGTAAGGTGCAACGGCTGTGGCAGACAGTTCATGATAGAGGCCACCGACAGCGGTCGTCATCGCTATCGGTGCCCCTACTGCAACAAGGTTGTTCTGTGTCAGGTCAACATTCCTGACACAGAACCCGTGCGAACGAGGGCTACAGCCACCCCGCCACCAGCCTGCGACACGCCAAAGCCGTCGCGTACGGCACGCACTTCCAAGGCCGTGATGCAGAAGACGACGCAGGGTGCCCGTTGGTTTGCCGGGCGCATCAGCCGCTTCCGTGCACAGAACAAGAATGCCGACCTGTGGCTGTTCTTCATCTTCAGCATCCTCTACATCGTGAGCGTCATCATCGGCCTGCTCGTCTGTGCCGAGACTGCCAAGCTCATCGCCCAAGGCAAGTCATGGCTCTTCCGCCTCTGGCTCGACTTCAAACACTGGTAATCACCCTTTCAACCATCAACCATCAACCATAGAAATGGACTGGATAACAACATTATTTACAACCGAAGATAGCGTAGCCCATATCGTCATGCTCTACTCTATCGTCATTGCCCTCGGCGTATACCTGGGCAAGATCAAGATTGGCGGCATCTCTCTGGGTGTCACCTTCGTACTCTTTGCAGGCATCCTTGCCGGACATATCGGCTTCACAGGACCGACTGCCACCCTCACTTTCTTGCAAGACTTCGGACTTATCCTGTTTGTCTTCATGATAGGTCTGCAAGTAGGCCCAGGCTTCTTCGAGAGCTTCGGTGCCGCCGGCATCCGCCTCAACATGCTCTCGATGCTTGCCATCCTGCTCAACATCGGCGTGATGTTCGGATGCTACTACCTGTTCTTCGACACCAGCAATCCCAATAACCTGCCGATGATGGTGGGCACACTCTATGGTGCCGTCACCAACACGCCGGGTCTCGGAGCTGCCAACGAAGCACTGTCTTCGCTCGAAGCCTTTCAGGACGATACTCCTGTCATTGCTTCCGGCTATGCTTGTGCCTATCCCCTGGGCGTGCTCGGCATCATCGGGGCGACCCTTGCCATCAAGTATTTCTGCAAAATCAGCTTTGAGAAAGAAGAAGAAGAACTGCAAGCCAAGGAAGACGAGAACCCGCACGAGAAACCACGGGTGCTGCACCTGCGCGTGGAGAACTCCTTCATCACGGGACGCAACCTCGTACAAATCAGCGAGTTCCTCAAGCGTGACATCGTCTGCACGCGCCTCCACCACAACGGCGAGGTGACCATCCCCAACCGCGACACCGTCTTTGCACTTGGCGACGAGGTCATCATCGTCTGTGCCGAGGTCGATGCCGAAGCCATCAAGTCGTTCATCGGACCGGAGATAGAGGCAGACTGGCACGTTGAAGACGAGAAGCAGCCGTTGGTGAGCCGCCGTATCGTCGTCACCAACTCCAAGATGAACGGCAAGACACTCGGCAAGATGCACTTCTCCAGCGTCTATGGTGTCAACGTCACCCGCATCAGTCGTCAGGGCATGGACCTCTTTGCATCGCGCAACCACCACTTCCATGTCGGCGACCGCATCATGGTCGTCGGTACCGAGGAGAACGTCAACCGCGTGGCAGACCTCATGGGCAACAGCGTGAAGCGCCTCGATGCGCCCAACATAGCCACCATCTTCGTAGGCATCATCGTCGGCATCCTCTTCGGCAGCCTGCCCATCGCTCTGCCCGGCATGCCCGTGCCGCTGAAGTTAGGCTTGGCTGGCGGTCCGCTGATCATCGCCATCCTCATCGGACGTTTCGGCTATCGCATCAAGCTCGTCACCTATACCACCACCTCTGCCAACATGATGTTGCGCGAGATAGGACTCGTACTCTTCCTTGCCAGCGTGGGCATCAAGGCAGGAGCAGGCTTCTGGGACACCGTTGTCTCTGGCGACGGACTGAAATATGTAGGCACCGGCTTCCTGATTACGATTATCCCTATCCTCATCGTAGGCACCATAGCACGTATCAAGTACAAGTTCAACTACTTCACCATCATGGGTATGCTTGCCGGAACCTATACCGATCCGCCAGCACTCGCCTACGCCAACAGCGTCTGCAACCGTGAGGCACCTGCCATCGGCTACTCCACCGTCTATCCGCTGAGCATGTTCCTCCGCATCTTCACCGCACAGATTGTCGTCCTCTTCTGCTGCGGCGTACTCTAAACAGTTTCACCGGAGCATGGTCTCCCGGCGAAACACAACGACGACTACTATAACAACGGAGGTTCCTGAACGTCATGTCAGGAACCTCCGTTATGATAACTATACGGTCTCGCTGAGAGTCGCTATCCCTGCCGCGTCAGGAATGCTTGTTTAAGTTATACGAAAAGATGACGAAGAAATAAAACAGACCATTTTAAATATTACGGATAAGTGCCTGAATGTAGCTGTCAGACACATTGTTGATTTCGCTCTTGTCATAGATGGTGAGCAACGTAACCTCAGCATCATCACTGACCTGCACAATCAATGTCAGCACTCTGGCACCTCCACTCTTGCCCTTACCCTTAGAAGTAATAGGCATACGCACCTTATGGACACCTTGACCAAGGTTGGCACCTTGGAAAGGATTTTCCAACAGGCTTTTCTTAAATTCAACAAGGTCATCAGTAAAGGAGTGGTATTTCTTTGCCAAACGCCTTGCTTTCCTCTTGAAATCATCGCCAAGGGTAATAATTACCTTCATACCTTCTCTTCTGCTCTAAGCTCTTCTATGAAATCATCAAGAGTCGTCAGTTGACGCCCTTCGCGTTTAGCTGCCCTGACCTCATTAATGGCACGAGTAAGCGATTCCTTCACAAACTCCTGTTGGCGTTTCGTTTCAGCATCCACTTCGGTTGGTTCAAGCAGCTTGTTTGCAAGCCACTCCCGATCTTTCTGCTTAAGGGAAAGTCCATTGAGATAGGTCCAAAGATTGTTCAATGCTACAGTTGTCATATCTTTATTCTTTTTCTTTTCTGCCGACAAAGATACAACTAAAAACCTAAAAAACAAACAATATGGAACAAAATAGCAACGCTCGACTTTAAGTCGCTTGCAAGAAAGCAAGGATATCGTAGACATCAGGAACCGAGTCTCACCCTCATTAGACAACTTCGCAGACAGTTACAGGTGTAAATCATAAAAAAATCAAAAGCACGGCAAGGCAGGCGCATGCAGACGCGCGTAAGACGCTGTCTTACACGTATATAGGGTATACCTTATTCTATGTGAGTGAGCAAATTATTTGGAACTGCCAAATAATTTGTGCTAAAACTTTTTAAAACTTTCATTAGTTTTCGTGCCATTCTGGGTTACTGCTTATACACAACTACACTTTTTCGCGGGCAAAGCTACGAATAAGTGAGTACAATACCAAAGAAAAAAGGAGTTTTTTCATTCTCACACGGTGAAGGTCCTTCCGCTCGGACAGACAAAGAAAAAAGAGGTTTCGTTTTGCCTTGTTCGCGCTTAGTTGTATCTTTGCAATCGAAAAAAAACTGACAGACATGAAGATACAGATGACGATTGTCTCGCTGCTGCTGGCAGCGACGACGGCGACAGCCCAGCAGCTGCCGTACCAAGACCGCAGCCTCTCTGCCCACGAACGTGCAAAGGACTTGTGTGGAAGGCTGACCACGGAAGAGAAGACCTTACTGATGATGGACCATTCTCCTGCCATCGAGCGATTGGGCATTCCTGCCTTCCAATGGTGGAGCGAGGCGCTGCACGGCGTGGGACGCAACGGCTTTGCCACGGTGTTTCCCGTCACCATCGGCATGGCGGCATCGTTTGACGATGCCCTACTCTACCGCGTCTTCACCGCCGTGAGCGACGAGGCGCGTGCCAAGAACACGATAGCCCGCCGCCGCCACGACCTGAACCGCTATCAGGGCCTGTCGTTCTGGACGCCCAACATCAACATCTTCCGCGACCCACGATGGGGACGCGGACAGGAGACCTACGGCGAAGACCCGTACCTGACGGCACGCATGGGACTGGCTGTGGTTGCCGGACTGCAAGGAGACGGGTTCTCCAGGCTTTCTAACCCTTCTAACCTATCTAACCAGACTGGCCAGGCTAACGCATATCCCTATAAGAAGCTGCTGGCTTGTGCGAAGCATTTCGCCGTACACAGCGGTCCGGAATGGAACCGCCACTCGTTCAACATTGAGAAACTGCCGCCACGTGACCTGTGGGAGACCTACCTGCCGGCATTCAAGTCGCTGGTGCAGGAAGGCAACGTGGCAGAGGTGATGTGTGCCTACCAGCAGATCGACGGTCAGCCCTGTTGCGGCAACACGCGCTACCTGCGACAGATACTGCGTGACGAATGGGGCTTCAAGGGACTGGTCGTCTCCGACTGCGGAGCCATCAACGACTTTTGGATGCCAGGGCGCCACAACTTCACCAAGACGGCAGAGAAGGCTGTGGCACGGGCGGTAAGGGCTGGTACAGACGTGGAATGCGGCAGCCAGTACAAGTCGCTGCCCGACGCGCTGAAAGCCAAAGACGTGACCATGGCGGAAGTAGACAGCAGCATCGTACGCCTGCTGACGGCACGCTTCATGCTGGGTGACTTCGACGACGACGAGCTGAACCCGTGGACGAAGATACCGCAAAGCGTCATCGCCAGCAAGGAACACAAGCAGACGGCTCTACAGATGGCACGCGAGTCTATCGTCCTGCTGAAGAACAACGGCATACTGCCACTCAACCGCCAACCGTCAACCATCGTCGTCATGGGACCTAACGCCAACGACTCGGTGATGCAGTGGGGCAACTACAGCGGCTATCCCACCGCCACGTCGACCATTCTGCAAGGCATACGCGAACGGATGAAAGGCAACGTGAGGTATGTACAGGGCTGCGGACACACCCGCAACGAGGTGGCTGAGAGCCGCTTCAACCTCATGCGCACGCCAGACGGCAGGCACGGCATGAAGGCGACCTACTGGAACAACAGCAGGATGGAAGGACAGCCGGTGACGACACAGACGCTCGGCGAACCTATACAACTGAGCAACGGCGGTGCTACAGTCTTCGCACCAGGAGTAAACCTTGAAGAGATGTCAGCCCGATATGAAGGCACCTTCACGCCAAGAGAGTCGGAAACGGTCACGTTCACGGCAAGTTTCGACGACGGCTTGCGCCTGATGGTCAACGGCGACACACTGATAGACGTATGGAAGTCGCGCGCGCGCATACAATATAAGAATATAGAGCTGGCAGTAGAGAAAGGCAAGCGCTACGACGTCACTATCGAGTACTTCCAGAAAACAGACCTTGGGGTCATGCAGTTCGACGTCGTACACAAGACGACACCAACCAAAGAGCAGATTCTCGCCCAGGTGGGCGACGCAGAGACGGTCATCTTCGTGGGTGGCATCTCTCCCAGACTGGAGGGTGAGGAGATGAAGGTGAGTGAGCCGGGCTTTAAAGGCGGCGACCGTACCGACATACAACTGCCACAGGCACAACGCGACATCATAGCCCTGCTGCACCAAGCCGGCAAGAAGGTGGTCTTCGTCAACTGCTCCGGCTCTGCCATAGCGATGGTGCCGGAGACGGAGAATGCCGATGCCATCCTGCAAGCCTGGTATCCCGGTGAGCAAGGCGGCAAGGCTGTCGCCGACGTGCTCTTTGGCGACTACAACCCCAGCGGCAAACTGCCCGTGACGTTCTACAAGAGTGTCAGCGACCTGCCCGACTTCATGGACTACAAGATGGCGAACCGTACCTACCGATACTTCCAAGGTGAACCCCTCTTCCCCTTCGGCTACGGCCTGAGCTATACGACCTTCAAGGTGAAAGCCAAGGAGGTGAAGGACAACCTGCTGCAAGTGGACGTCACCAACACCGGCGAACGGGAAGGTACGGAGGTCGTACAACTCTACATCAGAAAGAAAGACGATGTGGCTGGTCCGCTGAAGAGCCTGCGCGGGTTCCAACGGGTGACGCTCCAACCCGGCGAGACGAAGACCGTCACCATGAACCTCATCGACCCGAAGACGTTGGAGGCATGGGACCGGAAGAGCAACACCATGCGCTTCACTGGCGGCACCTACGAGGTGATGGTAGGCACAAGCAGCCGCGACGAAGACCTGAGACGGTTTGAGATTGAAGTGAACAAGAACTGAGAAAAAGAAACTAAAGCATACGCTTCCGCAAGAAGCTAAACTTTAAAGAAATATCGCCAACCGACTGTCATATAGTCGGTTGGCTTTTTGTTTATAAGTATTCCTTCAAGAAAAACCTGCCGTTTCCTTTGCTTTGTCCTTGTGTTTTTTGTACCTTTGCACAAGAATCAAAATCAAACACATGGAATATATCAAGACAGAGATTGACGGCGTATGGATCATTGAGCCGAAAGTGTTCAACGACCAGCGTGGATATTTCTTTGAAGCCTGGAAGCAGGCTGACTTCGACGAGCACATCGGAAGACACATCGAGTTCGTACAAGACAACGAATCGAAGTCGAGCTATGGCGTGCTGCGCGGACTCCACTACCAGAAAGGAGAATGGTCACAAGCCAAGCTGGTGCGCGTCATCAAAGGGCGCGTGCTCGATGTAGCCGTTGACATCCGCAAGAGCTCTCCCACCTTCGGCAAGCATGTTGCCGTGGAGCTCTCTGAAGAGAACAAACGCCAGTTTTTCATTCCACGTGGCTTTGCCCACGGGTTCCTCGTGCTGAGCGACGAAGCCATCTTCACCTACAAGGTAGACAACGTATACGCTCCGCAGGCTGAAGCCAGCATCAGATGGAACGATGAGACCATTGGCATCAGCTGGCCGATTGACCAAAAGGACGTGGTGACGAGTGAGAAAGACCTGAAGGCAGCGTCGCTGAAGGAAGCTGAGCTGTTTGAATAGTTGAAGGCTCAGGGCTTAGAGTTGAGGACTTAGGATGGAGAGTCTATGAAACGGTTAATTCACATACTTTCTTACGCATTCTGTACGGCAACATTGCTCACCGTCTTCTGCCAATGCAGCCATTCCGGCACTGACTATACGCATGAGCATGAAGACAAAGAAGCCAAAGAGATGTTGCAGGGAGTATGGGTGAACGACGAGGAAGGTGCTCCGGCACTGATGGCACGCGGCGACAGCCTTTTCTTCCCCGATGGTGCCAGCCTGCCCGTAGCGTTCTGGATATACAAGGACAGTCTCTACACACAAGGAAACACCACCAACCAATACCTCATCACGAAGCAGGCTGAGCACCTGTTTAAGTTCTTCAACAAAGCAGGCGATGAAATCAAGTTGGTACGCAACGACGACAAACAGCTCATCCCCCTCTTCACCCAGGCACGTCCCTACGCCCAGAACATTTTCCGGACGACTGACTTGGACACGATTGCTGACGGGGGACTCCGACACTACGACTGCAACCTACACATTGAGCCGACATCGGACCGTGTCTTTAAGCCCACCTTCAACAACGAAGGCATCGAGGTAGACAACCTGTACTTAGACAACGTAGCCCGGCTGAGGGTATCTACCAAGGGAGTAAGCATCTTCTCGCACGACTTCCGCAAACAGGAGTTCTCGTCGTTTGTTCCTGCAGAATTCATGAAGCAATCCATCCTGCGCGATGTCGTATATGACAAGGCCGACACTGCAGCCGTATACTTTGATGCGGTCATCGGCATCCCTGATGCCGCCTCCTGCTATGTCGTCGAACTGAAAATTTCAAAGGACGGCAGACTCACAAAGAAACTGAAATAGCCTTCGGCTATCTTTTCATCGTTTTTAACGAAAAAATTATACGAAAAAGATTTGTTCTATTCACCAAATAACACTATCTTTGCAAACGTGATTGAAATAGAAAGACATATTGAGATTTTGCTCTTGAGCAACGACTGTGTTGTCGTTCCTGGATTAGGAGGCTTTGTCGCCCATCATATCGATGCCCGATACGACGAGCAGGATGGCATCTTTCTGCCGCCACTCCGCACGTTGGGATTCAACCCACAGCTCACGATGAACGACTCCCTGCTGGCACAATCATACGTGGAGGCATACGACATCAGCTACCCCGAAGCCATCAAGCGCATCGAGAAGGAATCCCGCCAGTTGCAAAAAGAACTGGAAGAGACCGGCGAATACGAGTTGCACAACATCGGACGTCTTTCTGTCAATGCAAAAGGAAAGATAGAGTTTTCGCCATGCGAGGCTGGCATTCTCACCCCGGAGCTATACGGTCTTAGCTCGTTTACGATGTTGCCCCTCCACAACCAACAGCCATCCGCAGAGCAACCCAAGCAACCGACCAAGAAGGCACGCATCATCACCATTGACACCGACCAGGATACCGGTCAGAAGATGGTGAGCGTCAGCGTGAACGCATTGCGCAACGTAGCCGTTGCTGCCGTGCTCATTGCCGCCTTCTTCATGATAGCTTCACCACTGAGCCAAAACCCACGGGTCTTCTCTTCTGAGAAAATCAAGAGTGGCATTCTCTACGATGCCTTCTCCAACGACAAGAAAGACAGAAACATGGAGGTTGAAGCTGAGGTTAAAAAGGCTGAGACAGCTACGCCGGCAACCACACAGACGACACCCACAAGTGGACAGCCCTCTTGGAGCATCGTACTCTGTAGTCATGTGTCAAAAAAGAACGCAGAGCTTTTCGTCAGCCAGTTGGCAGCAGAAGGCGTCCAAGGCAATATCGTTACCAGTGACAAAGGTGTGGTAAAGGTTCTCTATGGCAACTTCGCCAGCGAGGAAGATGCCGTGCAGACGCTGACGAGCATGCGCCAAACCCATAAGAAGTTCGCCTTAGGATGGGTTACGGAAAATTGATAATTGACAATTGTAATTGACAATTATCGTGCAAACCGAGTACATTTCAACTTTTCATTTTTTCAATCTTTCTATTTAATGAAGCGCGTTCGTTGTCCCAAATGTGATCACTTCATCGTCTTCGATGAAACCAAATACCAACCCGGTCAGTCCTTGGTTTTCCAATGTCCTGAATGCAACAAGCAGTTTGGCATTCGCATGGGTACCAGTATACTGTTGGACAAGAACCAGAAGACGACACTCCATACTCCAAAGAATGATTCTGACAACGACGGTCAAGAAGAGATGCCCACTGTAGGCACCATCGTCGTTATCGAGAATGTCTTCCACTACAAGCAGGAGATTCCCCTCACGATGGGTGACAACGTCATCGGGCGCTACCAGAAAGGCAACCCCATCAACTGTCCTATCGAGACCGTTGACCCCAGCGTTGACATGACCCACTGTGTCATCAACGTAAGCCGTGACAAACGGGGCCGCCTGAAGTTTGTGCTACGCGACGGTCCTAGCTATACCGGTACCTTCGTTGACAACGAAATTCTCGGTGACCGCGAACGTCGCGTTATTGAAGACGGCACACTCTTCACCATCGGAGCTACCAGCATCATACTGCGCACCAACAACGAAGACTAAGCAGGCTTAAAAGCACTTAGTAATAGACGTAGCCGTTTTGACAGGCATCGCACGTGATGTGATAGTGGAAGGATTATTAAATATCATCATAAAAGAGGTTTTATTTTGCTATTTGCGTATTTTTAAGTACTTTTGCACCCCAATTGCGAATTAATTAAGGTATTAGAGGAATATGATAACAGTAACGAATCTGGCGATTCAATTCGGAAAGCGAGTACTTTATAAGGATGTCAACATCAAGTTTACGGCAGGAAACATCTATGGTATCATCGGTGCCAACGGTGCCGGCAAGTCTACATTGCTGAAAGCCATCAGCGGAGAGCTGGAGCCGAACAAGGGAACCGTTGAGATGGCACCAGGTGAGCGCCTGTCTGTATTGGAACAGGACCACTTCAAGTTTGACGCCTTCTCGGTGATGGACACCGTTTTACAGGGACATGAGCCGCTGTGGAAGAATATGAAGGAACGCGAGGAACTCTATGCCAAACCTGAGATGACGGAAGAAGATGGCAACCGTGCCGCCGATTTGGAACTGAAGTTTGCCGAGATGAATGGCTGGGAAGCTGAAAGCGAAGCGGCACAGCTGTTGCAGAATCTGGGTGTGAAAGAGACTGAACACTACAAGATGATGTCAGAACTGTCGAACAACGAGAAGGTACGCGTCATGCTGGCCAAGGCGTTATTCGGACATCCCGACAACCTGTTGCTCGATGAGCCTACCAACGACCTTGACCTTGACACCGTTCAGTGGCTGGAGGAATACCTCAGCAACGTTGAACAGTGCGTACTCGTCGTCAGCCACGACCGCCACTTCCTTGATGCCGTCTCTACTCAGACGGTCGACATCGACTTCGGAAAGGTGACAGTCTTCTCAGGCAACTACTCGTTCTGGTATGAGAGTTCGCAGTTGGCGCTGCGTCAGGCTCAGAACCAGAAGATGAAAGCCGACGAGAAGCGCAAGCAGCTGGAGGAATTCATCCGCCGCTTCTCTGCCAACGTAGCAAAGTCTAAGCAGACCACTTCGCGAAAAAAGATGCTGGAGAAACTGAATGTAGAAGAGATTACTCCGTCAACACGTAAGTATCCGGGCATCATCTTCCAGATGGAACGTGAGCCGGGTAACCAGATTCTTGAAGTAGAAGGGCTGAAGGCCGTAGACAGCGACGGCACGGTGCTCTTCGACAACGTGACGTTCAACATAGAAAAAGGACAGAAGACCGTCTTCCTCTCCCACAACCCGAAAGCGATGACGGCACTCTTCGAAATCATCAACGGCAACCGCGAGGCTGATGCCGGAACCTACAAATGGGGTGTGACCATCACCACAGCCTACTTGCCACTCGACAATACCGAGTTCTTCCAAAGTGACCTGAACCTGGTTGACTGGCTGAGCCAGTATGGTACGGGCAACGAAGTGATGATGAAAGGTTTCCTCGGACGTATGCTCTTCAAGCAGGAGGAGGTAGAAAAGAAGGTGAACGTGCTCTCTGGTGGTGAGAAGATGCGGTGTATGATTGCCCGCATGCAGCTGAAGAACGCCAACTGTCTTATCCTCGACACACCTACCAACCACCTCGATCTGGAGAGTATTCAGGCTTTCAACAACAACCTTATCAGCTTCAAGGGTAACATCCTCTTTGCATCCCACGACCATGAGTTCATCAATACCGTGGCTGACCGCATCATCGAACTGACACCGAAGGGTACCATTGACAAGCTGATGTCTTACGATGACTACATCTACGATTCAGCTATCAAGGAACAAAAGGAAGCCATGTATGCCTAATGGCAATTGACAATTGATAATTGACAATTCACAATTGATAATTGATAATTGACAATTGGCACGATATTTGTTCTGGCATGAATAGAAACCATAAAAACAACAAGTCATGAGTAACGAAAAGGAAATTAAAATAGAAGACGGTAACAAGGAGGAGACGGTAAGCAACGAGGACGTTGAAGTGGTTGAAAACGCTGAAGACGCAGAAAACAAAGATGACGTTAAAGTTGCTGACGACCAAGAGGAAACGGAAAGTGCTGACTCTTCAGCTGAAGAGAAAGACCCTCTGGAAGCTCTTCAGGAAGAGAATGCCAAGCTCCGCGACCAGTTGTTGCGCACCATTGCCGAGTTTGATAACTACAAGAAGCGCACGCTGAAGGAGAAGACCGAACTGATTTTGAATGGTGGCGAGAAGACCATCACTGCCGTTCTGCCTGTACTTGACGACTTTGAACGTGCCATTGCCGACAAGAACGAAGACGCTGCTGCCATCAAGGAAGGCATGGAACTCATCTTCCATAAGTTTGTGAAGACGCTTGAAGGACTTGGTGTAAAGAAAATAGACACCGACAATGCAGACTTCGACGTTGACTTCCATGAGGCCATAGCTATGGTTCCAGGCATGGGCGACGACAAGAAGGGCAAGGTCATTGACTGCGTCCAGACCGGATACACGCTCAACGACAAAGTCATCAGACATGCGAAAGTAGCAGTAGGACAGTAGTTCCGTTTGATGTGGCTATGCCGCATCTCAATACAACAAAAGAAACAACAATGGCGAAAAGAGACTATTATGAGGTGCTGGGTGTCAGCAAAGGTGCTTCAGAAGACGAGATTAAGAAAGCCTATCGAAAGATAGCTATCAAATACCATCCCGACCGCAATCCGGGTGACAAGCAAGCGGAGGAGAAATTCAAGGAGGCAGCAGAAGCCTACGACGTACTCCACGACCCACAGAAGCGGCAGACCTACGACCAGTTTGGCTTTGAAGGACTCTCAGGTGCTGGTGCCGGTGGCTTCGGAGGCTTTGGTGGCGGCGGCTTCTCCATGGATGACATCTTCTCGATGTTTGGTGATGTGTTTGGAGGCCGTGGCGGTTTCGGAGGCTTTGGCGGCGGCGGCAGCCGACAGGCACCTAAATACCGCGGTGCTGACCTACGGCTGAAGGTACGCCTGACGCTTCAGGAAATCTCTACCGGTGTCACCAAGAAGTTCAAGGTACGCAAGGATGTCACCTGCGACCATTGTCACGGAACAGGCGCCGAGGGTGGCAGTGGCAGCGAAACGTGCCCCAACTGTCATGGATCGGGCATGGAAATACGCACCCAGCAGAGCATCTTCGGCATGATGCAGACACAGACGACCTGTCATGTCTGCGGTGGTGAAGGAAAGATTATCAAGAATAAGTGCCACCACTGTCACGGAGAAGGTGTCGTGAAAGGCGAGGAGGTGGTTGAAATCAACATCCCGGCAGGTGTGATGGTGGTCAACGTCCCTGGCAAGGGTAACGCAGGCAGACACAACGGCATCACGGGAGACATACAGGTTTACATTGAAGAAGAACCCAACGAAACGTTTGTACGCGATGGCAACAACCTGCTCTACAACCTGCTGCTCGACTTCCCGACGGCTGCCCTTGGCGGTACTGTAGAGATACCGACTATCGAAGGCAACAACGTGAAAATCAAGATAGAGCCGGGAACACAACCGGGAAAGACACTCCGACTGCGCGACAAAGGTCTCATGCCCGTGAGAGGTTACGGCAACGAGAAAGGTGATCTGATTGTCAACATCAGCGTTTACGTGCCAAAGACACTATCCAAGGATGAGCGTGAAGCCATTGAACGCTTCAAGGACAGTGACAACTTCAAGGGCGACACTTCCACGAAGGAAAGCATTTTCCAGAAGTTCCGCAACTATTTCAGCTAAGATAAGGACATGAACTATCAAGAGACTATCGAATATCTATACCATAGCACCCCTGTTTTCGAACATGTGGGTGCTTCTGCTTATAAAGAGGGACTTGACAACACCCTGGCACTGGACGAACACTATGGACATCCGCATCGCCTGTTCAAGACCGTCCACATTGCTGGAACCAACGGCAAAGGTTCTTGTTCGCACACCATAGCATCGATACTTCAGGAAGCAGGCTACAAAGTAGGACTCTACACGTCCCCACATCTTGTCGATTTCCGTGAGCGCATTCGTGTTAACGGACAGTGTGTCAGCGAGGAATATGTAATCAACTTCGTTGCAAACTATATCCAGTGGAACGACCAAACGGCCAATCAACCAAACAACCAAACGACCAAACAACCAAACAACCAAACGGCCAAACGACTCTTCCCCTCCTTTTTTGAGTTGACCACAGCGATGGCATTCAAATACTTTGCCGACCAGCAGGTAGACATCGCCGTAATAGAGGTAGGACTGGGGGGACGTCTCGATTGTACCAACATCATAACGCCCATCCTTTCAGTCATCACCAACATCTCTTTCGACCATACCGGCTTCCTTGGCGACACATTGGCTAAAATTGCAGCTGAGAAGGCAGGCATCATCAAAGAAAGCATTCCCGTTGTCATCGGCGAATACACCGAAGAGACACGTCCCGTCTTTGAAGCTAAGGCAAAAGAGAAACATGCCCCTATCACCTTTGCACAGGACCTGGAAGAACTGGGCAAGGATATCGACTTTGAACTGAAAGGCGACTATCAGACGAAAAACAAGCAGACCATCCTGACTGCAATTTCTATCCTTGCACCATCGCTCTCCCGCCCCATCGCTCCCGCTTGCATATCCAATGGTATTGCCCATGTTGTCGAAAACACTGGGCTGATGGGACGCTGGCAGGTGCTCCAAGAGCATCCGAAGGTCGTCTGCGACACGGGGCACAACGTAGGAGGATGGCAATACCTGAGCCGCCAGATTCTGAAACAGCCGTGCCGCAAATTGCGCATCGTCTTCGGTATGGTTGACGACAAAGACATCAATACGGTGATGGAACTGTTGCCAAAACATGCGGTTTATTACTGGACGCAAGCCGACAACCATCGTGCCATTCCAGCGGATGATGTGGCAACCTTCGGAAGAGCCCACCAGTTGGACGGTAACATATATAATAAGGTATCGGAAGCCTACCAGGCAGCCCTCCATGATGCGGCTCCAGACGATTTCATCTTCGTGGGCGGAAGCAGCTATATTGTAGCAGATTTACTGTCGACTATCACCAAAGAATAGTCGGAACAACAAGGACAAAAAGCGGCTTTAAGTGTTTTTAACGCACTAAGAGCCGCTTTTTTATCGTTTCATTTGCCTTTCTCGTTATTTTTTCGTTACTTTGCATTCATCTATTAGTACAACTAAAAACAAGGATATTATGAGTAACACGGAAACCGAAAACATCTGTGGGCTGAGAAGAGAAGACTTCCAGACCACTATCAACGGTAAGCAAACAGATTTATACATTCTGAAGAACAGCCTCGGACATGAGGTTGCAGTTACCAACTATGGCGGTGCCATCGTTGCCATCATGGTACCTGACAAAGACGGCAACCTTGCCAACGTCATTCAGGGACATGCCAGCATCAAGGATGCCATCAACTCACCTGCACCTTTCCTCTCGACGCTCATCGGTCGTTACGGCAACCGCATCAAGGACGGCAAGTTCCAGTTGAACGGTAAGGAATATCAGCTTGCCATCAACAACGAGCCTAACGCCCTTCACGGTGGACCTACCGGCTTCCATGCCCGTGTGTGGGATGCCAACCAGGTAAGCGACCATGCCATCGTCTTGAAATACGTCAGTTCATACGGCGAGGAAGGCTTCACGGGCGAGGTCATCGTGTGGGTAGCCTATACCTTCACCGACAATGATGAGTTGGTCATCAAATATCAAGCTACGAGCAACAAGAAGACGATCATCAACCTGACCAACCATGCCTACTTCAGTCTGCAAGGCATTGCCAATCCTACTCCAGTCATCGACAATCAGGTATGCGAAATCAATGCAGACTTCTTCCTGCCGATAGACCATACGGGCATTCCTACAGGAGAAATTCTCAAGGTTGCCGACACACCGTTCGACTTCCGGCAGCCAAAGGAACTGAGCAAGGACATCGATGCCGACTGTGAACAGATAAAGAACGGTGGTGGCTACGACCATTGCTTCGTGCTGAACAAGAAGGAAGAAGGTGAACTGAGCTTTGCTGCACGGTTGGAAGAACCTGTCAGCGGCCGAACATTGGAGGTCTACACCACAGAACCGGGCATGCAACTCTATACTAAGAACGGCAACAAGGTTGTCAACGGTGTCAACGGCACCACCTTCCCGCGCCGCTCTGCCGTCTGCTTCGAGTGCCAGCACTTCCCCGACACACCCAACCGTCCATATTTCCCATCGGTCATCTTGGAACCGGGAGCTAAATACACACAAAAGACGGTATACCAATTCGGTACGGTATAATTTAAGCTCAACTTTCGGAAGTTCTTTCCAAAGGAAAGCGACTTAAAGTCGAGCGGAGCGAATGCGAAACTTGAATTTAAATCATGATATAGGTAGAGATAAAAGGACAATAGATGGTAAACAGACAGCAAATACATGTTGTAATGCAAACTCTATTGTCCTTTTTATTTCCCTTTAACTCCCTTTTAACTCCCTCAAAACATGATTGCAATCGAAGAAGTTAGAAAACGGTTTGTAAAGCACTTCGACGGCAAGACCGGAAACATCTACTTCGCACCGGGACGCATCAACCTCATCGGTGAGCATACCGACTATAACGGAGGCTACGTCTTTCCAGGTGCTGTAGACAAAGGTATCACTGCCGAAATGCGCATCAACGGCTCGGAAGACACGGTCATGTGCTACGCTATAGACATGAAAGACCGTGTGGACTTCCACCTGAACGATGAAAAAGGACCACGTACTTCGTGGGCAAGATATATTTTCGGCATTGCCAAAGAGATGCAGAAATTAGGCGTTCCCGTCAAAGGCTTCAACGTTGCCTTTGCCGGAGACGTGCCGTTAGGTGCCGGCATGTCGTCGTCGGCAGCCATGGAGAGTTGCTTTGCCTGCGGACTGAACGACCTGTTTGGCAACAACAAGGTCAGCAAGTGGGATATGGCATTGGCAGGACAGGCTACGGAACACAACTACTGTGGTGTGAACTGCGGCATCATGGACCAATTTGCCAGCATCTTCGGTGAGAAAGGTAAGTTGATGCGACTCGACTGCCGAAGCCGTGAGTTTGAATACTTCCCATGTTCACCTGAAGGCTATCGGTTGGTACTGCTCAACTCGTGCGTGAAACACGAGCTCTCTGGCTCTCCCTACAACGACCGGCGCAACTCATGCGAGAATGTTGTCCGACATATTGCTGCCAAACATCCTGAAGCTATTTTTGAAACACTTCGCGACTGCACCTGGGAACAGTTGGAAGAGGTGCGTCAGGAGGTGGGCGAAGAAGACTATCGCCGCGCCCGTTTTGTACTCGGCGAGAAAGATCGCGTGCTGAACGTTTGTGAAGCACTCACCCGTGGCGACTATGAAACGGTAGGCAAGATGATGTATCAGACCCACGAAGGATTGAGTAAGGAGTATGAGGTGTCATGCGAGGAACTCGACTTCCTGAACGACATCGCCAAACAGTGTGGAGTCACTGGATCACGCATCATGGGCGGCGGCTTTGGCGGATGCACCATCAACTTGGTCAAAGACGAACTGTACGACCAGTTTATCGCGACCGCCAGACAACAATATGCAGAACGCTTCCAAAAGCTGCCACAGGTGATAGACATCATCATCAGCCAAGGGGCTCATAAGGTTTGCTGACCTCCGGCAGCCAAGGGGCTCACACGCTTTTACAGACACGTCAACACATATCAACAAAAACCGACACGCTTATGAAACGACTATCAGCACGACTGCTCATGTGGATGGCCTTCTGGTGCTTTGCCTTGCTGCCAGCCACAGCCCAACAGGTACAACACGGCAAGGCTACCTACTACGCCAAGCGCATGCACGGTACACGCACCGCCAGTGGCGAACGGCTCAACATGAACGACTTGGTATGCGCCCATCGCAAGCATCCGTTCGGCACCCGCCTGAAAGTAACCAACCAGACCAACGGCAAGAGTGTCATCGTGAGAGTCGTCGACAGAGGTCCTTTCGGAAAAGGAATGGTGGTCGATTTGTCCTGGAAGGCAGCCAAAGAACTGGAGATGCTCAGACAGGGTGTGGTGAAATGTATCGTTGAAGTGGTAAAATAGCACGTCTTTTTCTCGGTCATTCCATTTTTTATCCGTATCTTTGCCAAAGATTGCGGCATGCCATACCCCTGAGCATGTAGCATCATTGAACGAAAACAACTAACAACAACCCATATGAACAACAAACAACTCATGAACCGTGCAGCAGATAATATCCGCATCTTGGCTGCATCAATGGTTGAAAAAGCTAACTCAGGACACCCTGGTGGTGCGATGGGTGGCGCTGACTTTATCAACGTTCTTTTCTCTGAATTCTTAGTCTATGACCCCGAAAACCCGACATGGGCTGGCCGTGACCGTTTCTTCCTCGACCCAGGTCACATGTCGCCGATGCTCTATTCCGCATTGGCGTTGCAGGGTTGGTTCACGATGGACGAACTGAAGCAGTTCCGCCAGTGGGACTCCCCCACCCCAGGACACCCGGAGCGCGACCTCTTCCGCGGCATCGAGAACACGAGCGGACCTCTCGGACAGGGACATACCTACGCCGCAGGTGCTGCCGTCGCCGAGAAGTTCCTCGCCGAGAAGCTGGGCAAGGAGGTGATGCAGCATAAAATCTATGCTTATATCTCTGACGGTGGCGTAGAAGAAGAGATTTCACAGGGAACGGGACGCATCGCCGGCAACCTCGGACTGAGCAACCTCATCATGTTCTACGACTCCAACGACATCCAGCTTTCTACCGAAACAAAGGTGGTCATGAGCGAAGACACCGCTGCCAAGTACAAGGCATGGGGATGGAATGTGCTGACCTGCAACGGCAACGATGCTGACGAGATACGCGCTGCCCTCATCGAGGCACAGAAAGAGACGGAACGTCCGACACTTATCATCGGAAAGACCGTCATGGGCAAGGGTGCCCTGCGTGCCGACGGCACGAGCTATGAGGCTTGCATCAACACCCACGGCGCACCGCTTGGCGGCGATGCCTACGTGAACACGATGAAAAACCTGGGTGCCGACCCTGAGAACCCGTTCCAGATATTCCCGGAAGTAGCTGAGCTCTATGCTGCCCGCAAAGAAGAACTGAAGAAAATTGTCGCTGAACGCAAGGCGCAGGAGGAGGCTTGGGCAAAAGCCAACCCTGAGAAGGCGGCAATGATGAAGGAGTGGTTCAGCGGCAACGCCCCGAAAGTAGACTGGAGTGCCGTCACCCAGAAGGAAGGCAGCGCCACACGTGCTGCCTCAGCAGCCTGCTTGGGTATACTGGCTGAACAGGTACCCAACATGATCTGTGCTTCTGCCGACCTGAGCAACTCCGACAAGACAGACGGCTTCCTGAAGAAGACCAAGAGCATCGTACGCAACGACTTCGAAGGTGCTTTCTTCCAGGCTGGTGTCGCCGAGCTGACAATGGCTTGCATGTGTATCGGTATGTACCTGCACGGCGGCGTCATCCCTGCCTGCGGTACCTTCTTCGTATTCTCCGACTACATGAAGCCCGCCGCACGTATGGCAGCCCTCATGGAGGTACCCATCAAGTTCATCTGGACCCACGATGCCTTCCGCGTCGGTGAGGACGGTCCTACACACGAGCCTGTGGAGCAGGAAGCACAGATTCGCCTGATGGAGAAACTGAAGAACCATCACGGCAAGGACTCCATCCGCGTCTTCCGCCCTGCCGATGCCGACGAGACTACCGTCTGCTGGGCTATGGCTATGGAGAACATGGAGACACCTACGGCACTCATCTTCTCCCGACAGAACATTGCCAAGCTGCCTGCCGGCAACGATTACGAACAAGCACGCAAAGGTGCATACATCGTGGCTGGCAGCGATGCCGACTATGACATCATCCTGCTCGCCAGCGGTTCTGAAGTCTCTACGCTTGTTGCCGGAGCCGAACTGTTGCGCAAGGACGGCGTCAAGGTGCGCATCGTCAGCGTGCCTTCCGAAGGACTCTTCCGCCAGCAGCCGAAAGAGTATCAGGAGAGCATCATCCCGACAGGTGCCAAGGTGTTCGGTATGACCGCCGGACTGCCCGTCACCCTCGAAGGTCTCGTTGGTGCCAACGGTAAGGTATGGGGTATGCCCAGCTTCGGATTCTCTGCTCCCTACAAGGTGCTCGACGAGAAACTCGGCTACACTGGCGAGAATGTCTACAAGCAGGTGAAAGCCATGCTGTAAAAGACCGTGGATTGAAAGCATCGGTATCCCGACCTAACAAAAAAGCGATAAAAAGATATTATTCAACTTTCGGAAGTTAAAAGGGAGTTCTTTCCATAGGAAAGCGACCAAAGGTCGAGCGAAAAAGGAGTTAAATGGACATCAGAACCTCCAAATAAAGAAAACTATCGTCCCTTTCACTCCAGCAGCGAAGCTGCTAACTCCCCTTCCATTCCTTTCCACTCCAAAGTTGAGCAACAAGCGAAACTTGAATATATTATAACAACAACAAAAAGTTAATGCTTATGGAAATCAAAAGAGTAGGTGTTGCCAGCGACCATGCTGGCTATCCTTTGAAGCAGTATGTCATGCAGTATCTCGAAGAGAAAGGCTACCCCGTAGAAGACTTCGGAACAAACAGCGACATCAGTGTTGACTATCCTGACTATGCCCACCCGTTGGCAGAAGCCATCGAGCGCGGTGACATCTATCCCGGCATAGCCATCTGTGGCAGCGGTGAAGGAATGACCATCACGCTGAACAAGCACCAGGGTGTGCGTGCAGGTCTGGCATTCAACAAAGAAGTTGCCGGACTGATCCGCCAGCACAACGATGCCAACTGTATCGTACTGCCCGGACGCTTCATCGACAACAAGACTGCCGGCACCATCCTCGATGCCTTCTTCAAGGCAACCTTCGAGGGAGCACGCCACCAGCGCCGTGTCGAGAAGATTCCTGTAAGGGGATAATCTCCATTTTGCGATTTGACAATTTACGATTTACGCCTCCCCCATTTGTTGATCAACAATAAGGTGACGGCAACAACCCTGTAAGTCGTAAGTTGTCAAATCGTTTGTCTCATGTATTTCGCTTAAACCAGATTTTGAATACAGGATCTTCCAGGTAGACTTTGTCTTTCACTATATCAATCATTTCCTTATTTTGTAGAGCTAATTTGATACGCGAAACATTCGACTTACTACCCAGATGATATGTTTCAAGGATAGCCTTACTGCCAAAATCTGTCGTCACGCCATCACACAAGGCACGAATAAAATTCATCTGGAAACCGGTCAACCCTTTCAATTATTCTTCGAAGAGTCCAGAGCATTGAGCCAGCAACGCATCAACTCCACGATTGAAATCCTCCTCGGTACTGACGTGATCAGTCTCTGCCAGCACATTCCATGACAATTGCGGTACACAAATTTGTGGACCACAATTTTGTGTACCAGATAGGAGTTCCCTATGAAAAACCATTGTCAGAGGAGTTGCAACCGGGCATTATGCCTAACCCTATTCAGGCTCATTCCATCACCAAATCCTGTCTTCCACAGTTGTTTTGAAAAAATAGGCATTTCAGCTCTAATAATACACATACCCGTTTTGGCAGGCATCACAAGTAACATGGTTATGAGGATTGAGGACTTCCCTTCCACAATATCCACACCACTTATTCTTCAAGTCAAGGTCTGTATATGTGGGTGTATAGACTTCTTTCTTTCCCGTTCCTTTGCAGACACGACATTGATGAGGCTGCTTTTGCTGCTGCGGCTGTTGGTACTGTTGGTACTGTTGCTGTGGAGCACTTTGTTCAATGTTGGAGAAATCAAACTTCATGTTCTGAAGTGCATTTATGCCCATGTTAATAATATCCTGCGGCGTCTGCGGAATTTGGGCTTTAACTCCCAAGGAAATAAAAAGGAGGAGCAACAATGCAAACCACTTGAAATTACTTTGCTTTTCCATAATGTTTAGGTATTGGTTAGTTGATGCCCCAAATATAGGAAATTAATTTCAAAACAACAAGATAATCAGAGAATAATTTGCAATATGAAATTGTATTTCTTTCATCAGTTTCGCTTAAACCAAATTCATGCGAGCCAGAGCGTTGATGATGACATATAGGAAGGGGCATGCGGAGCCTGTGTTTTTAGAAATATGGTGAAGGAGAATTGGAGATAACACATCATACATAAAGTTTATATTTTTCGTTTTTAACCTCACTTCCTCACTCAATAGCTCACAACTGTAGTCATTATGGTCATTTCAGGAAGTGAGGAAATAGTGAGGAAGTGAGGAAATAATTGACGAATCGGCTAATTTTAACACGTTTTTACTTGCATTTTTGTTACAATTTTAGTATCTTTGTAGGGGCAAGATCAGACATATATTAGTCACTTTTCAAAACCTTTTTTATATGAAGACAAACCTATATAACATCCATTTCAAAGACGTGCCCAACGGATGGGCTATTTGTTTCAACGACAACTGTGCGCAGCATGAGGATTGCTTGCGCCGCATCGCAGGCGAACTGGCAGAGAGCGAAGCACCAAAGGAGAACCTGAAGGCGATGTGCGTGACTCCCCTTGCCTACCGCGACGGCAGCTGCAAGCTGTATGCCGCGCTGAAGAAGGAGCGCATGGCGTGGGGCTTCTCCCACCTCTACGACCAGGTGCTGAAGATTCACTACGCCGACATCAAGGACGAAATCACCCATTCGCTACGCGGACGCTCCAACTACTACCGCTACAACAACGGGGAACGGATGCTCTCTGAGGTGCAGCAACAGAAGATTGCAAACATTTTTCGCAGGTACGGATACGACAGAGAACCCGAATTCGACCATTACGAGGAGCATCTTGTCTTCCCATTCTAATGGTCCCAAAGGCATCCGACAACCTGGGACAACTTGTCCGGAGCCTACGGACAAAACGAACGAAGTATTCGGACAAAGTGAACGACATAGCCGGACAACATAATCGGCATAGTCGGACAGCGTTTACCACATACCAGAAAAAAAAGATTAACAATATGAACAGCATGAAATTTACATTTATCCGTACAGACCAATCCAACCTACAGCACATGCGCACCATGAGTCTTCAACGATTCATAGAGCGTATCCGGCACGATACGAAGGAGCAAACCGTCCAGGAACTGCGACGGTTCATCCGCTATAATGCCGACCAGCCGTACTATCAGTTTCACGACATGCACAAGCTGCCGCGCATCTATCCGACAGTAGAGATGGGAAGGGGCGACGGCGACAGCTATACGCCGAAAAACTTTAACGGCATCATCCTCCTCAGCATCAACAAGCTGAAGACAGACAATCAGATTAGGGAAATAAAGCTGCTCGCGCAGAGCATGCCGATGACCCTGGCAGCCTTCGAAGGTTCCAGCGGGAAAAGTGTCAAGATTCTTGTTCTCGCCACAAGGTACAACGGAGAGGTGCCGCAGACGGAGGACGAGGCAAGCGACTTCTATCGACGTGCCTACAGCATGGCAACCAACATCTACAACGCCATTCTGCCCCACCCCGTCACCGAACGCGACACGAGCGGAAGCGTCATACCGGCGGAGACAACAGCCACCGATGCCTTTAGCTTCCGCATGACCTTCGACCCCGACCCGTTCTTCAACGAGAAGGCCATCGGCATGAAGGTGCCCGAAAGAGAAATGCCTGCCACGACAGCTGCCGGCAACACCACGACATCGGCACCGGCACCGGAAAGCAACGAACGCGTGAGCAAGGGCACGCGAGACCTGGTAGCCTTCATGAACCAGCACTACGAACTGCGCTACAACACCATCATGGGCTATACGGAATACCGGGCAAAGGAGTCGCTGGCCAAATTCGCACCCGTTGACGACCGCACGAAAAACAGCTTCGCCATGGAAGCACGGCTGGCAGGACTCGACGTGTGGGACAAGGACATCAACAGGTTCGTGATGTCGAAGATGATAAAAAACTACAATCCCGTAGAAGAATACCTCTGGCGCGTCCACACCCGCTGGGACGGCAAAGACCATATACGCGACATGGCAAGAAGAGTGCCCACCGACTCACCGCAATGGGCTGACTGGTTCTACACCTGGTTCCTCGGCATGGTGGCACAATGGCTCGGACGCAGCAAGACTTACGGAAACAGCACGGTGCCGCTGCTCATATCAAGACAAGGATACAACAAATCAACATTCTGCAAATCGCTGATTCCCAACGAATTGCAATGGGGATACAACGACAGCCTGATGCTCTCCGACAAGAAAGCCGTCTTGCAGGCCATGAGCCAGTTCCTGCTCATCAACCTCGACGAGTTCAACGCCATCACCCCAAAGGTGCAGGAAGGATTTCTGAAAAACGTCATCCAACTTGCCAACGTGAAAGTGAAGCGCCCTTACGGCAAACATGTGGAGGTGTTCCCACGGCTGGCTTCGTTCATCGCCACAGCCAACATGACCGACATCCTCGCCGACCCGTCAGGAAGCCGACGCTTCATCGGCATAGAACTCACAGGACCCATCAAGGTCAGCAGGCACATCAACCACGAACAGCTCTACGCACAGGCATACAACGCCATCCTCAACGGCGAACCCTACTGGTTTGATGCCCAGCAGACCGAGCTCATCATGCAGAACAACCGCAAGTTCCAGATGCAGCAACCCATCGAACAGTTCTTCTTCGAACGCTTCGACATCGCCGAAGAAGAAACCAGCGGCGAATACCTCACCGCCACAGCCATCTTCAGCCACATCAAGAAGGTGGCGGGCAGCAGCATCAGCAACACCAATATCCGCTCCTTCGGCAGATGGCTCATGAACCTTGACGGACTTCAGCACAAGGGCAGCAACCAAGGAACGAAGTATCTGGTGCGCAAAAAAATGTGAAAAAGAACCCTCCTAACAAAAATTTCCTCACTTCCTCACCGTTTCCTCACTCGCCGCCCCCCCCGACAGGCAAAAGCTTTCCGAAGGAAAAGTGAGGAAGTGAGGTTTTTTCTCAAAAAAAAACGATATGAATGCCCACCCTATTCTAATCTCTTACAAACTTAGCGGTTTTTGTATATCTGCCTCTGCTGTCGCATTTTTCCATTGTTCCAACAAGAGAATATCCTGCGAAAAGCTATAACATTCCAACAAAAAGCGTATCTTTGCAGTCGTTATTTAGAAAATGACAACAACTATGGAGAAAGGAATCGTTTTCAGCATCATCATTCCTCATCACAACATACCAGAACTGTTGGGACGCTGCCTGCGTTCCATTCCTGAGCGCGACGACATACAGGTGATTGTGGTGGACGACAACAGTACGGATGCTGACACCTACATAGAGCGCGTGCCGGAACTGAGCAGGAAGGGTGTGGAGTTTGTGCGCACGAAAGAGGGAAAAGGAGCCGGCTATGCACGCAACATCGGACTGGAAAGGGTCAGGGGCGAATGGCTCCTGTTTGCCGATGCCGACGACTTTTTCGCTGAGAACGTGGGCGAGATTCTCGACAGATACAAAAATTCAGAAGCCGACCTGATAGCCTTCAAAATGAGAACGGTATATTCCGACAACATCACGAAGGCAGCACACCGTAGCGGATATATCAACAAGATTATCGACCAGTTTCTTGCCGACGGCGACGAAGCCCCCGTGAGGGCGCTGCTGGAAGTCGTTTGGTGCAAGATGATGCGCATGGAACTGGTCAGGAAGCACGGCATCAGGTTCGACGAGGTACCATTCTCCAACGACTATCATTTCTCTGCCCATGTGGGGTGTGAGGCTAAGCGTGTCGAGGTGTCGGCAGAGACGCTCTATGTGGTCACGAGACGATCGGACTCGCTGACAGACCATTTTGCGAAAAAGCCTGGTGAACTGGAGAAGAGGGCTGAGGTGTATTTCCGTGTGCAGAAATACCTGCGCTCGCAAGACCTACAGCTGAAGCACTGGCCCTTTGCCTTCTTCTATTACCGCATGTTCCGCTACGACCGCGCGCTCTACCGTCGTTATCTGCGCCTTGCCGATGAGATATACCCATCGAAATGGAAAGCCGTGAAAGACACGCTCTCGCGCATTCAGCATTCACGCATCAGCCCTCTGGGACGCTGGTGGATCAGTCTGCGCCTTCTGCTTTACTCCCTCCCCCAGATATGGGGAATGGTACGTTGAGCCCATTTCAATGCCGATTTCTTTCGGGGGATGTGCTGTAAATAGCCTAATCTCTTACGAACTTAGCCGTTTTGGTATATCTGCCTCTGCTGTCGCACAGCACAGCCGGAGCACTATTTCCTTTAACAAACGACATGCGGATGTTGCTGAAGTTGTCGAGCGTCAACTTCAACGTGCAGAGGTGTTTCTTGTGGGCAGGACCATCCAAAAAGATTTGGTCCACCTGCTCCATCGTGACGATGGCATACTTCAGACTGTTATGCAACTGGAAGCTGGTCACCTCCCACGCTTCAGCTCCCATCATCACCGTGCCACACCAACCCTTGGCATTCTCGATAAACACAAATCCGTCTTCCACCCATCTGCACGATGAATTGACAGGGTCCAGTTTCAAGTGATACACCCATGTTATACTCGTTTTCGTTTCACCAGGGGCTACATAGGAATAACTCCCACAAAACTGTTTCAACACCTGATCCCGCGTTGCGGCATCCGAAGGCAAGCTCATCAGAACAGCGAGCAAACTCAATATTACAAAACGCTTCATCTTCATATCATATATGGTTTAGGTTAATATCATGCTCCAAAGATACTCCTTTTCCATTAGTCCAACAAGAGAAACGGCAAAAAACGGGTAAAAATCCCTATCCTGCATGGAACGGTTTCACGAAGTGCCCGTTACGGTCTATCGTTGCCCACAGGTTCGTCACCTCCATACCAAATCCGTCAGCATCGCCGTAGTCCCACTCCAGATTCGTCATCAGATCAATGGCATCATCCAAGCGTGTGTGCGCATCCATCGACAGATAACCACGCTCTATCGCATGTTCTATCAAGTCATACTTGCCACTAATCAGACGGAAGTCCTCCCGCTTAACAGGCACCCTGACCTCCACGGAATAAGGATAGTGATCCAGCTTCTGCACCCAGTCGTAAATCACCTGCCACTCTGCATCCTTACACTGTATCACCCAATGTCCACCCGTGCCTGAGCTGTAGAACAGCCCGCCCGTCATCTTCTCAATATCCATACGCTCTTTGTATTAGTATAGGTTCATATCATACCCCACAAAGTTATTCAAAGACTTTTTAGACCGACAGTATCAGCAACATCCGTTTTATACTTCTTACCATCTGCTGCCTGCAATTTCAGTTGGTGACAATTTGTCACCGACTCATTTCCTTCCTTTTTTAACCGCTCTTTCAGTTTGTTCCAATACCACTTCTCTTCTACATCGTCATAGACTGCTCTGACGTTTTTCTCTTCAAAGAGTCTAATCTGGTTATGTTTTGCCATAAGTCAACGTTTTTCCTATTCTATAATACAATTCCTTCTTGGTTAACATGATACTGAAACGGGATAAGGAACGGACGATTATTTTGCAAAAGTAATGTTTTCGAATGAAAATACCATACTTTTTATATAAAAAACACGGAGGAAAGAGTTTGCAAATCCATATTCGCAGGTGAATCACACCTTCGGTAATGTTAAAACCGCCGAAGTCAGGTGTATATTGCCAGCAACAAGTATACAGTAAGCATTCAATAAACTACAGGTTGTGATACTATAACATTTGTAGTTGTTGCACTATTGCGAGGGAAAAGGTACGAACAAACTACAACTGCTACAACGTGTACTTCTAAGAATGCTTACGCTGTTTCTAAGTCTTTTTGTTTAAAGTATCAACTCAAATCCTTTCACTTACCAATCATGCAGATTAGCATTTTCTTCTACTCCTTTCTCTATTTCGTCTGGTAGGTTAAAGAAGAAATCAAAAGCATTGAGATGATGAGGCAAAACGATTCAAATAATGGGACAAAGTAATTGAGTTGATGGGACAAAACGATGGTGATGGGGGGACAATGGTAAAGCGTTGAAAACAAAAACCTGCAGGTTTTCATTTGAAAACTTGCAGGTTTTTATATGTAAACCTATAGGTTTTTATTGGAGAACCTGTAGGTTAATGATGGTCGTTTGGCAGCGTTGCCAGTCTTGAGGGTCTGGACTCTGCTGCTACAAAGGTACAACAAAATAGGCGGAAAACCAAATTTTCCTGCACCTAAAAAGGGGCAACGACTCAGAAACTACTTGTACAGGGCACCGAAGTTCTGGCAGGCACGGTAGTCGGCGCCTTCCTTGTCCATGCCGAAGGAGTTCCATACGGCGGGACGGAAGATGTCCTTGTCGGCTACGTTGTGCATGCAGACGGGTATACGGAGGATGGAGCAGAGGGTGATGATGTCTGCTCCGACGTGTCCGTAGCAGATAGCTCCGTGGTTGGCACCCCAGTTGTTCATGACGCTATAGACATCCTTGAAGGCATCTTTCGTCGGATCGAGGCGCGGTGCAAACCATGTGGTAGGCCACGTGGGGTCTGTACGCTTGTCGAGAATCTCGTTGGTCTTCGGGTCAACGTCAACGGTCCATCCCTCAGCCAGCTGGAGTACGGGGCCGAGTCCTTCGACAAGGTTGATGCGGAGCATGGTCATCGGCATGCCGCCACGGGTAAGGAAATGGCTGGAATAGCCACCGCCACGGAAGTAGTCGCGGTCTGCCGGCATCCAGCTGGTAGCCTTCAGGCAAGCCTCTGCGTCCTGGTCGGTCATCTCCCAATGAGGTTTCATGGTCGGATTGCCGTCAGCATCGTTCATGGCACCCGTTGCATCGAGGGTGGTGGCACCAGAGTTGATGAGGTGGATGAAGCCTCCTGCGGCAGCACCTTCAGGGCGCTTGCCTGCCACACGCTCTACCGCCTCCGGGCTCCAGTAGGTACGAATGTCGGAGAACATCACGCCACGGTTGGTCAGCAGGTGTCCGAAGAGCATCGACATGCCGTTGAGGAAGTCGTTCTCTGTAGCGAGGATGTTGGCCTCGCGAGGTCCGTTCCAGTCGAAGGACGTACACATCATCGCCTCCGGGAAGTCGAAGTTCGGCTTGTAGTCGGTCCACTGGCGCTGCCCCTGCACTCCGGCAGCAATGGCGTTGTGGCCGATGGCCTCTTCCTTGTAGCCCATCTCCAAGAGCTTCTTGGAGCCGTGCATCAGGTCACGGATAATCATCATGTTCTTCACCGTGAACTCCCAGTCCTCGTCTTTCTCCTCGCGCGTCTTGCCCTTGCCCTTACCGTTGAAGGTGGTCATCGGCGTACCGGGGAAGAGCGGACGGTCTTCATTGTAGTCGTGTCCCTCGTTGGGCTTGCAATACTTGTTGACCCACTCCATCGCACGCTTGAACTCATCGTGGTCGTAAATGCCGAAATCGACACGGCGAAGTATCTCTACCAATGACACATACTCGGTGCGCATGCCGAGGTAGTGCTGGAGGAAGTCGGCATTGACGATGCTTCCGGCGATACCCATACAGGTGTTGCCGAGCGAGAGGTAAGACTTGCCGCGCATGGTAGCCACCGCCTGAGCCGCACGAGCGAAGCGCAGCAGCTTCTCTGCCACGTCTGCGGGGATGGTGTTGTCATCGAGGTCCTGCACATCATGGCCGTAGATGCCGAATGCGGGCAACCCTTTCTGTGCATGGGCGGCGAGGACGGCAGCCAGATAGACGGCACCCGGACGCTCCGTTCCGTTGAATCCCCATACAGCTTTCGGGTAGTAGGGGTTCATGTCCATCGTTTCTGAGCCGTAACACCAACAAGAGGTGACGGTGATGGTGGAGCCGACGCCCTCGCGTTCGAACTTCTCGGCGCAGGCAGCACTCTCCCCTACTCGTCCGATGGTGGTATCGGAAATGACACACTCGACGGGACTTCCGTCACCGTTCTTCACGTTTGCCTCGATCAGCTGCTTCACAGCCTTGGCAAGACTCATGGTCTTCTCTTCAAGACCTTCACGAATGCCCCCCTGACGACCGTCTATGGTGGGGCGGATACCGATTTTAGGATACATATTTGAGTTGTTTACGATTAACAAATTTACGATTTGGGTGCTTTAAACAAATAGGTCAGCAGGAAGCCGACGACAAAGATGGTGCATGTGCCGAGCACGATGGCGAGGTAGGAATGCAGATGAATGCCGGGCAGGTTCCACAGGTCCGCCAAGGAAATCCATCCGATGACAGCCACGCCGAAGATGCAGCCCACGAGTGCTGCCACGCGGTTGATTCTCACGGGGATGCACCCCAAGAGGAAGAGTCCGAGCATGCCGCCTGAGAAGATGCTGGAAAGCGTCCACCACGCATCGATGATGCTTTCTACGGAGAGCATGGCGATAGCCACGATAGCACCGAGCAGTCCTACTGCCACACTCGACAACCGGACGACGGCGAGTTCCATCTTCTGGTGGCGTGCATGATGAGCCTCCGGGTCGTGATGCAGCAGCTGGTCCTTCACCTGACGAGCCTTGAGGAAGAAGGGACGCACATAGTCGGTGAGAATGATGGTTGCTGCCGAGGTGACGCTGGTCGAGACGGTGCTCATGCCTGCGGCGAAGATGCTGGCAATCAACAAGCCACGCAAGCCCACGGGCAGTCCGTTGACGATGAAGTACGGGAACACGTAGTCGGGCTTGGCGGCAATGTCTGCCGGCAACTGAGCCACTCCCGACTGATAGTAGGAATACAATGCCGAGCCGATAAGGAAGAACAATGCCGAGACGGGGATGAAGAGATAGCCTCCAAAGAGTGCCGAGAACTTCGCATCCTTGTCGGTCTTGGCTGCATGGTAGCGCTGCACGTAGTTCTGGTCGATGCCGTAGTTCTGCAGGTTGATGAAGATACCATAGATCAGGCACACCCAGAACGTGCTCGTGGTCAGGTCGCCCGTGAACTCACCCAAGGAGAACTTGTTGCCTTGCGGAGAGTTGATGGCGAGGTCGAAAGTCTGCATCGGACCTTCCGGCATGCTGAACATGAGGATTCCCAAGCACAACACAGCACCGCCGATGAGGATGATGCCCTGAATGGCATCTGCCCAGATGACGGCTTTCAGTCCGCCCAGCATCGAGTAGATGATGATGCCTATCGACGTAGCAATGATAACGACATGCAGGTTCCACCCCATGAGGATATACATCGGAACCGCCAACAGGTAGAGGATGCTGCCCATACGGGCTATCTGGGTGAGCAGGTAGCAGGCAGAGGCATACAGGCGTGCCCAGGCTCCGAACTTCTCTTCCAGGAAGGTATAAGCCGAAACGGAGCCACTGTGCCGATAGAACGGCACAAAGTATTTGGCAGCGAAGTAGCTGGCTATCGGTATGGAGAGCGAGAAGACGAACGCATTCCAATTGGAAGCGAACGCCTTACCGGGATAGCCGATGTAGGAGATGCTCGACACGTAGGTGGCGAAGATGCTCATGCCCACCACCCATCCGGGAATGGAGTGTCCGGCAGAGGTGAACTCGTCGGCAGAACTGCCTTTCTTAAAGAAAGAACAGCCGAAGACTACGACACCTAAGGTGAAGATGATGAAGATGATAAAATCTATGAGTTGCATAAAGCGGGTGTGTGTTTATTTTTCAGATCATCAGCTTGCCGTCTTTGACGGGCAGTGCTGCCAATGCCTGCCGAATCTTCTCACGCTCAGGAGCGTCGAACTTATAGAACGGTGATGCTACGAAGTCGTCCTTGATGACGCCCAAGAGCGAGAGGGCACACTTCAAGCCCTTCAGATAGCTGGAGCCATGCTTGCCGACGGTATAGATAGTGGTGGAAATCTGCATGATGAGCTGCTGCAACTGGCGCACACGCGGCAGGTCGCAAGCCTTGGCAGCGTCGTACATGCCCACATAGAGTTCGGGGAACATGTTGGCTCCTCCGTTGATGCCGCCGTGACCACCCAGGAGCACGCACTCACCGGTGATCTCCTCCGGACCTACCAGCATGGCGAAGTCGGGACGATGCTGCATCTTGTACATCACCGACTGGAAATAAACCGCATTGGCACTGGAGTCTTTGAAGCCCACCACCTGCGGGTTCTTGGCGATACGAGCCACCGTGTCGGGTGCAAAGCTCACCTTCACGTGGCTGGGCATATTGTACAGGAAGACGGGAAGCGGCAGCTGCGGAACGAGCTCCTCATAGAACTGAGCCAGTTCCGGCTGACCTGTAGCGAAATAATAAGGCGGAGCCGAGACGACACCGTCGGCACCACAGTCGGCAGCGACACGAGCCAGCCGGATGCTCTCGACGATAGACGTGTCGGTGATGCACACCAGCAAGGGCAGCCGCCCGTTGTTGATGCGTGCCGACTCTTCAATCATCTGCTTTCGTACGCCGTAGCTCAGGCTCTGTTCCTCACCGGTAGTACCGAGGATGAACAGACCGTGAACGCCTCCGGCTATCAAGTGTTCAATCAGGTTTTCGAGACTCTCCACGTCGAGCGTCTCATTGTCTTTCAGAGGGGTGACAAGTGGCGGAATGATGCCACACAGCGGTTTTTTGTCCATATTCGTCTTATCTATTATATCTTATATGTTAATGATAAGACGGACAGAACCGCCACTTGTCACTCCCAACAAGTGTAAAAAACAATCCTCCTATTCCTTCACCCCGACGATTTCGGTCGGTGGCTGCTCCCTGTTGCGGCGGTTGACGACGGTGACGACAGACTGAGCCAGCGAGAGGAACGCCTGACCCGTCGCGGTGTTCTCATTGAGCGCACACCGCCCGCACGGATTGACCGTAGCAACGGATGCTGCTGGACTCCGCATGCACGCTGCCCGAAGGGAAGTACAGGTACCACGAGAGGTACTCGCGATTGGAGTCGGCCTCACGCGACCAGTAGATGCCGTAAGAACCCAGATCGCGCAGACTCTGCCCGTAGCGGTAGCCCGCAGCGGGCAAGAAAATGTAGGTATCGGCAACCTTGCTGCCACCGGCATCCTTCTTGTAGAAGTAACGGCCTTTAACCCCATTCAAGGTGCCCCACTCACTGACGGTGTTAGCCACAAGCTCCTCCATCTGAGCATGAGTCGGCATACACCAAGCACTGCCCCACTTGGCAGTGGCAACGTCGTGCTGAGACCGCAATTGTTCACTTAACGTATTGTATGTCGTGAAAGAATAAGGTGTACCACTGGTGTAACCGCTTGGAGTATCGAAATAGCTTCCCCAATTGTAACCGGCAGTCTTGCCTGTCTTCCAAATACCAGTCGTTGCGGTGCTCTGAGCATTGCCATCGGTATAATATGGCTCCGTCTCGCCCCAGGCGAAATAGTCGCCATACTCCTCCGGCTGGCTGGCACCTACGTTGCGGGTTGCCCACTTCGTGCCGCTGGGCAAGCCGAGGTCAACATATTCATCGGATTCGTCAACAAACGTGATGACCTTCACGTCTTTTACAGCCTTCCGATAGACCTTACCATCATTACCCGTTACAACCATTATCTTGGTGGTTTCTTGTGCCTGCATGGTGAACACCATAGCAAGCAGGGCTGCCATAGTCAATAATCTTTTCTTCATTTCTTTTGGATTTTAAGGGTTACTTTTTCTGCTTGAATCATGTAGATGCCTTGTGGAAAGGCGGAGAGGTCAACGGTGAGCTGACCATCAGAAGGCACGCGCAACTGTGCCACCTTGCTGCCGCTAAGCGCATAGACGGTGACCGCCGTGCCTGCGGGGAAGCCTGAAAGCTCGGCACCGCCAGCCGTGGCGCGTATCAGTTGGGCTGAGCCGGTGCTAACGACAGCATTGATGCCGTTGACAACATTACCGTCGAAATAGATACGCTTCAGTTCGTCAAGAGGAAACGTTGCCGTTGCTGCCGTCGTGGTCATCACAAGAGCGTCAGCGGTGTAGGAAATCTGAGGCTGCTGCGAGAAGAGGAAGCCCTGCTTCGTGCCGTTCAGCTTCTCTATCCACACGCCATCGTCTGCCCATACTGCCGGCATGATGCCGAACAAGGCTAAGAGGAAGGTGAAAAATCTTTTTCTCATGTGTTTCAATTGAATGGTTAATGATATGGTTAATTACTCTCTTGGTCATACTTGAAGTAAAACGCAACGACGGCACGTCAGGTTCCAGTCAATGGAGCCTGACGTGCCGTCGCTTGCCGATAGCATTGGCTACAAATTTAGGGGGGGTAAAATTTGTCATTTTACTTTCTTGTTACATGTTCATGCCGCCGTCAACCTGAATGACCAGTCCGCCGATACAGCTGGAATGGTCGCTGGCAAGGCAGGCGGCTTCGGTTTTCGGTACAAAGATACGACAAAATGAGAACAAAGCAAAGAAAAAAGCGATTTTTTTCTTCGACTTGAAATTGGCAATGACTTTGACCATATATAATAAGCATGGTCTTATAAGTCAAACAAGTTTGAGTTCATAAGACAAAGACAATAGGCTTCAAGAGATAGCTACAGGCGCATTTTACACGCCCTACTCTTTGGTATGCACTATTTCGGTCGGTGGCTGCTCCTGATTACGACGGTTAACCACCGTGACGACAGCCTGAGCCAGTGCGAGGAAAGCCTGTCCCGTCGCGGTGTTCTCATCGAGGGCTGCGGGGGTACCCTTGTCGCCATTCTCACAGATGCTCTGCACGAGGGGAATCTGAGCCAGGAGAGGGATGCCCATCTCCTCAGCCAACCGTTTTGTACCCTCTTTACCAAAAATATAGTAGCGGTTTTCTGGCAGTTCGGCGGGCGTGAACCATGCCATATTCTCAACAAGTCCGAGGATGGGCACGTTCACCTTTTCGTTGCGATACATGTCGATACCTTTCCTGGCATCAGCCAGAGCCACCTGTTGGGGTGTGGAAACGATGACAGCCCCCGTGATGGCAAGCGTCTGCAAGAGTGTGAGATGGATGTCGCTCGTTCCTGGCGGCGTGTCGAGAATGAAATAATCTAGCTCATCCCAATCGCTGTCTGCTATGAGTTGTTTCAGAGCCGACGTCGCCATACCGCCGCGCCATAGGGTAGCTGTATCTTTATTGACAAAGAAACCAATGCTCAGCAACTTCACGCCATATTGTTCGATAGGGGCAATAAGCTGCCTGCCGTCCTTCTCAACAGCATAGGGGCGTGCATCCTCCACATTAAACATCTTCGGCATCGAGGGTCCGAAGATGTCGGTGTCGAGCAGTCCCACCTTATAGCCAAGACGAGCCAATGCAATAGCAAGATTGGCAGAAACTGTAGATTTTCCTACCCCACCCTTACCGGA
>DEJO01000025.1:42816-43870 GCA_002353555.1 Prevotella sp. UBA2746 | reverse complement strand
GGATGGCAGCCTCGGTAGCCTTCACCGTCGACTTGAGGAACGGATCGGTGTCGCGCGGAAAGAGCAGGACCACCGTCACCGCCCATGTGCCGCGTGCCTCGTTCCAGACTACCGTCGGGGTGTCTGCAACCATTTCGCTTTCTACTAAGTTTTTCTTCGTACCCGCATACGTGACCGTAGCGAGTACCTCCATAATCTTTTTCGGGTATAGTTCCATAATTCCTAATTCATAATTCACAATTGACAATTCACAATTATCGTGCAAGCCGAGTGCAATGAAGCTTGCTTCAATTGCCGAGGTGCAGCCGATAATCAAACGAAGTTTAATACACAATTCATAATTAGACTATTTACAACACCCCTTTAGGGGGCTGGAGGACCTTCATTTCCCCGTCAGCTTTCCGCTGCGTTTCGGGCGCTTGTAGCTGCGGTAGTCGTCGAGTTCTATCTCCACGTCGGGCTCTTCCAAAGCCCCATCGCGCGGCAGGGCGAAGCGGATGTACTTGATGTTCAGTCCGCGCTCTATCCATTGTGCCTCATAGTAGGTCTGGAAGTTGGGCAACAGGAACGCCTCGCCTTCCACGTTGAACATCTTTCCGTCGGCAGTAGGCTTCAGCCGCTCGTCATGATAGAGGTCGAGGGTGCGGAAGCCGACGGGCAACTGGTTCTTCTCTGCCATATATGTCGTATAGGTGAAGAGGAAGTTGGAGTCGGTCTTCAGGTGTATCAGTCCGCCATCGACCAGGAACCGTCGGTAGCGCTCCATGAAGAAAGTGCTCGAAAGCCGCTTGTGGGCGTTCTTCATCTGCGGGTCTGAGAAGGTAAGCCATATCTCCTGTACCTCGTCCTGGGCAAAGAAGCGGTCGATGATTTCGATGTTCGTGCGCAGGAACGCCACATTCTCCAGTCCCTCGTCCAGTGCCTGCTTTGCTCCGGTGTGCATGCGTGCTCCCTTGATGTCGACACCGATGAAGTTCATGTCGGGATAGAGCTTCGCCAGCCCAACGGTATATTCCCCCTTACCGCACCCCAATTCCAGGACGATGGGGTTGTC
>DEJO01000025.1:0-42775 GCA_002353555.1 Prevotella sp. UBA2746 | reverse complement strand
GGATACTGGAAAACGTTCCTGAACGTCTCCATCTCTGCAAACTTCTGTAACTTTCCTTTGCTCATGCTTTTTGCTTTTTGGAGTGCAAAGATACTACATAAAACCGACACTTTCCAAGTGAAGATGAACTATTTTCTCCACAACACCCTTTCTTTTATCTATCTTAACATTCATCTCAACAAGATATTTCAAAACTAAAACACAATAAAAGACACACAAAGACGTTAACAACAATAATGGCACACCGTTACTACTAACATTTAAATCCAGTACAAACCTCATCCTCGGAAGAAACTGATGCCGGTGCCATGCAAGGTTGCGAAGGGGATGCTAAAACTTTTATTAAACATGAAAAAATTATTCGTATTGATGGCAGCTGTTGCCATGATGGTTTCTTGCGGAAACAAACAACAGGCTGGTGGCGGAGAAGCTGCCGCTGACCAGAGTGCAAAACCCTTTGAATTTTCAGTACAGAACCACATCACCGGAACGACAGGTCCCAACTGCTTCCTGCCTGAACTCGGCTCAGATATCGCCTTCAAGACTTCTGGTGAGGGCGACGTGCTCGATGTAGAGGCTACCGTAAAAATCAAGCACTCTGACAAGACTGAGGTGAAGGAGCCACGCGAAACCAGCGAACTCTGGATCAGCGGCCGCCAAGATGACAACAAGGACACAGAGGTGAAACTTACTGCCGACGAGGAGAATCAGAAAAAACTTGAAGAATGGTTCAAGAAGCCTGCCGGAGAAGAGGTTGAGATTACCTTCAAGGGCAAGGCTCCGAAAGCAGACCTCGAAAAGCTGAACGGCAAGGAGTGTACCAACACCCTCGTCTTCTGAAAAAACAACCCACGGCTTTTACTCTTATAATATACTCTCAAGCCGCCCCCTCCCCGTCATGGGGAGCAGGGCGGCTTTCTTTTAGAGGAATGAAGAGGTAAGGGTTATTGCATTCCTCATGCTGACTAAATGTTAACATAGTAAAAAAGATGGTGTCCGTCGGCTACTTTCAAATGAAATCACTTGCCGGGCGGCACTTTTTTTTATTACCTTTGCATCGTTTTCAGCGAGGCATCATGACTGGAACTGAACGCCTCAGCAAATAAGACATCAAAACACAAAACGATATGGAAAAGAAACTCAAGAGAGACACCCTTTGCGTACAGGCAGGATGGACACCGAAGAACGGCGACCCGCGCGTGCTGCCTATCATCCAAAGCACGACTTTCAAGTATGACAACACCGAAGAGATGGCAGACCTCTTCGACCTGAAGAAGGAAGGATACTTCTACACACGATTGCAAAACCCGACCAACGACGCCGTAGCCCAGAAGATTGCGGCACTCGAAGGCGGCGTGGGAGCCATGCTGACATCGAGCGGACAGGCTGCCAACTTCTATGCCCTGTTCAACATCTGTCAGGCGGGCGACCACTTCGTGACCTCCAACGAAATCTACGGCGGCACCTACAACCTCTTCGGCGTGACAATGAAGAAGCTGGGCATAGAGTGCACCTTCGTCAGCCAGGATGCACCGGAGGAAGAAATCGAGGCGGCTTTCCGCCCCAACACGAAGGCTCTCTTCGGCGAAACTATCTCCAACCCCGGCTGCCGGGTGCTCGACATCGAGAAGTTTGCACGCATAGCCCATCGCCATGGCGTGCCCCTGATTGTCGACAACACGTTTGCAACACCCATCAACTGCAGACCTTTTGAATGGGGATGCGACATCGTCACCCACTCCACCACGAAATACATGGACGGACACGCCACGCAGGTAGGCGGCTGCATCGTGGACAGCGGCAACTTCGACTGGGATGCCCATGCCGACAAGTTCCCCGGACTGACCACTCCCGACGAGTCCTACCACGGCCTGACCTACACAAAAGCATTCGGAAAGATGGGCTACACCACGAAGCTGGTGGCTCAGCTCATGCGCGACCTCGGTTCGATACCGGCTCCCCAGAACTCGTTCCTGCTGAATTTAGGACTGGAGACGCTGCACCTGCGCATAGCACGCCATTGCGAGAACGCCATGAAAGTGGCTCAGTTCCTGCACGACGACCCACACGTGGCATGGGTACGTTACAGCGGACTTGCCGACGACCCCGACCATGCGCTGGCTGAGAAATACCTGCCGAACGGTTCCTGCGGTGTCATCGCCTTCGGACTGAAGGGAGACCGCGAGACAGCCGTAAGGTTCATGGACTCGCTGAAGCTCATCGCCATCGTCACCCACGTGGCTGACGCACGCACCTGTGTGCTTCATCCGGCAAGCCACACCCACCGCCAGCTGTCCGACGAACAGCTGCGTGAGGCTGGCGTTGCCCCCGACCTGATTCGCCTGTCGGTGGGCATTGAAGATGTTGAGGATATACTTGACGACATCAAGCAGGCACTTGGAGAATAATTACTGCTCCACTTCGTCAGGGCTGTAGCTGCTTCCGTCGAAGCAATGCGTACAAATACGCTCCTTGGGCATGCCGATGCTCTTGATGAGCGATTCCAGTTTGGCAAACTTCACAGACGTCAGTCCGAGTCGTTTGCCAATTTCTTCTACCATACGCTTATACTCCGGGGAATCGGTCTTGGTATAAGCCTCCAGGTTCTTGTTCTCGTCGCCCTCAAAGTCACGGATGATGCGACGCGTGATGAGCTCAAGGTCGCTCTTGCTGGACGTGAACCCGATGAAGGGACAGCCATAGACGAGCGGCGGACAGGAGATGCGCACATGCACCTCCTTGGCTCCGTTGTCGAAGAAGGTACGCACATTGTCGCGAAGCTGGGTGCCACGGACGATAGAGTCATCGCAGAAGACCACCCGTTTGTCTTTCAGAATGGCGGGATTGGGAATAAGCTTCATGCGTGCCACGAGGTCGCGACGGGTCTGACTGCCCGGTGTAAAGGAGCGCGGCCATGTAGGGGTATACTTCAAGACGGCACGCTGGTAGGGTATCTGATGGCCGTCGCTATAGCCAAGCGCCATACCTACGCCCGAATCGGGAATGCCGCACACACAGTCGGCCTCGGTGTCGTCCTGCTCCCCCATCATGCGACCGTTCTGTTCACGAACAGCCTCGGTATTGATGCCCTCGTAGTCGCTGGCTGGGAATCCATAATAGACCCAAAGGAAAGAACAAATCTGACAACGGGAGAATGGCTTCTGCAATACTTCTAACCCATCGGCACGCAGACGCACGATCTCACCCGGTCCCACATCACGCACCTTCACATAGTCGAGGTTGGGGAATGCCGTCGTCTCGCTCGTCGCTGCATAGGCTCCCTCTTTCTTGCCAATGACGATGGGTGTGCGGCCCAAGAGGTCACGGGCAGCGATGATGCCGTCTTCGGTCATCACCAACATCGAACAGGAACCGTTGATGCGTTTATACACGTTGTTGATGCCTTCAACGAAGCTGTCACCCATGTTGATGAGCAATGCCACGAGCTCTGTCTGGTTGATTTTGTTGGCACTCTGTTCGCTGAAGTGGATGTGCTGACGCAACAGTTCGTCGGCAATCTCGCGCAGGTTGTTGATCTTCGCCACCGTCACCACCGCATATCTGCCCAGGTGGGAGTTGACGATGATGGGTTGCGGGTCGGTGTCGCTGATGACACCCAGCCCCTGATGTCCCTTAAACTTATCCAGCTCGTCTTCAAAGCGCGAACGGAAGTAGTTACGCTCAAGACTGTGAATAGCACGGTTGAAGCCCAGCTCTGGGTCAAACGTTACCAAACCTGCACGCTTAGTGCCTAAATGTGACTGATAATCAGTGCCGTAAAACAAATCGTTTACGCATTCCTTTACGGAAATAGTACCAAAGAAACCACCCATTGTCTTGTTGAATATTCATTGAAGTATATCAAGAAACATCGCTGTTCTCCCGAAAAATATGCGGCAAAGGTACAACAAATCAACAGAAATACAAAATGTACGGTTACTTTTTTACCGTTTAACTTTTCACTTTTTCCGCTTTCTACCTATCAAATTTACTCCTTTTAGGGTTCTACGCTTTCAACTTTATCTCACGGCTCATAACTCAGCGCCGCACCGATAGCAGTACAGAACTCCGAATGCTTGGGAATAATGAAGTGAACGTTGTAGAGTTTTTCCATCAAGGGGAAGACATACTTGCATTGCGGCAGCAGCGTCAGGTTGCCTATCATGACGAAATCTTTGATGCCACACTCCTTCGCACTAAGGATAGTTGCAGACCCAACCGTCTGAAGCACCATGCAGATAAGCCCAAGCGCAATGTCTTCACGCGAAGCGTTGGCCTGAGCAGCAGCAAAGAGCGAGGCGGTAGCATCCATAGGAAGACCGGGCAGCGGCTTGGCTGAGATGTCGCCGATAAGCAAGTTGATATGACTGATGTCGCCAGCTTTGGCAAGCGTGGCAATCTGCTTCACGTCGTCGGTCTTCAGCAACAGGCGCGACAGACCCGTAAGCGTACCGCCGCCGATGCCGATACCACCGATGTGGCGGATGTCGTCACCGTCGCAACGCACGATAGACGTACCCGTTCCCATGCTGACCACCATCATCCGTTTCAGCTTGCTCTCGAAACGGGCACCCATACCGTCGGCAATAAACTCCTCGGCATGACCTGTAGGCAGTCCGTAGACGGGCTTGTTGATATAAGCTGAACCAACTCCCGTGAGCATCACCTGCTCCACATCGTCCAGTTCTATCTTGTTGTCATACAGGTACTTGCCAAAGGCTCCATAGAGCGACGTGATGGGGTCTGTTGCCTTAATACGCAAGGGGGAGATAACTTCTCCGTCGCAAATGCCGACAATCTTCGTTGTCGAAATGCCTACATCTATTCCTATTACCGTCTTCATGGCGACAAAGGTACGATTAAGCGAGTGAAATGCAAAAGGAAAACTTGTTTTTCTTTGCATTTCCGAACGAAAGTACCTTCACGGCTTGCCCGTAAAGGTACGATTAAGCGAGTGAAATGCAAAAGGAAAACTTGTTTTTCTTTGCATTTACGAACGCGAGTACCCTCTTTCAACATACAAACGACCAACTATATTAAATAATGTTCGCGCGATAAATTTCGCTGTTTTACCTTGCATTGTCATAAAAATAGCAGTACCTTTGCAGCGACAATTCAAAACAAATCTCTTATGTCAGGACACCATCACGAGCATCATTGCTGCTCTCAGGAACATCACGCACATGAACACCATCATGATCACCACGAACATGAACACCACCATCACCACCATAACGGCATAAAGTCGCAGCTGATGCTGATCATCGGCAGTGTGCTGCTGCTCATTGTCGCCATCGCTGTAGAACACTATTGCCAACTTCCAACCTGGCAGTTGCTCTTGGCATATCTACCCGCCTATCTGCTGGTGGGACACGAGACGCTGAAGGAAGCTGCCGAGGGCATTGCCCACGGAGATGTCTTCAATGAGCACTTTCTCATGGCTGTGGCTACCATCGGTGCCCTGTGCATCGGTTTCCTTCCTGGTGCCGACACGGAGTTTGCCGAAGCCGTGTTTGTGATGCTCTTCTTCCAGATAGGAGAACTCTTCGAAGGATATGCCGAAGGGAAGAGCCGTGACAGCATAGCCCACCTGATGGACATCCGCCCCGACGTAGCTCACGTCGCTACCTCTGACCATGCTGACGAGGTGGTCAAAGATGTCAGTCCCGACAAGGTTGAGAAAGACTCCGTTATCATCGTGCGCCCGGGAGAGAAGGTACCGCTCGACGGCATCGTCATCGACGGCGCCTCATCGCTCAACACCGTAGCACTGACAGGCGAAAGCATGCCACGCGAGGTTTACGCAGGCGATGAAGTCATCTCTGGCTGCATCAACCTGAGCGGACTCATCAGGGTGCGCACCACCAAACCATACGGCGAGAGTACCGTCAGCAAGATTTTACAACTCGTAGAACATGCCAGCGAGAACAAGTCGAAGAGCGAAACGTTCATCACCCGCTTTGCACGCATCTATACCCCTATCGTGGTCTTTGCCGCTATTGCCCTGGCACTGCTTCCCCCACTCTTTTCTGGCAATTTCGCCACTTCATTCCCTGTCTGGCTTTATCGAGCCTTGATGTTCCTTGTGGTGTCGTGCCCGTGTGCACTTGTCATCAGCGTCCCGCTCTCCTTCTTCGGTGGCATCGGAGGGGCTTCGCGCAACGGCATCCTCGTCAAGGGTGCCAACTACATGGACATCCTTGCCAAGACAGGAACCGTAGTCTTCGACAAGACCGGTACGCTCACTCACGGAAAGTTTGCCGTTGAAGCCGTACACCCCGACACCTGCGATGAACAGCAACTGCTTCATCTTGCTGCCCACGTCGAACACTTCTCTACCCACCCTATTGGTGCTGCCCTGCGCGATGCGTTCCCTAACGAAGCCACCGACGGTTGCAAGATAACCCAGGTGGAGGAGGTTGCCGGAAAGGGTATCAAGGCACGTGTGGGCGATGACGAGGTGTGTGTGGGCAACACCAAGATGATGGAAACTATCGGAGCCGACTGGCACGACTGCACCCATCCTGGCACCATCATCCATGTTGCCATCAACGGCAGCTATGCCGGACACATCGTCATCAACGACCTCGTCAAGGAAGACAGCGCTGAAGCTCTGCGCACGCTGAAGGAACTGGGCATCGCAAAGACGGTGATGCTCACGGGTGACAGGCGCGAAGTAGGTGAAAGGGTGGCAAACCAACTCCAGATAGACGAATACCACACCGAGCTGCTACCCAACGACAAGGTGGAACATGTAGCGCGACTGCTCCGCGAAAAACCGAAAGACTCTTTCCTTGCCTTCGTCGGTGACGGCATCAACGACGCGCCCGTACTGGCAAGTGCCGACGTTGGCATTGCTATGGGGGCACTGGGCAGCGATGCCGCCATTGAAGCTGCCGACGTGGTGCTCATGGACGACAAGCCGTCGAAGATAGCTCTCGCCATACGTATCGCACGGAAGACTACCGCCATAGCACGCCAGAATGTGGCGTTCGCCATCGGCATCAAGGTCGGCGTACTGGCATTGGCAAGCTGCGGACTTGCCACCATGTGGATGGCTGTCTTCGCTGACGTGGGAGTTACTGTCTTGGCTGTGCTCAACGCCATGCGGACACTCAAGTGAGACGGGTGCTTTACGTTTCCTATTTACCTTTTTTTCTAAAAAAGTCGCAATAGATTTTGGTATCTCCTTAAAAAACATTACCTTTGCAACTCGTTAGAATTTAGAGATATAACAACTTTAATAAAAAGAATAACACTACAACAATGACAAAGGCAGACATCATCAGCGAAATTGCCGAAAGCACCGGCGTCGCTAAGAAAGACGTAACAGCAGTAGTAGAGACATTCATGGAAACCATCAAGGGTAGCCTGCTCGAAAAGAAAGAAAACGTATATCTGAGAGGATTCGGAAGCTTTATCGTCAAGCATCGTGCTGAAAAGACAGCCCGCAACATCTCTAAGAACACAACACTTGTCATCGCTGCACACGACTTCCCTGCTTTCAAACCAGCCAAAAGCTTCATCGAGCAGATGAAAGGCTAAACAAAGCACTTACGGGAATGAACAGTCTGCAAGACGAGCATGAATCATAACATTTTACATTCATATATTAAAAATTATTAGCTATGCCAAACGGAAAAAAGAAAAAAGGTCACAAGATGGCCACGCATAAGCGTAAAAAGAGACTAAGAAAGAACAGACATAAGAGCAAGTAATATGTTCAGTCGTTCAAGATTAGGGATTAAGGATACGGAATCTACATGAAGCTACATTGAAAATTCCTATTCTTAATCCCTAATCGCTAAACACAAACTCAAGAGAGAATCAGAAATGACAAGCGAAGTTATTATCGATGCAGGACAGAAAGAGATTTCTATCGCGCTGCTGGAAGACAAACGGCTGGTGGAATACCAGAAAGAACCGCGCGAAGCATCCTTCTCTGTCGGAAACATCTACTTGGCAAAGGTGAAGAAACTGATGCCAGGACTTAACGCCTGCTTTGTAGATGTCGGTTACGAGCGCGACGCCTTTCTGCACTATCTTGACTTGGGTAATCAATTCAACTCGTATGCCAAATACCTGAAACAGGTAAAGAGCGACCGGAAAAGACTTTATCCTATCACTAAGGCTTCACGCCTGCCCAACCTCCCGAAAGACGGCAGTGTTCAGCACACGCTATCACTGGGTCAGGAGGTACTGGTGCAAATCGTTAAAGAACCCATATCCACCAAAGGTCCCAGACTGACGGGCGAACTGTCGCTGGCTGGACGCTATCTGGTGTTGATCCCCTTCGACGATAAAGTCTCCGTTTCCTCTAAAATCAGAAGCAGCGCCGAGCGGGCACGCTTGAAACAGCTCATACAGAGCATCACACCGAAGAACTTCGGAGTCATCGTCAGGACGGTGGCGGAAGGTAAGCGCGTGGCGGAACTCGACGCTGAGATGAAAGTTCTGCTGAAACGATGGGATGACCTCATCACGAAAGTACAGAAGGCACAGGAAATGCCGCAACTGGTGTTCGAAGAGACGGGACGAGCCGTCGCCATGATGCGCGACTTGTTCAACCCCACCTACGAACACATTCATGTCAACGATGCGGAAATCTGTAAAGCCATCAAACACTATGTCTCACTCATAGCCCCTGAAAAGGCGGACATCGTGAAACTGTACGAAGGAAAGGTACCCATCTTCGATGCATTCGACGTCACCAAACAACTGAAATCGGGCTTCGGCAAGACCGTCAACTACAAGCACGGTGCTTACATGATTATTGAGCACACCGAAGCCATGCATGTTGTCGACGTCAACAGCGGAACACGCACCAAAAAGGACAACGGACAGGAACAAAACGCTCTGGAAACAAACCTCGGCGCTGCCGACGAACTGGCACGACAACTGCGACTTCGCGACATGGGAGGCATCATCGTCGTAGACTTCATCGACATGAACCTGGCTGAAGACCGACAGTTGCTCTATGAGCGCATGTGCGAGAACATGAAAAACGACCGTGCACGCCACAACATCCTGCCTCTGTCCAAGTTCGGACTGATGCAGATTACGCGCCAGCGCGTACGACCCGCCGTCGATGTCAACGTAGAGGAAGAGTGTCCCACCTGTTTCGGTACCGGAAAAATCAAGTCGAGTATCCTGTTCACAGACCAGCTGGAACGGAAGATTGATACCTTAGTCAACAAGATTGGCGTCAGGAAATTCTACCTGCATGTCCATCCGTATGTCGCTGCCTACATCAACCAAGGCTTCATGAGCCTAAAACGAAAATGGCAACTCAACTACGGCTTCGGCGTGCATGTCGTTCCCTCCCAGAAGTTAGCGATGCTGCAATATGAGTTCTACGATGCTCAGCGGCAATTCATTGACATGAAGGAAGAGAATGACAATCACTAAACAAAAAAGAGGAACTTAAGTTCCTCTTTTTTGTTTAACCCATAGCTCATTTTGCAGGATGAGCTATAGGTAGGAAAAACAAATTAATCAATCCCCCAACCCCATGTGCCTACGAACCATGTGGAGGAAATACTCATGCACACGTGTATCGTCGTTGAGTTCAGGATGGAAGGCTGTAACCAACTGGTTGTCCTGACGGGCTGCCACGATACGCCCGTCGACCTCTGCCAACACCCTGGCTTTATCATACACCTTACTGATATATGGAGCGCGAATGAAAGTCATGGGAACAGGGGATGAGAGATGAGGGATGACGGTTCTTGCCTTGCAAGCCATCAAAGGTCGAGCAGAAGAACAGGAAGTGAAATCAAAAGAGGATTCAGCATAGAAACTACCCAACTGTCTGCCGTAGGCATTGCGCACGACCTCAATGTCCATAGTAGCCAAACTGGTTTGAGGAGATTGAATTGAGGTATGAAGGCTCCCTTCACCTTTTGAAGAGGGAATTGGAGTGATGGTTTTTGCCAACAGTATCAGTCCGGCACATGTTCCAAAAACAGGCAGTCCCGCTCTGATGGAGTCTTGCATGACAGCAAACAGCCCTAAGTCGTGCAGGAGTTTACTCATGGTTGTGCTCTCTCCGCCTGGGATGATGAGTCCGTCCTTCGGCTTATTCCAGTCTGCCCGTTGTCTGACCTCAAACACATCCGCTCCCAGCCTGCGAAGCATTTGCTCATGCTCTATAAAGGCGCCTTGCAGCGCAAGTACAGCTATTTTCATCTTAACTCTGTAAACGTAAACCTACTTTCCCCTTTCTGCCATCAAAAGTTCTATTTCCTGTTCGTTGATGCCCACCATCGCCTCACCGAGGTCTTCGGAAAGTTCTGCCAACAGCTTCGCATCGTGATAGTTGGTCACCGCCTGAACGATAGCTTGTGCACGCTTTTCCGGGTTGCCGCTCTTGAAGATGCCGCTTCCCACGAAGACACCCTCGGCACCTAACTGCATCATCAATGCGGCATCGGCAGGCGTTGCAACACCTCCAGCTGCAAAGTTCACCACGGGCAACTTTCCGTTTTCATGGACAAACCGAACCAAATCCAAAGGCACCTGCAATTGCTTTGCTGCCTCATACAGTTCGTCATCAGCCATTGACACCAACCGTCTAATCTCGCTCTGCATCATACGCATGTGGCGAACGGCCTGCACCACATCGCCCGTACCAGGCTCACCTTTGGTACGAATCATCGTCGCTCCTTCTGCAATACGGCGCAAGGCCTCCCCTAGGTTCTTAGCTCCACATACAAACGGTACATCAAACTGGTTCTTGTCGATATGATACACATCATCGGCAGGACTCAGCACCTCGCTCTCGTCAATGTAGTCAATCTCTATCGCCTGCAGAATCTGCGCCTCGGCAAAGTGGCCGATGCGACATTTTGCCATCACGGGAATACTCACCGCCTCCTGAATGCCCTTAATCATCTTCGGGTCACTCATACGTGACACACCACCTGCCGCACGAATATCAGCAGGAATGCGCTCCAAAGCCATCACTGCACAAGCTCCAGCAGCCTCAGCTATGCGTGCCTGCTCAGGTGTCGTCACGTCCATAATCACTCCGCCCTTCAGCATCTGGGCAAGTTGTCTGTTTAGTTTTTGTCGTTCTGTCATTGTTTTAATCTTTTTACTTCATCGTGAAACTTCGTCTTTTATGAAATCAGTGCAAAAGTAACACCCACAGGTCAGCAACCTGCTAATCTGTTCCATTATTGACAAAAGAAACTTACGTTTGTATAAAGAGAAAGGAGAGTTAACAAGGAAAAACTTTAGTTTTGCGAAAGACCGAAGGAGTGACAGCGCGGTGAGCCTTAAAGAACTTGGTGAAATGGGCTTGAGAAGAGAAGCCGAAAGCATAGGCAATCTCTTGTATGGTGCGGTTTGTTGTCCTCAACTGTATTTCTATCTGACGTATCAGATAGTCATCGATGATGTTCTTCGGAGACTTCCCGGCTATACGGCGGCACACTTGCGCCAGATAGCGCGGAGACACATTCAGTCGCTCGGCATAGAAAGCCACGTCACTGTTGCTGGCGCAATGGGCGGAAACGGCATCAAGGAATAGGTTATAGAGTTCGGAACTGCGCCCGATGAGTCCTTGTGAGCGCCCTACAAAAGAAATGATATAGTTCTTTGCTTCCAACAAAGCCTCATCAGCATCCATTCCTTGGTTAAGAAATACGGCAACAGCACTGGCAAAGGCATTTGAAAGTCCGTGAATATGAAGAGTATTGCGACTGATATATTTCTTTCTGTCGATAATCAGCGTGCACAACGGCAGCAGCTTTTCGTTGATGGCATTTACCACCTCGTCGCTAATCAGCAGTTCGCCTCGACTGGAACAGACCACAGGGTCATAGACAACATGGCGCGGTTGGTAGCGATGAAGGATTGCAACAACGACATCAACTATCTCTACCGTGCGTAACAGTCCCACCTTCACGACCTGAGGCTGCATATCGTTCATGACGGCTTCTATCTGTTCCTTGACAATATGCGCCGGAACATCATAGAACTCCTGGATGCCCAAGGTCGTCTGCACCGTAATGCTGGTCACCGCCGTCACTGCATGACAACCTAAAGTCGTCATGGTGTTGACGTCTGCCTGCACACCCGATGCACCTGTAGGGTCTGCACCGGTGATGGTTAGGATGGGAATTGTGTTGGTTTTCAATAAAGGGGATTGACTCTTGATACAGGTTACGGCTGTCAATGACTGTTCTTGATGGTGGTCATGAAGTCGAGCTTCGTCTGGTCAACATCATCTATCACCCACTTTCCATTCTCGCTGATGAGCGAGAGAATGACACGGAGGGTCTGTTGATCTGTCTCGTCCTCAAAGTCTACAATCTTCAGCACGGCCTTGGCTGTTGCCGTTGTCTCCGACTCAACATTGACAGCCATCGGCGTGACAGACTTCACTTCATAGATAGACCCTGGTACGACATTCCACAAGCGAGCCTCGGAAACCTGCTCTGCCTGAGCCAAAAGACGACGGTATTCTGTAGAGAAACACTTCTCATCATCAGCCGAACGGGTCACCAAAGCACGAATCTCTTGCTCGGCAGCCTGCATGTTCTTCTGCTTGGCTTCCTCGGCAGCCTTCACAGCCGCTAAGGAGTCTGCCTTCATTTTGTTTTCATCAGTCACAGACTTCACCGAGTCTGCTGTTTGCTCCGCAGGAGCCTCAGCCTTCTTCTGCTGACAACTTGCCAGAAAACCCATAGCTATCCAAGCAAGAACAATAAATTTAATGTTTCGCATATTACTGAATAATTTTATACCGAACACGGAAGGAATGCTTGTCGTTGTCCCAGTTGGTGCCAAGGAGTTCAAAGCGCCCAATCTGTGCCGTCGAGCGCACATGCTTGCCTATACACGGACAGACATCATAGTCGCCGATGCGCACCAGTCGTATCGTCTCCGAAGCGTCGTCAGGCAGCCGGTCAAGTGAGATTCTGGCATCAGGACTGTCTTCCTCAGCCTCCATGACCAGCCCTTCCAGTTCTGCCCTCGTCACGAAGTCGAAGGTCACAGGCAGGTCTTCGTCGATGAGTTCGTTCATGCGCTGTTCTATCTCCCTCTCCTCCTTGCGGTCGGGCTTGTGGTCAAGGATGTAGCTGATCTTGCTCTTCTTGCGTTCCACATGTGCATTGTTCGAGCGCTCACATCCGAACATCCGCATCATCAGCTGATTCAAGAGGTGTTCCGCCGTGTGTGCCGGCGGAAACTCCTCTTTATTATGATCATTCAAAATATAGTCTTCAGCCATCCTTGGGGATTTAAAGTTTCATCTTGAAGATACGCGCCGCATAGGGAGCTACATCCATCTTGATGGCATGAGCACCATAGACATCCGTCGTGATTTCTTCATTAGAAAGCAAGTCGAGAACGGTATACTGCTTCTTCTCAATACCAAAGTAGTCGATGGCATGTTCAGGAATCTCAAGGTCGAAGAAAGCATGTTCACCAGAGAAATTGATAATGACCAGCATGTTCTCGTTGCCAGCCTGTCGCATAAAGGCAAATTGCTTGTCGGCAATATGCTGGTTCATATACATCAGGTCGAAGAAGTCACCTTCACGGAGAGCCTTCTCTTCGTTGGCAAGGTTCAGGATAAACTTGTAGATACCCTCCATGCGCTTCTCCTCGTCTGTCATATCCTTACGGCTATAGTAACCGTGGCGGATGCTCTCCAAACTCCAATAGTCGAAGATGGTGGTACGTCCGTCCTTGCCGCTGAACCCCTCCTTGTCCATGCCCCGTTCGCCAAATTCCTGTCCGGCATAAAGCATGAACGGATTCGACTGCATCAGTGCACTGAGAATCAGTCCCGGAACCGCCTTCATAGGGTCACCTGCAAAGAAGTCGCTGGCTATGCGCTGCTCGTCATGGTTCTCCATGAAGTACAGCATGTGCTCACGGATGTCATCCGTCTCCTGCCACTTGTAGGTAATGTCACCGGCACGGCGGCGTCCACAGATGACATCACGCACGCAGTCGTACATGCCCACCTTGTCATACAGCCAGTCAAATCCTGCATGGATGTAGTTGCGATATTCTGAAGGATTGTATACCTCACCGATGAATTTGATGTCGGGATAGACAAACTTCACCTTGTCCGTTGCCCAACTCCAAAAGGCTGCCGGCACCATCTCTGCCATGTCGCAACGGAATCCGTCAACACCCTTCTTCGCCCAAAACAGCAAGATGTCGGTCATCTTGTGCCACGTATCGGGAATGGGGTTGAAATGCTCCGACCGTCCACCGGCATCACAGTAGTCGATACCATAGTTCAACTTAACGGTCTCATACCAGTCATTGGCATTCGGACACCATGAGAACTGGTCGTTTCCGGTAGCCTTCGCAGGGTTCTCTACGTAAGGGTCACCCTCTGCCGACTCCTCATTCAAGCCTCCCAAATCCAACGGATGCCCCCACAGATAATAGAAGTTATTCTCCACAGAGAAGTGCTTCGTCGTGTCATCGTCTTCGCCGAGGTCTTTTACTCCAGACGGTTTGCAGACAGAATGATACTCACGAGCCACATGATTCGGCACGAAATCCATGATTACCTTCAGTCCGGCTTTATGCGTACGCTCAATGAGGGCTTCAAACTCCGCCATACGGCTGTCGACATCAACAGCCAGGTCGGGGTCTATGTCATAATAGTCGGTGATGGCGTATGGTGATCCTGCCTTGCCTTTCACCACCTGCGGGTGCTGCACGGGAATGCCGTTTGCCGAGTAGTCGGTCTGAGTGGCATGTCGTATGACACCTGTATACCAGATGTGTGTCACGCCCAATTCTTTGATACGCTTGAGCGTCCTCAGCGTAATGTCATTCATTTTTCCACATCCGTTCTCGTCCAGCGAACCGTTCTCCTTGCGAGTAGTGTTCTTGTTGCCAAACAGACGTGTAAAAACTTGATAGATTATCGGTTTCATTAATTGTCATTTGTGAATTATTCAATGCCATGTGCAGCAACACCCTTGTCAATACGACCGATCATGCCCTGCAGAGCCTTGCCCGGTCCGCACTCAGTAAAGTCGTCTGCACCATCGGCAATCATGTTCTGTACACTTGCTGTCCAGCGCACTGAACTTGTCAGCTGGGCAATGAGGTTAGCCTTGATTTCGGCAGCATCGGTATGCGGCTTGGCATCTACGTTCTGATAGACAGGGCACTTCGGAGCTGCAAACTCGGTAGCCTCGATAGCTGCCTGCAACTCGTCCTTAGCGGGCTGCATCAGCGGAGAATGGAAAGCTCCGCTCACCGGCAACGGTAACGCACGCTTCGCACCAGCCTCCTTCATCTTCTCACAGGCAGCGTTCACAGCCTCTACCTCTCCTGAGATAACCAACTGACCTGGGCAGTTGTAGTTGGCAGCAACAACGATGCCGTCGATGGCGTTGCAGATCTCCTCCACCTTCTCATCGGGCAATCCGATGATAGCAGCCATCGTGCCAGGAGCCTTCTCGCATGCTTTCTGCATCGCAAGCGCACGCGCATGGACAAGCTTCAGACCATCTTCGAAGCTCAACGCTCCGGCAGCAACGAGTGCCGAGAACTCACCGAGGGAGTGACCAGCCACCATATCGGGTTGGAAGGCATCGCCCATACAAAGTGCTGAGATGACGCTATGCAGGAAGACGGCAGGCTGTGTCACCTTTGTTTGCTTCAGCTCGTCGGCTGTACCGTCGAACATAATGTCTGTAATATTGAAGCCAAGAACATCGTTGGCCTTATCAAACAGTTCTTTGGCGAGCGGGTTGCTCTCATAGAGGTCTTTGCCCATTCCTACGAACTGGGCTCCCTGACCTGGGAATACAAATGCTTTCATTTCTTATCTGAGTTTATGTTTGTTACACTTGTGTGAATTAAATCATGCAAATATACAAAACCGCTTGGACTTGGCAAAACTATTTAGATTTTATTATCATTTATTTGTCAAGAAAACATGAAAAAGATGGAGCGAAAACGTATGGGAGCATAGTCAGACATGACGTCCGCATCATGAGGCTCGAAGATTTACAACGCCTACATAGACAAGGAGTATTACATTCATCATCAGGGCGTAAATGATTGCAGGCACAGCTATCACATCACTATTGAAGATGAATGGAGAGGATGCTACGGCAATAGCTTGTGCCGCATTCTGCATACCCACTTCGATAATGATGGTACGCTGCTGTCGGCGTTTTAACGAGAAAACCTTTGCGAGAAGCCAGGCACCGCTCACCGCAAACAACAACATGGCTGTTACAGATGCTCCAAGAACAAGAAAATTGTCACAGATGACTGACATATTCTGCACGAAAAACAAGCCTGCGAGAAACATCAGCATTGGAAAAGCCAGCCTGCCTAACACTCGTTCAATCTTCCGCGCCAGAAGCTGGCGGAAGTGTCTGAACAACATACCGAGCAATAGTGGCAAAAACATGAGTAGAAGGTTTTGTATCAACAGGTTCTTTACAGGCAAACTGACTGAGGACACCCCCTCACCTACCGACTCCATCGTCATTACCATAATCGGAGGGAGCGTAAAGAGGGTCACCACACTACTGATAGCTGTCAGGGACACGCTCAAAGCCACATCACCTTTGGCAAGATAGGAGAACACATTCGACGAGCTCCCTCCCGGACAACAAGCAATGAGCATCATGCCGATAGCGAAAAGTGGAGGCAGTACTGCGACAGAGGATACTAAAAACGCCAAGACGGGCAATAGCACAATCTGTCCGGCAAGTGCAACCAGCACAGGCTTCGGCCGTCTGACTATCATCGTGAAGTCAGAGGCACGTAGGGTCAAGCCCAGCTGGAACATCAATAGTGTCAGTATCGGCAATACTATTATTATACTATTCATACCTGATTATATTTGACCCTTAAGCCTTATATTTTGTTTCGGATGTTACTCATTTTCAAAAAATCCCAGTCACCACGCGGATGACTGGGATTTCTATCGAAACGCTGTTTTACAGTGCGAAAATAATCTTTCGATTAAGCCTCAGCAGGAGCTTCTTCTTCCTCTGCAGCAGGTGCCTCAACAACCTCTTCTGCTACAGGAGCTTCAGCTTCCTCTACGGCAGGAGCCTCAACGGGAGCCTCTTCAACGACAGGAGCGGGAGCGTTCTCAGCAACAACGGTAACGGGAACCTTCACCTCTACCTCCTTGTGGAAGTGGACGACAGCCTCATACTCACCTACCTTCTTGGCTTCCTTCATGGTGACAATCTTACGATCTACCTCGATGCCCTTTTCAGCAAGAGCCTCAACCACCTGAGCTGCACCAACAGAACCATAGAGCTGGCCTGTAACGGCAACCTTGGCAGCAATCTCCAGAGCTACGCCCTCGAAAGCCTTTGCCTTATCTTCGGCAGCAGCCTTCTGAGCAGCCAGCTTGTGAGCCTGCTGCTTCAGGTTCTCAGCCAGAATCTTCTTTGCTGACGGAGAAGCGATAACAGCCTTCTGCTGCGGAATGAGATAGTTACGACCGTAACCAGACTTTACATTCACGATGTCGTTCTTGTATCCAAGACCGATGATATCTTCTTTCAGTATTAATTCCATTCTGTTTCCTCCTTTTTTTACTTCATCAAATCGGTTACGTAAGGAAGCAGTGCAATCTGACGTGCACGCTTAACAGCCTGAGCTACGCGACGCTGATACTTCAGAGACGTTCCGGTGATGCGGCGCGGAAGTATCTTACCCTGCTCGTTGAGGAACTTCTTCAAGAACTCTGGATCCTTGTAGTCGATGTACTTGATGCCGCTCTTCTTGAAACGGCAATACTTCTTCTTCTTCGTGTCGATAGAAGGAGCGGTCAAATAACGGATTTCTGATTTCTGCTCTGCCATGGTTTAAGCCTCCTCTTTTTTGCCAAGCTTTGCGCGGCGCTTCTCAGCGTAAGCCACAGCATACTTGTCGAGTTTAACAGTCATGAAACGAATAACTTTCTCGTCACGGCGGAATGCCACTTCGAGTTTGTCGATGAGTGCCGGCTCAGCCTTAAACTCCATCAGGTTGTAGAAGCCTGATGTCTTCTTCTGGATCTGGTAAGCCAGCTTCTTCAGTCCCCAGGCCTCTTCATTCAGGATCTCAGCACCATTGTCGGTGAGCAGTGTCTTGAATTTAGCGACCGTTTCCTTTGCCTGATCATCAGACAAAACGGGAGTCAAAATGAAAACGGTTTCGTATTGATTCATACTACTTTGAAATGATAAATAAATGATTAAACAAAATGCACCACGAACAGGGCGACAAGCGCTTCCTGCTCAAAATGCGGGTGCAAAGGTACTATTTTTAACTGAGAATCAAGTCCTCCAGCCACTCGCCACCTTTCAATTTATAGTTTTTTAACTCATCAAGAGACTCTTTATCCGAGAGGATGGCATAAAAGGCAGTATATCAGTACTTGCTTTGCCGCTTGACGCTCCTGACATGCAGTATCGTTCCGGTGATGATGGCGGCAACGGCTGTGAGGAGGACGGGGCGGTAGATGGTGAGGCCGGCAACGTAGCTGACAACCAAAAGTATGACACCGACGAGAATCAGTGTCATACCTATTTGGGTGTGATGGGCTTTCAGAAACTTTTTCATCCGGCGCGTCTACTCCTCTTCCGGCGTGATGAGCTTATAGCCCTTGCCGTGGATATTGATAATCTCTATCTGGTCGTCATCCTTCAGGTGCTTGCGCAGTTTGGTGATGTAAACATCCATAGAGCGTGCATTGAAGTAGTTGTCGTCAATCCAGATGGTTTTCAGGGCGAAGTCGCGTTGCAGGATCTCGTTGGCGTGAGCACAGAGCAGTGCCAAGAGTTCGTTCTCCTTGGTCGTCAGCTTGGTAGCCTTCTCACCGATTGTGAGCAGTTGCTTCTGTGTATCGAAGGTGAAGCGGCCGATGTGGTAGACGGTCTGCTCCTTGTTCTTCTTGCCACGCACACGGCGGAGTATGGCTTCAATACGGAAGACGAGTTCTTCCATGGAGAACGGCTTGGTGATGTAGTCGTCGGCACCAATCTTGAAACCTTCGAGGATGTCTTCCTTGAGCTGCTTTGCCGTGAGGAAGATGATGGGCACCTCTGCGTTGGTCTGACGGATTTCGGCAGCAAGTGTGAATCCGTCCTTCTTAGGCATCATCACATCCAGCACGCAGATGTCGAACTTTGTCTTGAGGAAGGCTTTGAAGCCGGCCTCACCGTCCGGGCACAACTCGGCAAAGTAACCTTTAGCCTGGAGATACTCGCGAAGCAGCATACCGAGGTTCTCGTCGTCTTCGCACAATAAGATTTTCAACATGTCGTCCATAATTCTATTGTTTTAAATGAGTTGATATGATTATTCTTGACTGATTTAATTTCGGGTTGTCGTTCTATTCCTATGATAGGATTGGATATATTACCTATTCGTAACCTGCTGTTTCTCAGCTTTCTATCTTCGGAAGCTTAATGGTAAACTTCGTACCTTTTCCGTAGTCGCTGTCTACACGTATCTCTCCCTCGTGCAGGTCTACAATCTTCTTGACGTAAGCCAGTCCGAGTCCGAAGCCTTTGACATCGTGTCTGTTGCCTGTGTGTACGCGGTAGAACTTATCGAAGATCTTCTTGAGGTTCTCTTTCTTGATACCCTGCCCGGTGTCTCTCACGGAGAGGTACAGGTGGTCGTTGGTGTTCCACGTCTTCAGATAGATGTTGAGCGGCTCGTCTTTCTTTCTGTACTTCACCGCATTGTCGAGCAGGTTGTTGATGACATTCTGGAAGTGCACCTCATCTACATAGATGGCCGAGTCGACAGCCTCTATCTCGGTGTAGATTTTTCCACCGGTATGCTCTACGCGCAGGGTGAACGAGTTGGCGATGGTCTCCACCATCTCGTTCAGGTCGAGATGTTTTTTCTTGAAGACCGCTTTCTGCTTGTCGAACATCGACATCTGCAGCACCTTCTCGACAAGGAAACGCAGTCGCTTAGACTCGTCGGCGATGACTCCGCTGAGATGTTTCTGCATGGCAGGACTCTTGTCTACTGCGTCGTCGTTCATCATCTGTGCTGCCAGTGATATGCTGGCGATAGGCGTCTTCAGCTCGTGCGTCATGTTGTTGATGAAGTCGTTCTTGATTTCAGAGTAACGCTTCTGACGGAAGATGGAAGCGATGGTGAAGAGGAAGGTGAGCAACAGGATGACGGTGAAGAAGACACTTGGAATCATGAAGCGTACCGAGGAGAAGATGTAGCTGTTCATGTCGGGGAAGTGCACCTTGACGATGCCCATCTTGTTCTGCGGGTCGTTGCGGAAGAGCACCTGCGAATAGGTGTTTTCCTCGCCGTCTTCGCTATAGTCGGCACAACGGTATATCTCCCTGCCGTCTTGTGTGGAGACGGTGAAGTGGTAAGGGATGTTGATGCCGTTGTTCATCATCTCTGCCTTGAGGTCCTGGTCGAGGAGTTTGAAGTTGATGCGCTCCTTGAGCGGCTTTTCCGATGCCGAGTAGAGGATGTTGTATACTACCTCGTCGAGCATTGCTTTCTGGTAGACATAGCGATTGCGCACAATCTCCTGCATCGACTTCTTGGTCTGCGAGAGCGAGTTCTTATCGTTGCGCAGGATCATAGCCTTGGGGGTCTGTGCCGGATTAGCCTTGATGGTCTTCAGTTCGAACGACGAATAGACATTGCCGTTGCTGTCGGCGACGGAGAACTGGTGCGCCTGTTGCACGTTGCCGTCCTTGTCTATCGTCGTGGAGTCTTTCTTGTAGGCACGACGCTCGGTCTCGTTGACATCCTTTTCCAGATAGCGCAGCGTTTCGTTGAGTTCAAGATTACGTGAGGCTTGATATAGTGCACGATTCACGGACTCGTCGAACTGTTCCTTCTTCATCTCTGCCATCTCCTCGATGTACTTCAGCTGGAGGAAGAGCAGAGCCAGGAAGGAGAGTCCCATGATGGTTGCTACGGTCCAAATAGTTTTCTTTTTCATATACGATAGTCGTAAATACAAACGCAAAGATAGGTAAAATCCTTAATAATTTAACACGTCAGCGTTAATTATTTCGTAATTACCTTTATATTTTAACATTTTATACATTATTTGATTACGTATTTGAATATAAACTAATGTATCTTTGCATACAAAAGGCATCCACCGACGTGGTGGATGCCTTTCTTGGGTGTATAGTACGAGTTACTTCCTTACTCGTCTTCAGCCTGTTCAGCCTCATGTTCCTTGATGAGTTGCTGCTGGATGTCGTTGGGTACGAGCTCGTAGCTGGCAAACTTGGTGGAGAACGACGCACGTCCGCCGGTGAGTGAGCTCAGGGAGATGCTGTAGTTGGCGAGTTCCTTCAACGGAATCTTTGCACTCAGCTTCTGATAACCAGCCTCGCTGTCCATGCCCATAATCATGGCACGGCGGCCTTGCAGGTCGCTCATCACGTCGCCCATGTAGTCGGAAGGCACATAGACCTCCAGGTCATAGATAGGCTCCAGGATCTTCGGTCCTGCCTCCTTAAAGGCTGCGCTGAAAGCGTTACGTGCGGCGAGCATGAAGGAGAGTTCATTGGAGTCAACGGGGTGCATCTTACCGTCGTAGACGATGACGCGCACGTCGCGGGCATAGGAACCGGTGAGTGGTCCTTGCTCCATGCGCTCCATGACACCCTTGAGGATGGCAGGCATAAAGCGTGCATCAATGGCACCGCCGACGACGCTGTTGATGAAGACGAGCTTGCCGCCCCACTCCAGGTCTATCTCTTCCTTGCCCTTGATGTTCATCTTGAACTCCTGACCGTTGAACTTGTAAACGGTAGGATCGGGCATTCCTTCAGCATAAGGCTCGACAATCAGGTGTACCTCACCGAACTGTCCGGCACCACCCGACTGCTTCTTGTGGCGGTAGTCGGCACGTGCCATCTTGGTGATGGTCTCACGATAGGGGATGCGCGGCTCGTCGTACTGGACCTGTATCTTCTCGTTGTTCTCCAGACGCCACTTCAGCGTGCGCAGGTGGAACTCACCCTGACCGTGAACGATGGTCTGGTGCAACTCCTTCGACTGCTCGACAACCCATGTCGGGTCTTCCTGCCGCATCTTCAGGAGGGCTGCCATCAGCTTCTCCATCTCGCTCTCGTTGACCGACTTGATGGCACGCGAATACTTGGAGTTAGGATATTTGATGAAGTCGAAGCGCTGCTCGACATCCTTTCCGTTCAGGGTGTTGCCCGTCTTCACGTCCTTGAGCTTCACGGTACAGCCAATGTCGCCGGCTTTCAGCTCGTCAACGGGAATACGGTTGGCTCCGGCACAGGCATAGATGGTACCGATGCGCTCCTTGGAGCCGCGGTCTGCATTCGTCAGGTCGTCGCCAGCCTTGACGCTGCCACTCATCACCTTGAAGTAGGAAACCTCACCGATGTGCGGCTCCATACCGGTCTTGAAGAAGTAGATAGAGGTGGGGGCGGCAGCATCGGCAGCCACTTCCTCGCCGCGGGTGTTGTGAACCTTCGGCATCTCGTCGACAAACGGAACGACATTACCCAAGAACTCCATCAGTCGGCGCACGCCCATGTCCTTGCCTGCACATACGCAGAAGACGGGATAGATGCTGCGGGTGACGAGTCCCTTGCGGATGCCTTCACGCATCTCGTCCTCGGTGAGGCTCTCCTCCTCGAAGAATTTCTCCATCAGCGTGTCGTCGTTGGCGGCGGCAGCCTCTACGAGTGCGGCATGAAGTTCCTTTGCCTTTTCCATCTCCTCGGCAGGGATGTCTTCGATAATCGGTGCACCACCTTCGGGCTTCCAGCTGTATTTCTTCATCAGCAGCACGTCGATGACGGCGTTGAAGCCGGGACCCGTAGCGATAGGATACTGTACCTGTACGCACTTCTGTCCGTAGATTTCCTTCATATTGTTTACCAAGGCATCGAAGTCGCAATGCTCACGGTCGAGCTGGTTGACAAGGAAGATGACTGGTTTCTGTAGTTTCTCGGTATAACGGAAAGCATTCTGCGTGCCTACCTCCGGGCCATACTGTCCGTTGATGAGGATGACGGCCTGGTCGGTGACGTTCAGGGCGGTGATGGCACCCCCTACGAAGTCGTCAGAACCCGGACAGTCGATGATGTTCAGCTTCTTATTGTTCCATTCTACATGGAAGACGGTCGGAAAAACAGAGTAGCCATATTCCTGCTCTACAGGGAAATAGTCGCTCACGGTGTTTTTAGCCTCAACAGAGCCACGACGCTTGATGATTCCGGCCTCGAACAACATACTCTCGGCAAGCGTGGTCTTGCCGCTACCCGCACTGCCAATCAAGGCAATGTTCTTGATTTCGTTTGTTTGATATACTTTCATATCAATATAGATTTAGGTGTTAATAAATTGTATTGTCTTTAAGCTATTGGATGACTGCTTTCGCAAATCGCCGTCTAAAGTACGAAGATTTTGGCAATGTGCCAAAAGAATAGTCCTAAAAACTGCAATCTTTTATAACTTATTAGTACTTTTGCATCGAAAACCTATGGCTGGATTATACATTCACATACCATTTTGCAGAAGCCGGTGCATCTATTGCGGCTTCTACTCCACCACCCTCCTCGACCTGCAAGACCGATACACCGAGGCGCTGTGCAGGGAGATGGAGCTCAGGATGCGCGAAAATGAAAACGCCTCCCCCTTCAAGGGGAGGTTGGAGGGGGCTTTATCCACCATCTACCTCGGTGGCGGGACGCCCAGCCAGCTCTCCGAAGAGAACTTGCAGAAAATCTTCCTACATATAAATAAGGTGTACGACACGCGCCATACTGAGGAGATAACGATGGAGTGCAACCCCGACGACCTCACCGACTCGTATGTAGCGATGCTGTCGCAGCTCCCCGTCAACCGCATCAGCATGGGGGCGCAGACCTTCTCCGACGAGCGGCTGCGCTTCCTCCGGCGCCGACACACCGCCTCGCAGGTGACAGCTGCCGTCGAGCGGCTGCGCAAGGCTGGATTCGGCAACATCAGCATCGACCTGATGTTCGGGTTCCCCGACGAGACCCTCGCCGACTGGCTGCAAGACATCGAAGCCGTACTCGCCCTCCGTCCGGAACACGTCTCTGCCTATAGCCTGATGGTTGAGGAAGGAACGGAACTGTACAGAAGATTAAAGATGAAAGATGAAAGATTAAAGAGTGAAGATGAAAGATTAAAGATGGTGTTCAACGAGGAGACGGAGCGACAGATGTACGAACTGCTTATCGACAAGCTGGAAGCTGCCGGGTACGAACACTACGAAATCAGCAACTTCGCCCTTAAGAATGAAGAATATAGAATGAAGAATGAAGAATCATTCCTCAATGCGCCAGCCGATTCTTCATTCTTCATTCTTCATTCTTCATTTAAAAGCCTTCACAACAGCAGCTACTGGAACGGAACGCCCTACATCGGCATTGGGGCTGCGGCTCACAGCTACGACATCGAAAGCAGGCAATGGAACGTCAGCGACATCCACAAATACATGGAGGCTGTCGAAGAGGAATACTTAAAGATGTCTGGAGGGATGGAGAGCAAAGTAAGCCTCCCCAGCAGGGGGAGGTTTGGAGGGGGCTTTGAACTGCTGGATGCCGACACCCGATACAACGACCTCGTCACCACCGCCTTGCGCACAAGGGAAGGCATCGACCTCGGCAGGCTGGAAGACAAATACCGGGTCTACCTGCTACAGAATGCACGTCTCGCCTTGGATAACGGGCTGCTGCACATCGACGGCAACCGCATCCACCTCACCCGACAAGGGCTCTTCGTCAGCGACGACGTGATGAGCGACCTCATCTGGATTTAGTCCTATCATCGGCAGCGCAGCAAGACGTACACGATGACGGGTGCACCGATAAGCGGCGTGACGGCATTCAGGGGGATGATGCCGCTCTCTCCTGGCAGGCAACAGAGCAGGTTGCACAGCAGGGCGACGACAGCTCCGCACAGGATGGTGGCAGGCAGCAACAGACGGTGGTTCTCCGTACCTGTCAGCAGACGGGCGATGTGGGGCACGGAGAGCCCGATGAAGGCCACAGGACCGCAGAAAGCCGTCGTGATGGCGGTGAGGATGCCCGTGACGACGAGCAGCAGGAAGCGCGTCCGCCGGATGTCAACCCCCAGGTTCTCGGCATACTGTTCGCCAAGGAGCATGGCGTTCAGCGGTTTGACAAGCAGGACCGACGCCAGCAGCCCTGCGGCTACGACCGTAGCGAAGAGGGGCATGTGGCTCATCGACACGCCGCCGAAGTTGCCCATCCCCCACACCATATACGAACGCACGCCCTCTTCCGTCGCAAAGAAGTTGAGCAACGTGATGGCTGAGTTGGCAAGATAGCCCACCATGATGCCGATGATGAGCAACAGGACACGGCTGCTCACCAGCGTTGAGAAAAGCAGGATGAGCGACGTCACTGCCATAGCACCGACAAATGCCGACAGCAGGATGGCCATGAAGCCGCCGACGGAGTACATGCCTGCCGACACGCTGCCGCCCATCCACAACAGGACCAGCGCCACTCCAAGCCCGGCCCCGCTGTTGATGCCGAAGACCGAAGGACCTGCCAACGGGTTGCGGAACGCCGTTTGCAGCAGCAGACCGCTCACGGCGAGGGCTGCACCGCAGAGGAGTGCCGTCAGCGCCTGTGGCAGACGGTTCTCCATGACGATATACCGCCACGTCTCCTTAGCCCCGTCGCCGCCCGCCAAGATGCTGAAGACGTCGGACACGGGAATAGATACTGACCCTACCAGCAGGTTCAGCACGAACAACAGCACAACGCCAACGATCAGACTCAAATAGTATTTCATCTTACAATCTTCATTTTTTCAATCTTTCAATCTCTCATCTTTTAATTTTTCAATCTTAATCTTTAATTTTTCATCCTTCATCTTTCATCTTTCATCTTCACATAGTATCTCGGCTCTCCCAGCCCCAGCTGCGGATGGAGCATGCAGATGTAGTCGCGGAGCAGCCAGTCGGGACGGAACGACACCTCTTCAAAGTACGGCACACGCAACGAATTGACGTACCACACGTTATGGTTGCGGAACGCCTTCAGCTGACCATAGCCCCGATACTCGGCAGCCAGCCGCCCGTAGGTCATCGGCCGCTCGCCGAAATCGTTGAAGATCCACACGTCGGCATCGCCAGACTTGTCGAGGACGGCCTCAAACGACAGGGCGAGGCTGCCGCTATGTCCGTCGTCAGCCCACGCATACCTGCCGCCGGCATCGGCTATCAGCCTTCCCACAGAGCTTTTTCCTCCCGGCACATACCACGTGCTGCCCGTCAGCTTCTCGGTAATCATCTTGGGAACTCCCTTCAAGGCAGGACTAACTTCATGCCTCTCCCCTTCATGGGGGAGATGGAGGGAGGCTTTCAACTCCTGGTAGGCTGAGTCTACCACATGGAAGAGGGAGTCGGCTTCCTGCTCCTTGCCGTAGAGCAGCCCGTAGAACTTCATCCATTCCGCCCTGCCCAGAGCCGACGTCTCCATGTAGTCGGCACACGCTATCAAGGGCACTCCCAGCTTCTCTATCCTGCCGTAGCCGCCGCTGTTCTCGAAGGGCGAGAGCAGAATGGCATCGGCATCGAGGTCGATGATCTTCTCCATGTCGGGAGACATCGAGTCGCCGCAATCGGCTATGCGCCCTGCCCGCACCAGCTGGTGCACCCACGGCAGTTGCATGAACCGCAAGTCGGCAACGCCGGCTACCTGCTCTGCAGCCCCCAGCGTGCCAATGAGCCACGCATGAGCCGTGTTGAAGACAACGCTGCGACGCAGGGGGACGCTCACCACCGTGGTACCGCTCTCCCGCTCACGCGCCGCCCTCTCGCTCCCTCGCGGCACCAGCTCATACGTATGCAGCACCTCGCCCGCTTTCCAGGGGTTCTGCATCACCACCTTCGTATAGCCTTCGCAGCGCACGATGGTGATATGCTCTGCATACTTCATCCGTAGCGTGTCGCCCTGACCGTCGGCTGGCACTTGATTCAGATGCCGGCAACTGCACAACAGACATAGCAAAACGACGATATAGACTGCCTTATTTTTCACAACATGTATTTTTATGGTGCAAAAGTAAGAAAGAATTGTCAATTATCAATTGTCAGTTATCAATTATTTTGTACCTTTGCACCCGTTTTATGGAAGAGAGGACAATCGGCGACTCGTCCCGTCTGTTGCGACTCTGCCCACGCGCCCCGTCCCGTCTGCCGCTCGTCCCGTCTGTTGCGACTCAGTCCAACAAAGAAAGAAAAAAAATCACAAGAGACTATAAACAACAAGAACAATGGCTGAAGCAGTTTCTAACGCACTCAACAACAAGTACTCCAAGAAAAAGATGATGGAGCTCTTTGCCATCATCGTCATTACCGCCATCGTATGGAACCTGCCGACAAGTGCGTTCGGCATCGAAGGACTCACGACGGTACAGCATCGCGTCATCGCCATCTTCGTCTTTGCCACCCTGTCGTGGCTCACCGAGGCGATACCGTCCTGGGCAACGTCACTCGCCATCATCACCACGATGTGCCTTACCATCTCCAACAACTCGCTGCTCGTCTTCAAAGGCGAAGAAGACGCCACCTTCGGCACGCTGCTCAAGTCGAAGGACATCATGGCTGCCTTCGCAGACCCCGTCATCATGCTGTTCCTCGGCGGTTTCATCCTCGCCATAGCAGCCACCAAGTCGGGACTGGACGTGCTCCTGGCGAAAAACCTCATACGCCCCTTCGGTAAGAAGAGCGAGAACGTCCTGCTGGGATTCCTGCTGATTACGGGACTCTTCTCGATGTTCGTCAGCAACACCGCAACGGCTGCGATGATGCTCACCTTCCTCACTCCCGTCTTTGCTGCCCTGCCTGCCAACGGAAAGGGACGCATAGCCCTGACGATGAGCATACCCGTGGCTGCCAACATCGGAGGCATGGGTACCCCCATCGGCACACCGCCCAACGCCATTGCCTTGAAGGTGCTCAACGACGAGGCGGGCATGAACATGGGACTGGGCTTCGGCGAGTGGATGGCATTCATGTTCCCCCTGACAATCGTCATCCTGCTGATCTCGTGGCGCATCATCCTGAAGTTCTTCCCCTTCACACAGAAGACCATCGAGTTGCAGATAACGGGTAAGGTACACCACGGATGGCGCATGTGGGTGGTGTGCTGCACCTTCGTGCTCACCATCCTGCTGTGGGTACTGCCGAAAGACATCACAGGCATCGATGCCAACACGGTGGCGATGATTCCGATGGGCATCTTCGCCATCACGGGCGTCATCACCGCCAAAGACCTGCGCGAGATAGACTGGTCGGTCATCTGGATGGTAGCAGGAGGCTTTGCCTTGGGACTGGGAATGAACGGCAGCGGACTTGCCGATGCTGCCATCAAGAGCATCCCCTTCGGCTCGTGGAGCCCGCTGGTCATCCTCTTTGCGTCGGGCATCATCTGCTACTTCCTCTCCAACTTCATCTCCAACACGGCAACGGCAGCACTCCTCGTCCCCATCCTCGCCGTGGTCTGCACCGGTATGGGCGACCGCTTGGCAAGCATCGGAGGCACCCCCACCGTCATCATCGGCATCGCCCTGGCTGCATCCTCAGCCATGTGCCTGCCCATCTCCACGCCCCCGAACGCCATCGCCTACTCTACCGGCTTGGTCAAGCAGAACGACATGCTGAAGATTGGGCTCACCGTGGGCATCATCACCCTCGTGCTGGGCTACTCCGTCCTCTTCGCCATCGGAGAACTGGGCTTGCTGTAAGCATTCTCTGCCCACCGAAAAGTGGCTACTGGGCAGGAATGAAGTGCAGATGTCGTGCTGATGACGTTCCGAAAAGCCTTTCTCCGAATCTTCTGACACGTGTCGTAAAACCTTCTGACACGTGTCGGAAACGTTTTTGACACGTGTCAAAAGGTTTAAGTTGAACACGGATAGCTCGGAGGAACACGGATCTTTCCTGAGAGTTTTTATACCTTTTTCTTGCACAGACAAGCAAAAGTAACTACTTTTGTGGCATCAAACATCTACGAACTAATCCTTAAAAAGAAACAAGACCATGATGAAAAGACCATCTCTAATCCTGCTGTTGTTGCTGTCGGCAGTATCGTATGCACAGGCAGATGCCAAGCGCCTGCAAAATGGGACGGCGCAGGAGTGGGCTCCCGTGGAGCTGAACAAGAAGATTACCCACCCGCAACCTATGACGGGACTGGTGCTCTGGCCGGCTGAGGCAGAGTCCAGGAACAGCACTCACGGAGGCTCCATCACGCTGGAGTATTCCTATTGTCTGCCCTGCCTGGTGGTGAAGGGCTGCAACAGCGACGGCAGCATCCAGTACGACTGGACGTGGTTCGACAACCTGCTCAACGATGTTGCCAGCCGCGGCCACCAGCTCGTTGCCCGTTTCCGATATGAATATCCCAACGGCGACGACATCCCAGGCGCCAAAAAAGGAGCTACCGCCGTTCCGCAATATATCAAGGACCGCAGCGACTACCATGAAACCCACGCAGATAATCCTGGTGGTGACGGCCCGACCGACTATGCCGACTGGAGCAACGCGGAGCTGAAACGGTTCACGAAGGTGTTCTATACCGACTTTGCCGAACGCTATAAGAACGACAAGCGGCTGGCTTTCGTTGAGGTAGGCTTCGGCCATTGGTCAGAATATCACATCTACGGAACGGACCTGAAGCTGGGTGTCAACTTCCCGTCGTGGGAGTATCAGGCAGAATTCCTGAAATATGTCAGCACCGCCTTGAAAGATATTCCGTGGGCGATCTCTATTGATGCCAGCGACGAAGAGTACACGCCCATTGTTGGCAGCAGCGAACTGATGGCGCTCAACTTCGGACTCTTCGACGATTCCTTCATGCACCAGAACCACGAAATAGGCACTAAAGACGGCTATAACGAAGAATGCTGGAACGCCATCGGAGCAGGCACACGATGGAAGACGGGCGTCTGCGGCGGAGAAATCAGCTACTATAAGGGCAGCGACCAGAAGAACTTCCTGAACCCTGCCGGCATGTACGGACACACGTGGGAGGAACAGGCAAAGAAATACCACATCACCTTCATGATAGCCAACGACGCGCCCAGCGGCTCTTACGGCACAGGAGCCCGCTTCAAGGAGGCAACGATGGCTTCCGGCTACCGCATCTGCGTGAAAAGCTGCGAGACCAACGGTACAGCTACCCGCCTGACGGTAACCAACAACGGTGTCGCCCCGCTCTATCGCGACGCCTTCTTTGCCATCGGCGACGTGCGCTCGACGACATCGCTCAAAGGCTTGCTGCCCGGACAGGAACTCACTATAGAGATTGCGGCAAACCTGAGCAACGCCAACGACCTGAAGATTGCCTGTGACTGCATCTTAGACACACAGGAGATAGAGTTTGAAGCTGGCGAAGGCTCCGGTGGCAGCGGCGAAGGAGGAGAAGGCGGAGAAGGAGGAGAAGGAGGGGACAACCCGACTCCGACCCCCACCCCTACGGACGATGCCACCATCTGCTACTTTACCGGCACCAACCCGTCAAGCAATCAGGTGCAACTGGCAAGCAGTAACTACTCTACCAGCAAAGGTGCCGTCACCTATGGCGGCAAAGAATACAAGAACTGCATCAAGATGGAGTCGAAGACCGAAATAACCATTACGCCTACCCATAGCGGAACGGTGACGCTCATCTACGGCGGCAGCACGTCGCCTGCCAACCAGTCGGTCGTCTTGAATGGACAAAAGGTCACACTCGACGCCAACGGGCAGTATTCCTTCGAGGCAACAGCAGGAACGACCTACACGCTGAAGAAGGACCAGGTACAAATCTTCCTGTTCCTCATCCTGCTGCCAGAGGCAACAGCCACAGGCATTGAATCAATTCACAATTCACAATTCACAATTCACAATGATGCACCCATGTTCAACCTTGCCGGACAACGGGTGGGCAAAGGCTATAAAGGCATCGTGATACGGAATGGAAAGAAATACATGCAGAAATAAGCAAAGAACTACATTTTGAGACAAACAAAGAACTTTAAAAACAACATGAAAACTATGACTATTAAAAAGGTATGTGGCATGCTGGCATGTCTTATCATGTCGACAGCTATGCAGGCACAGGAGTGGGCTCCCGTGGAGCTGAACAACAAGATTACCCACCCGCAACCTATGACGGGACTGGTGCTCTGGCCGTTCATGGCAGCAGAGAAGAACAGCACGTACGGAGGCTCCATCACGCTGGAGTTCTCCTACTGTCTGCCGTGCATGGTGGTGAAGGGCTGCAACAGCGACGGCAGCATCGAGTACGACTGGACGTGGTTCGACAACATCCTTGCCGACGTAGCCAGCCGGAACCACCAGCTCGTTGCCCGCTTCCGATATGAATATCCGAGCGGAACGGACATACCGGGAGCGGCTAAAGGCTCTACAGCCGTACCGCAATACATCAAAGAGCGGAGCGACTACAACGAGACCTACTCGGCGAATCCCGGCGGCGACGGTCCTACCTATTATGCGGACTGGAGCAACGAGGAGCTGAAACGGTTCACCCTGCAGTTCTATACCGACTTTGCCGAACGCTATAAGAACGACAAGCGGCTGGCTTTCCTTGAGGTGGGCTTCGGCCACTGGGCAGAATACCACATCTACGGCACGCCGCTGAAGCTGGGTGTCAACTTCCCGTCGTGGGAATTCCAGAAACAGTTCCTCATGCACATGGGCAACGTGATGACCGAGATACCCTGGGGCATCTCGAAGGATGCAGCCGACGACACCTATACCCCGATCGTAGCCGACAAGGACATCATGGGACTGACCTTCGGCATGTACGACGACTCGTTCATGCACAAGAACCACGAGATTGGTTCTGCCGACGGCTACAACGAGCGTTGCTGGAACGCATTAGGTGAAGGCACGCGCTGGGAGACGGGCGTCTGCGGCGGAGAAATCAGCTACTACACCAGCAGCGACCAAAAGAACTTCCTGAACCCTGCCGGCATGTACGGACACACGTGGGAGGAACAGGCTGCGAAATACCACATCACCTTCATGATAGCCAACGACGCGCCGAGAGGCTCATACGGAACCGCCAAACGTTTCCGCGAAGCAACGATGGCATCGGGCTACCGCATCAAGGTGAACGCATGTGAAACCAACGGAACAGCAACCCGTCTGAAGGTGACCAACACGGGCATCGCCCCACTCTACCGGGATGCCTTCTTCGCCATCGGCGACGTGCGCTCGGCGACTTCGCTCAAAGGGCTGCTGCCGGGACAAGAGATTGAGGTGGAGATAGCGGCAAACCTTGCAAATGGCGAAGACCTGAAAATCGTCAGCGACCACATCCTTGACACACAAGAGATAGAGTTCATCGGAACGACAGAGAGCGGAGAAAGCGGTGTCGACCCGACAGGATCGGACGATGGCTACATCTGTTTCTTCACAGGAACAAAGCCGTCGTTAGAGGAGGTGAAGCTGACGAACGGTCACTCGTCGAACAGCAGAGGAACCGTGACCTACAACGGGGAGACCTACGACACCTGCATCAAGATGGAAGACAACGCTGCACTCAACATCACATCTCCCTTCAACGGAACGGCTACGCTCATCTTCGGCGGCAGCGGAACAACGGCTCCAGCCAATAAGACTATCGTCGTTGACGATGCAAACGTTACGCTGGATGCCGACGGGAAATACTCGTTCCCCATGACAGAAGGCACTACCTACAACGTGAAATGCGGACCGTCGCTGCTGCTGCTCTACCTCATCGTCCTGGAGAAGGAAAAGGAAACGACTGGCATTGAATCAATTCACAATTCACAATTCACAATTCACAATGATGCACCCATGTTCAACCTTGCCGGACAACGGGTGGGCAAAGGCTATAAAGGAATCGTGATACAGAAAGGAAAGAAGCGGGTAATGAAATGAAAGCAAAGCAAATGAAAGCAAAGCAAATGAAATAAAAAGAAGAAGCTGCCCCCTGCCCCCTCACTATTAGGAGGAGACGGGGGGCAGCTTTTTTGCTTATCGGTCGCTGGCAGCTTTTTTGGGGGCTTATCGGTCGCTGTCAGCTTTTTGCTTATCGCTCGTTGATGGGAACATACGGTTTGGGCTCCTGTATGTTCTTGTACGCCGGACGGATGATGCGTCGTCCCTGGAAGTTGAGCTCCTCGATGCGGTGTGCCGTCCAACCGACGATACGTGCCATCGCGAAGATGGGGGTATAGATTTCCTGCGGCAGCCCGATCATCTCATAGATGAATCCGCTGTAGAAGTCGAGGTTGGCACATGCCGGCTTGCGCGACTTGCGGTGCTCCATGAGGCACTTGATGCCTTCCTGCTCGATGAGCTTGAGGAACTCGTACTCCTCGACGCGTCCTTTCTCCTTCGCCAGTTCGCCAGCCAGCTTCTTGAGCTCTACGGCACGGGGGTCGCTCTTGGTATAGACGGCATGTCCGATGCCGTAGATGAGTCCCGACTTGTCGTATGCCTCCTTGTTGAGCATACGGTTCAGGTAGGTATCAATCTCGTCGATGTTGGTCCAGTCCTTGATCTGGTCTTTCAGGTGGTGGAACATGTTGATGACCTTGATGTTTGCACCTCCGTGAAGCGGACCTTTCAGCGACCCGATACCTGCAGCTATGGAGGAATAGGTGTCTGTACGTGTAGACGAGGTGACGCGCACGGTGAACGTAGAGTTGTTACCACCTCCGTGCTCAGCCTGTGTGATGAGCAGCAGGTCGAGCGTCCGCGCATCCAGTTCGGTATAGTCGTCGTGCTTCAGCATGAAGAGGAAGTTCTCAGCTATGGAGAGGTGCTCCTTGGGATAGCGTATGTGCAGGGAGCGTCCGTGCTCGGAGTGCCGGTAGATGTTGTATGCGTAAGCGATGATGGTGGGGAACTTGGCAATCAGCTCTATCGACTGTCGCATGAGGTTGTCTCTGGATATGTCGTCAGGATTGCTGTCGAAGGTATACATCTCCAGTACGCAACGTGCCAGGATGTTCATGATGTCGGTACCTTCGAGGTCTACCAGGTGTACGACTGTACGGTGGTCGAGCGGCATGTTGTCGTTCAGCAGTTCGCGGAAAGCCGTCAGCTCCTCCTTGTCAGGCAGTTCTCCGGAGAGCAGCAGGAATGCCACCTCCTCGAATCCGAAGCGTTTCTCCTTCAGGAGCGGAGCCACCAGCTGGTCGAGTTCGTATCCGCGATAGAACAGCTTGCCTTCGCATGGCTGGGGCTTGCCGTCTTTGCCGACTTCATATCCGACGACGTTTCCGATGTTGGTCAGTCCGACGAGCACACCCGATCCGTCTTCGTTTCGCAGTCCTCGCTTCACGCCGAACTTCGTAAACAGTTCGTTGTCTATCTTGCAAGAGTTCTTTACCTCGTCGCTGAGCTTATAAATTAGATATTCCTTCTTCATTGTTTTCCTTTTTTTTATTTCTGATTACTCTTGGCGTTCGTCCGCATTCTTCAGAGCTGCGACAAAGTCGCAGCATACACGACTGTTGAGCTGAGGGGTGTGGGTTACTTCGAGTAGTTGAGTGCCGAGCCTGCCTTGAACCAAGCGATCTGCGTCTCGTTGTAGGTGTGGCATACGGGGAAGCTGTCTGTCGTTCCGTCTTCGTGGCGGAGGGTGACGGTGAGCTTCTTGCCCGGCGCAAAGTCGCGGAGTCCAGTCAGCGAGATGCGGTCGTTCTCCTGCACGCGGTCGTAGTCGTCCTTGTTGTCGAAGGTGAGCGCCAGCATGCCCTGCTTCTTCAGGTTGGTCTCGTGTATGCGTGCGAAGCTCTTGGCAAGGATGACCTTGACGTTGAGGAATCGGGGTTCCATTGCGGCGTGTTCGCGGCTGGAGCCTTCGCCGTAGTTGTCTTCGGCGACGACGATGCTGGAAATGCCTTTCTCCTTGTATGCCTTGGCAGCTGTAGAAACTTCGACGTAGTTGCCGCAGAGCTGGCACTTCACCTTGTTGGCCTCGCCGTTGAAGGCGTTGACGGCTCCCATGAGGAGGTTGTCTGAGATGTTCTGCAGGTGTCCTCTGAAGCGGAGCCACGGTCCTGCCATCGAGATGTGGTCTGTGGTGCACTTGCCTTCGGTCTTGATGAGCAGCGGCATGTCCGTGAGGTCGTTGCCGTCCCAGGGTGCGAAGGGTGCGAGTTTCTGCAAGCGCTCCGATGCGGGGTTGATGACGACCTGTATGTCGGCATTCTCTTCCGACGGGGCGATGAATCCCTTATCCTCGACGGCGAAGCCCTTCGGCGGGAAGATGTCGCCCGCAGGTTCGTCGAGCCTGACCTCATTGCCGTCCTTGCTGGTGATGGTGTCTGTGGCGGGATTGAAGTCGAGCCGTCCTGAGAGTGCGAGTGCCACCGTCATTTCCGGTCCTGCGATGAAGGCGTAGGTGTTGGGGTTGCCGTCTGCTCTTCGCCGGAAGTTGCGGTTGAACGATGTCACGATGGCGTTCTTGCGCTCGTTGTCGTCGGTATGTCGTTTCCACTGTCCGATGCAGGGTCCGCAGGCGTTGGTCATGATGACGGCTCCGATGGCCTTGAGGTCGTCGAGGATGCCGTCGCGCTCGGCGGTATAGCGTATCTGCTCCGAACCGGGATTGATGATGAGCTGTGCCTTCACCTGCAGGTTTTTCATCTTTGCCTGCCGTGCTACCGAGGCGGCGCGTGCCAGGTCTTCGTAGCTGGAGTTGGTGCAGGAGCCGATGAGTCCTACCTCTACGGTCATCGGGTAGTCGTTCTTCGGACCTTTCTCTGCCATCTCCGAGATGGGGGTGGCGGCGTCGGGGGTGAAGGGACCGTTCAGGTGGGGTTCAATCTCGCTCAGGTTGATTTCCAGTATCTGGTCGTAATAGTCTTGCGGGCGTGCCGTCACCTCGTCGTCCGGGCGCAGCTCCTTGGCGTTGGCTGTAGCCATTTCTGCTATCTGCCGGCGTCCTGTCTGCCGCAGGTATTCGGCCGTCTTCTCGTCGAAGGGGAAGATGGAGCATGTGGCTCCGAGCTCGGCTCCCATGTTGCAGATGGTTGCCCGTCCTGTTGCCGACATCGTGTCGACGCCTTCTCCGAAGTATTCCATGATGGCGTTGGTTCCGCCCTTGACGGTCAGGATGCCGAGTATTTTCAGGATGACGTCCTTGGGCGATGCCCATCCGCTGAGCTTTCCCGTGAGGTGTACGCCGATGAGCCTTGGCATCTTCAGCTCCCAGGGCTGCCCGGTCAGCACGTCAACGGCATCGGCACCGCCAACGCCTACGGCTACCATTCCCAGTCCGCCTGCATTTGGCGTGTGGGAGTCTGTTCCCACCATCATGCCGCCCGGGAAGGCATAGTTTTCGAGCACCACCTGGTGTATGATGCCTGCTCCCGGTCCCCAGAAGCCGATGCCGTATTTCTGGGAGACGCTGCCGAGGAAGTCGTAGACCTCCTTGTTGGTCTGCCGTGCTGCGGGCAGGTCTTTCTCTACGCCCACGTCGGCGCGTATGAGGTGGTCGCAGTGGACGGACGCGGGCACCGCCACCTTGCTTTTTCCTGCATTCATGAACTGGAGGAGCGCCATCTGCGCGGTAGCGTCCTGCATGGCCACGCGGTTGGGTCGGAAGTCAACGTAGTCTTCTCCCCTCTTGAACGCCTCCACCTTATTATTATACAGGTGGGCGTAGAGCACTTTCTCGGCATAGGTCATCGGACGGCCGAGCACCTGGCGTGCATTCTCTACCTTCTGACTGTAGTCAGCGTAGAATGCTTTCAGCATATCAAAGTCTAATATCATATTATCAATTCACAATTCACAATTAACAATTCACAATTAACAATTCACAATTACAACACCCCCTTTAGGGGGCTGGGGGGCTTACTGCATCCTTTCCCTGATGGCCTGTATGAATCCCAGCGAAGAGACGGCCTTGGGGGTGACGCCCTCCATGAGGCTGACCAGGTCTTTGGTGACGATGCCGCTGTTGATGGTGTCCAGGCATGCCTGCTCCAGCCTTCCGGCAAAGTCGACGAGGTCGTCCAGCCCGTCCAGCTCTCCGCGCTTGCGCAGGGCTCCTGTCCATGCAAAGATGGTCGCCATCGGGTTGGTAGAGGTCTCCTCGCCCTTGAGGTACTTGTAGTAGTGGCGGGTGACGGTGCCGTGGGCAGCCTCATACTCGTAGTTACCGTCGGGGCTGACGAGCACGCTCGTCATCATCGCCAGCGAACCGAAGGCGGTAGAGAGCATGTCGCTCATCACGTCGCCGTCGTAGTTCTTGCAAGCCCAGATGAAGCCGCCCTTGGAACGGATGACGCGGGCTACGGCGTCGTCGATGAGCGTATAGAAATAGGTGATGCCCAGGCGCTCGAAGTCTGCCTTGTAGTCGTTGTCGTAGACCTCCTGGAAGATTTCGCGGAATCGCGCGTCGTACTTCTTCGAGATGGTGTCCTTCGTGGCAAACCACAGGTCCTGCCTGGTGCTGACGGCAAACTGGAAGCAGGAGTGGGCAAAGGAGCGGATGGACTTGTCGGTGTTGTGCATGCCCTGGATGACGCCCTCGCCCTTGAAGTCGTGGATGACAATCTCCTCGTGGCTGCCGCTCTCGCCGTCGAAGACGAGCTTGGCAACGCCCGGCTCTCCGACACGTATCTCCACACTCTTGTAGACGTCGCCGTAGGCGTGGCGCGCAATGGTGATGGGCTTCTCCCAGTTCCTCACGCAAGGACGTATGCTGGGTATGGTGATGGGCGCCCGGAACACCGTCCCGTCGAGTATGCTGCGGATGGTGCCGTTAGGACTCTTCCACATCTGGTGCAGGTGGTACTCCTCCATGCGCTGGGCGTTGGGCGTGATGGTGGCACACTTCACCGCCACCCCGTACTTCTTCGTAGCCTCTGCCGACTCCACGGTCACCCGGTCGCCGGTCTTGTCGCGCTCAGGCAGCCCCAAGTCGTAGTATTCGGTCTTCAGGTCCACAAACGGAAGAATCAGTTCGTCCTTGATCATCTTCCACAGGATGCGCGTCATCTCGTCACCATCCATCTCCACCAGGGGAGTCGTCATTCTTATCTTTTCCATCGTTTAGCTGTTGTTTCTGTTACAAATTGTCAAGTTTCGGGCGCATTAGCTCGTCAACTTGTCACAAATTTGGGCGCAAAGGTACGAAAAAATCTCTTTCCGAGCAAGCAATAGGCGACAAAAGTACACTTCGCCCTATCCCAAACACGGTTTTTTTATTATGCAGAAAGAAAAAAAGCCCCTCCCTGGTGCGGGAGAGACTTGCAGAGGTCTTAGGGAGTAGGCTCCTCCTTCTTGCCCGGCGCGTCGTAGCCGTCATACTCGGCAACCTGCGCCCCGGTGAGGAACGTTTTTACGCGCGTACCGTCGGCGCTGCGCTTCACCTCCGGCTGGAAGAGCACGTGCAGGCTCTTGACGTTCTGCGCCGGCGTGAACGCCTTGGCACTCTCGGCAGGCGCCGTCTTCATGCCCACCTTGAAGTAGCCGAAGCCGTCGAGCACCACGCGGTGGCCTGCCTGCAGCTCGTCGGTCATCACCTCGACCAGCTCCGTCAGCACCGCAATCACGTCCGACTTCTTGGCAGTACAGTTGCGCTGGATGCGGTCAGCCAGGTCCTTCAGCCGGGTCACTCCCGTCACCGCCGCACGTGCGTACCACATGTCTTGGGTGGCTGAACCCTTACGTTTGTTCTGATAAAGTTTGTAACGAATCATAATGTAAAAATTTTTAAGTGGTTAAAATAGTTATAGTAAGTAAAAACTCTCTCGCGGAAGCATCGGCTATTGCTTCAACCTTCCATTTGCAAAGATACGAAATTTCTTCCGAACCGCCAAACATTTTCTGCAATAATTTTCAAAAAGTTTTCAGCCTTGCAAAACCATCGTCCTTGCGAGGCAAAACCTATGGTTCAGCACGGCAAAAGCATAGGTTTCGGAGGGCTGGAGCTATGGTCTTGCAGGGGGAGCGGGAGCTATGGTCTTGCAGGGGGCTGGCGGGAAGGACGTGCCGTCAGGGTTTCCGGGCGAGGTAGTACTCGGAGTAGTCCTTGCAGGCGGGCGGCAGCTGGTGGCGGTGCAGTCCGGGCAGGATTTCCCTGAGCTGTAGGAAGAGGCGTTCGCCGGGTGCGTCGCGGTCGGGGAACATGTGGAATTCAATGGACGATGGGCTATTGACGGCTGAGAATTGAGAATTGACAGCGGCCTGGCTGCTGAGGAGTGCCAGGAGTTGCTTGTCGTCCTTCGAGAGGAGCGTTGCCGAGGGTATGGCTATGGCTTTGCGCCCTGAGGAGAGCATTGCCCAGCAGTCGGAGGCGCCTTCGGTTATCCAGAGCTCGTCGTGGGGCTGGAGCCGGTTGAGCACGGGCAGGTTGTAGATGCCGCACCGGGAGCCTTGGGGGAATCGGAATCGGGGCAGGGCTCCGCTGACGAGGTTGCGGTTCTGTATGCCTGTGAGCCGTCCGTCGCGGTCGTAGTAGGGTATCTGCAGCCAGGGCGTTCCCCGTCGGTCTTGCCATGAGGTGAGTCGGCACCAGCTGACTACGCGCGGGTCTATATGGCGCTCGTCGAAGAGGAAACGGCGTGCGGCTTCGTTGAGGAAGGGATGTTCGAAGAACCGTTCATAACGACTGGCGTCGAATGGCTTGGCGGGGTTTTCGGAATAATCAGAGTAATCGGAGTAATCGGATTTTTCAGAGAACTGGCTACCATCGCCAGCCAGCCAACGGCATGTGTCGAGGAAGTCTTTGCCGAGCAGTTTCATCGCCAAATCGATGGTTCCGCCGTGGGCTCCGCAGACGAAGCACCGGTAGGTGTTCCTGCGCACGCAGAACGAGAGCGAAGCATGATGGTCGTCGTGGAACGGACAGAGTGCCTTATGCCGCACAACTTGTAGTCCGAGTCGCTCGGCGACCCCCTCAATGGGGAGGTCGCGGAGCTTTTGAAGTTCGAATCTATCCATCATTATTCTCCTTTCAGATATTCCTCGGTCTTGGTGTAGAGTCCCGTCTGACTGGAGTAGGTGATGAACTTGCGGAAGAGCCACTTGCGCAGCTGGCCATCCGTTCCGTCCTGACTCTTGCCGAGCGTGGTGCGCAGGGCTTCCAGCTGAGCCTTGTTGAAGGTGTTGGGCAGCGAGTCGAGCATGTTCTTCGGGCCGCGTCGCTGAGCCTCGCTCGTCTGGTCGGCATCTATATTGAGCATGTCGGCAAAGAGCTGCATCTTGCTCCAGATGTCGTGATAGACGAGCCACTCCACGAGGTCGCCCATCGAGCGCGTCCACGTCTGATTGTTGAGCACCCACATCACGCAGCCCGCCTTCCATGCTGACACCAAGGCACGTTTCGACACGTCCCACAGCACATCGTCGTCGGCAAGGTCGGCCAGCGAAGCCATGTCGCCAGCCAACTTGTCCGTGAGCTTGTTGAGCGGACGGATGATGTAGCGGCCCTTGCAGATGTCAAGCCTCACCAAGTACTCGTCAAGCTTCTGGTAGAACTCATCCGAATACTTGCCCTGCCGGGGTATGCGCCCGTCGCGGCTGGTGCGGGGTTTGTAGGAGAATACCATGCGGCCAAACGTTCCGTTGAACAGGTCGTTCTTGTAGAACTTGCGGGTGGCGAAAGGCGTGCTGGAAATCGTCAGGTTGGTGCGCAGAATGGGGTTGCCCGTGATGCCGTCAGCGGTGGCACGCAAGGCCCCTGCCCGCTGGCGGTCGTAGATGTTGCGGAGCATCTGCGTCACCTGCTTGTGGCCGCCGCACATCTTGTCGGCCATCTCCACCTCCGGCATGTTCAGGTATTGCGTGCGTTCGCCAAGCGCCTCCAGTGCCATGGCGTTCTGGATGAAGGCCGCATTCGTCACGTCCGACGGCGGGAACCAGAAGGCCACCTCCGGTCGCGTGGGCTTCTCCTTCGTGCTGGCCTTGCTCTTGTATTGGCGTTGCCACTCCACGAGTTTCTTCAGCTCAGCCGCGTCGTGCTGGCGGAAATCGCGACAAATAGCCTCTACAAGATTGGACAGTTGACCCTTGTTGCAGCCCGAATCGGCCACCAGATTGGCCATCATGCCCGTCGGTTCCTTCCACGAGAGGTCGGGATATTGAAATTCTGCGCCGCTGATGTGCGCGCCCAGTATAGGGAAAAGCATCGGAACCAGCGGTTCGTGCATGTCCCGAGACACCTGCGAGAGCAGGATTTTGATACATTCTGTGCCCCTGCCGAGGTTTGGCATCTTCGGGGCTGATGGTTTTGAAATGTCGTATCTCATTGATTTACTGCTTTTTAGATGAAACGTTAATGTCCTGAGTGTTCCAGTTCCAGTTGTTCCAATTACTTTTTCGAAGGTTCCATTACCCTTCTTTTATTATATAACTAACTATATATCAATTAGTTATAAAGTCTTTAGAGGGGTATATTGTCCCGTTTTTAGAAACTGGAACAAACTGGAACTGGAACGCTTCCGTTAATCCGACCTATTTCCCTACGAGGCCATTGAGTGCCAGGCAGATTTCGTTGTACACGCCGAGCGCATAGTGCTCCACGTCGAAGTCCTCGTCCGTCCTCAGTTCCTTGAAATTCAGCCGGAGGCTTCCGTCCTCCCTGCGCGTAGCCGTGATGTACCGTCCGTCGAAAACATGCGGGTTGCGCCTGCCGTCCTTCTGCGGCATCGTCTCGGTGAACGTGTATTGCTCATAGCAACGGAATTCGTCGATTACCTCGTCGCGGTGCAGCACGCCCTGATACGCCTTGCCCGCCACCATCCTGCGGTCGCTGCGCAGCAGCGTCTTCAGGTCTACGCAGAGTTCCGTGTTGCGGTGCCAACCTTGGTGAGCGTCATCCTGTGCCTGCTCTCGGAAGGCGACAGCCATGGGTTCGTTACTGTTGTTCAGATAGTCGTGCAGGATTTCTCCTGCGATGCGTGGGCCGTACTGTGCTTCCGACCCTACGCGAGTACTTTTTTTATTGTTATACATTTTTGCTTTGGGCAGACAGATGTGACCGCTGCCCTCAGCAATGGGGAAACCACCCCTTTTCGTGTAAGCACTTTCGCGCAATCTGCTTACGCGGGTTTGGGGCGAGACACAAAGAAAGTAGCAATGCTCTGTGTTTCAAGTGAGTTCCAGCTCAAAATAATTTCAAAAAAAATGTCAATGCTTACGTAGTTGCTTACGTAAACCCGAGAATGCTTACAGTCGCTTTTTACGACACAGGCCTCAGATTCCTCGAAAACGGCTACGACACAGGTAAAGGTGCCCCTATGGCCTGCTGTATGATATATTGGGGCACTAGTGTCTCTTAATATATGTTAATCATTCGCAAGTTTACGAACAAATGTTTACGTATTCGAATTGTTGTTCGTAACTTTGCGAACAAATTCAGACATTTCAGAATGGAGAACAAGAAAGTATATACAGAGAAACAGGAGCGGATTGCCCGATTTGCCAAAGCTTTGGGGCATCCGGCACGTATTGCTATTATGCAGTTTCTAGCGAAGCAGGAACAATGCTATTTTGGTGATATACACGAAGAACTGTCCATTGCCAAAGCTACAGTCTCACAGCATCTGACTGAACTGAAGGATGCAGGACTTATACAAGGAACCATCGAAATGCCGAAGGTGAGATATTGCATCAACCGCGACAACTGGATGCTGGCCAAGATGCTCTTTCAAGAGTTCTTCAGTCAAGAAATGACGAAATCCGACTGCGGTTGCAGTAAGTAATTCTATAATTTATAAACTATGTAATTATATCATATAGGGGATTGTTGTATATTATATGTTCGTAGTT
>DEJO01000032.1 GCA_002353555.1 Prevotella sp. UBA2746 | reverse complement strand
TCATTTTGTGCATACTCGAAGCCATTATGCAAAGTTACAAAAAAACGAGAGCAAAACCAAATAAAACTCTTTTTATTTTTTATTATTACTGTCCGCTACTCTTCGCTGAAGAGCACCTGTATGACGGTTTGTCCGACGGCTTTGAGCGTGTTCCTGTCGATGTGCTGCATGTCGTCGTTGACGGTATGCCATGTCGGTCCGAAGCTGCTGGCAGAGCAGTCGGGATAGAAGGGTATGATGTCGACGGTGGGGATGGCGGCAGTCTTGTTCAGCGGCAGGTGGTCGTCGGTGACGTATCCGCCCTCTCGGTCGGGGAAGAAGCTGCCCTGTCCGGCAGCCTTCGCTGCTGCCCACACCTTGTTGACGATGGCGTTGGCATACTCCATCGACAAGCCTTCCTTGAAGAACTGCGCTCCCTCGCCGCCCACCATGTCGAGCAGTATGCCGAAGCGTGCCTCATAGCCCGTGGGCAGGTGGCTGGCAAAGTACTGTGCGCCGAGTGCCCAAGTGTCGCCCGGGTCTTCCATGTCGGTCTCCCACATGGGGAATCCCCAGTCTTCGGCGTCAAAGCATACGAAGTCGATGCCGAGGGGGAGACTATGCCTACCCCCTGGGAGGGGCTGGGCTGTTACGGAATCTTTCAGCAGGCGTGCTATCTCCAACATGACGGCAACACCGCTGGCACCGTCATTGGCAGCCAGCACGGGAGTCTTATGGTTGGCTTTGTCGGGGTCGTTGTCTGCCCAGGGACGGCTGTCCCAGTGGGCACAAATCAGTATGCGTGTGGTAGCCTGCGGGTTGTAGGCAGCAATGATGTTGGTAGCCTTCAGTATGGTCCCGTCATACCCTTTCAGGTCGGCTTTCTGTTCGGTCACCTTGCATCCGTATTGCCGGAACTTCCCGGCTATCCATGCGCCGCAGCGCTCGTGAGCCTCAGAGTTCATGGTGCGCGGTCCGAAATCGCACTGTGCCTGACAGAATGCATAGGCAGAGTCGGCATTGAACGCCGGTCCTACAGGTTCGGCATCGACGGTGACATCCTTCTTTGCCGACTTACAGGCAGCGAGGGCAAAGAACAACAGCAGTGTCCAGCCCATAGTCCAACATTGGTATCTCATTCTATTTACAATTTACAATTCACAATTAATAATTCACAATTACCCATTTCTACTCCCCTCCCCAGGGAGGGGTTGGGGGTGGGCTTTCAACCTTCCACTTCCCTCCATACGCGCAGCCAGTTGCCGCCCCATATCTTGCGGATGTCTTCGTCAGAATAGCGTCGGCGCAGCAGTTGCATGGTGAAGTTGATGACTTCAGAGGCATCGGCACAGCCGGGAACGCCACCGTCGCCGTCGAAGTCGGTGCCTATGCCTACGTGGTCGATGCCCATGATGCTGATGGCATGCTCCAGATGGGCTACGGCATCGCGGATGGTAGCCTCGTCGCTGGTGCGCAGGAAGCCGTGGTAGAGGGTGGTATGCGCCACGCCCCCTTTCTTGGCGAGTGCCCGCAGCTGGTCGTCGGTAAGGTTGCGCGGCACGTCGCAGAGCGCCTTGCAGTTGCTGTGGCTGCACACGATAGGCTTTAAGCTGATGTCGAGTGCATCGTAGAACGACTGCTCACCGCCGTGGCTGAGGTCAACCATGATGCCCAAGCGGTTCATCTCGCTGATGACCTGCTCGCCGAAGGTACTCACTCCGCCGTGGGTGTGCTCGCCTCGTGCGGAGTCGCAGATGAGGTTGTCACCGTTGTGGCAGAGGGTGATGTAGGCTACGCCCCTGTCCTTGAAGTGGGTGAGCAGCGACAGGTCGTCTTCTATCGCCAGCCCGTTCTCTATGCCTAAGACAATAGACTTCTTGCCCGCCTCCTTGTTGGCATAGAGGTCATCGGGTGTGCGTGCCAGGGCGAGATAGTCACTGTTCTCCTCGACGATAGACGCTATCTTGTCGAAGATGGCATCGGCATAAGAGTGAGGAGTGGGGAGTTGGGAGTGGGAAGCTGGGAACGTAACCTTATCGCTGAAAGCCTCTCCCGGCTTGGGTTGTGGCAGATAGGACACCATGAAGACGGCATCCAGACCACCTTCCGTCATCTTGTGCAGGTCTACGAGGATGCGTGGGTCGCGCTGATGGAAGTGGATGCCCTGCGGAAAGAACATCGGGGTGTCGACATGTGTGTCGATGGTGAGAATCTTCTGGTGCAGTTGTCTGGCACGACGGTAGACATCAGCCTGCTCAACCAGCCAGCGGAACAGGGGCTGCCCGTCGCTGCCCAGCCATTCGGGATGCCACTGTACACCCATGATGGCTTTTTCTTCACAGCTTTCCATCGCTTCGATGACGCCGTCGGGAGCCGTTGCCGTTACGCGGAACCGCTTACCTGGTGAGCGCACTGCCTGATGGTGGAAGGAGTTGACATAAAGAAGGTTCTTGCCTGACAAGCAATCCAAGGTCGAGCGGAGGGTTGAGAAGTATAACTGATAGAGTATAGAGTCGTTTTCTACAGCAACACTGTGGGTAGCCTCGCTGCGGTCGGCATCCTGACTGTGTTTGATTAACGGTTCGCCTCCTCGTTCCTTCGCTCCTTCGTTCTCACGTTCCTTCGTTCTCCCTTTGCAGATGTCCTGTTCTACCTCGCCGCCGAGTGCCATCGCCAAGGTCTGAATGCCCCGGCAGATGCCCAGCATGGGTATTTGCCGATGGTATGCCAGCCGGGTAATGAGCAATTCGGGCAGGTCGCGCTCGGCATTGATACCGTGCAATTCAGGTGAAGGTTCTTCGCCACACCATAACGGGTTGTAGTCGCCGCCGCCAGTCAGCAGCAGTCCGTCAATCCTTTCCAGCGTGTTGACCAGCACGTCCTTGTCGGCAACGGGTGGTATCAGCAGGGGGACACCACCGCCTTCGATAATCTGTTTGTAGTAACGGTCGCGCAGACAGGCATCGCCATCACTGTAGTTGGCGGTGATACCTATGACTGGCTTCGCCTTCCTGCCAGGATACGAAGCATATATCTCGTTTAAATAGTCTTGTAAACGGAAACTCTTCATGCTTATTTTACTTTATCCCTCCGCTCGACCTTGGGTCGCTTGCAGGGCAAGAACTTTCTAAACTTCAACCTTCACGGGTATTTCCCGCTTGATGCTCTGCTCCAGTGAGATGAGCGTCTCGGTGCTGACCACACCGGGGATGCTCTGCAGCTGGTTGTTCAGCAAGTCCATGAGCTGTTCGTTGTCACGGGCGTAAAGCTTCACCAGCATGGTATAGGGACCAGTGGTGAAATGGCACTCCACGATTTCGGGTATATGGCAGAGCCGTTCTACCACCTCTTTATACATGCTGCCGCGCTCCAGGTTCAGTCCTACGTAGGTGCAGGTACTGTAGCCGAGGCTTTTGGGGTTGACATCGAATCCACTGCCTGTGATGACGTTCTCTTCTATCAGTCGTTGCACGCGCTGGTGGATGGCAGCCCTCGACACGCCGCACTCTGCAGCCACATCCTTGAACGGTATGCGTGCATTCTGCGACAGGATGTTCAGTATCTTTCGGTCTAAGTTGTCTATCTTTTCCATTGTTATTTGGTTTTTAGTTGTTTCTACTTTCAAGTGTCTTTCCCTAACGCTTTGCAGGGAGAAACGCCGCTGCAAAGAGGGGGTTCTTGGCTGCTTGCAGGCGGCTCTGTCTTACAAAGTGTCAGCAAAAGTAGGTAAAATAAATGAAACAGACAACAAAATGAAAGAGAAAATGCGCCCAGAGGACGCATTTTGTTGCTTTTTGGTTGCTCTTTCCGCGCTGATGAGACGGAAAGAACGACTTTTTCCTGCTTACTGCTACTTTCTTTTGCGAGGAGTGACCGTCTTCTTGCCAGTAGTGGCAGCACCTTTCTTCGTTGCAGGCTCATCCTTCTTTGCCGGTTCTTCTATGCCCAGCAGTTCAAGGGTGAAAATGAGTGTGGCAAACGGCTTGATGTTCTGACCGGCACCACGTTCTCCGTAAGCCAGTTCCTGCGGGATGTAGAGTTCCCACTTCGAACCTACCGGCATCATGGTGAGGGCTTCCGTCCATCCCTTGATGAGACCGCCGACACCAAACTTGTCGCTCTTGGTGCCGTGCTTGGCAGTGGCATCGAAGACGTTGCCATCGAGGGTCTTGCCTTCATAGACGACTTCCACCTTGTCGTTGATGGTCGGAACAGGACCGTTGCCTGCTTTCAACACCTTATATTGCAGTCCGCTGGCAGTGGTCTTCACGCCTGGCTTTGTCTTGTTCTCGGCAAGGAACCGTTCACCTTCGGCTTTGTAGCCTTGGTTGCGCTTCTCGATGGCTGCCTTCCTACCCTCTTCAAAGGTCTTGCGGGCAGCAGAGTCGGTGTAGACGGTATAGTCTTTTTCCAACGATGCCGTGAAGCCGTCAAATACAAAGTTGTCACTGATGTTGTCTAAGTCACCTTTCAGTCCGGGCAACATGCGGTCTTGCAGCATCTCGGCAATCTGCATGCCGGCAGCGTATGCCTTGAAGGTGCTGTCGTTGCGGTGGCTGATGGCTTCTTTGAAGCCACGGACGACATCCGGCATCTGGCTCTCTGTCAGTCCATACTGGCGTTGCAGGTAAGTGGAGAGTCCTTCGGTCATCGCCATGCCTGCCGCATAACTCAGGGAGTCGGCAGCAGTAGCGGGGACCGTTTTCTGCGGCACCGCTGCTACAACGCCCTTCTTCTCTTTCTTGTCTTTTGCACTCACTGTGCTAAAAGAAGCACTCGCCACGACGACGAGTGCCAGTAATATGATCTTCTTCATGATGCGCTTACTGATTGATTTGTGATGCTCCGGCATTGCCTACTTTCGGTTCCTCCGCACCCAGCAGTTCAACAGTGAAGATAAGTGCTGAGAACGGCTTCAGGTCTGGACCAGCCTGACGTGCTCCGTAGCCGGAGGTGTAGGGGATGTAGATTTCCCACTTCGAGCCGATAGGCATGTGTGAGATGGCTTCAGTAAAGCCGGGGATGGCACCAGAGATAGGCATCTTGGCACCGTCGCGCTTGTCGAAGACCTTTCCTTCAATGTTCTTTCCTTCATAGTTCATGGTGACAGTAGCGTTGGTCGAAGGAGTGGCACCCTTACCCTCTTTCAGCACCTTATAGAGAACACCCTTGCCCAGCTTCTGGATACCCGGCTTCTTGGCTGCGGCAGCCATAAAGTCGTCGCTGGCTTTCTTCTCTTTGGCAAACTTCTGCTCGGCATTCTTCATCTGGATAGCTTCAGACTTGGACTGTCCGAACATACGAGCCTGCTCAATGGTCATCTTGGCATCCTTACCTGTGGTACCGGCGATGAAGCCAGCCACGAGGTTCTTCAGTGACAAGGTCTTGGTGGAGTCGCCTTCGAAGAGCTGGCGGCTAAAGCCTTTCAGCATCATGTTCAGCTGCTGACCTACACCAATGCCGGCATTGTAGGCTGCCTTCTTCTTGTCGTCGGCACCTTGTGCGGCATCAGCAATGCCTTTTGCAAACTCATCGATATATGCGGTATCGATATCCATCTGCGGAAGCGCACTCTTGATACCCTGCGACTGCTCTATGCCAATGGCATAACTAAGGGTGTCGATGTCATCATTCAGTTCTGCCTTCGGAGCAGAGTTGCCGCAAGACACCAGTGTAGCGGCAGCAATAGCCATCATCGGGGCTACGATTGTCAGTTTTTTCATTTGTCTTGTTGTTGTTATATTTTTATTGTTTCCTGTTCTATTACCTATTATTTATACCACTTCTATCAGCTCTACATCGAAGACAAGGGCAGCGAAGGGGGGGATGCTGGCACCGGCGCCACGTTCGCCATAACCCAGCTGGTAGGGGATGAAGAAGCGGTATTTTCCACCTTCTTTCATCAGCTGCAAGCCCTCTGTCCATCCGGCGATGACCTGGTTCAGACCGAAGACAGCCGGTTCACCACGCTGGATGCTGCTGTCGAAGAGGGTTCCGTCGATGAGCATACCTTCGTAGTGACAGCGCACCTTGTCGGTAGCTTTCGGCTGTTTGCCGTTGCCTTCTTTCAGCACCATATACTGAAGACCCGTTGCAGTGGTGACGACACCTTCCTTCTTGGCGTTTTCGGCGAGGTACTGCTCACCGGCTGCCTTGGCTTCCTTGTGTTTCTCGGCAGCAGCGGCACGCTGTTTCTTCTCTTGGTTGGCGAAGAACTCCTGTACGATGGTCTGTGCTTCGGAGTCTGATACTTGCAGTTTGGTACCGGCAATCACGTCCTTGATGGCCTGTGCAAAATCGTCGATATTCAACTCTTCGGCACCCATCTGTGCCAACTGGCGACCGATTCCGATGCCAAGAGCATAACTTACTTTATCCATTCTTTTCTTTCTCTTTATGATTAAAAACGGGGACAAAGGTACGATTAAGCGAGGACAAAGCAAAAGAAAAACTCGTTTTTCTTTTGCTTTGTCGAACGAAAAGGCTTCTCAATCAACCTAATGGAATTGACGCTCTTTCCTTTCTACAGTTCCCACGAGAGGGGAATGACCAGTTTCAGGGTGATGTTCCTGCCCATGTTGTAGACGCTGTTGTGCTGGGTGCCGTTGTCCAGTTCCACATATTTCAGGCGGCTCAAATGGTTTTGATAGGCTTTGTTGGTCAGGTTGTCGGCATTCAGGTAGAGGGAAAACCTGCGCTTTCCACCAATCATAATGTCGGTTCCTGCCGACAGATGGAGCAAGGTATAGGCAGGTGTGGGTGTTTCCGTTCCGTCGGCAAGGTAGACATGGCTCTGTTTCAGGTTACAGTCTATGCCGAAGGCTACATAGGTATTGTTGAAGATGCGCCCGTTATGGGTTATCTCGTACTTCAGGTCAGATAGCCACCGTGGTGCCGGTGTCATGGGCAGGTACTTCTTGTCAGCAGGTTGGTGCAGTTGTCGGGCATCAACGTATGAGAACGTGTTGTAGAAGTGCAGGCAGTGGATGGGATGCACGTCTACCTGTGCCTCGAACCCCAACAACCGGGCGTCGCCGGCATCGAAGAGGTAGGTGTCAAGGGATGAAGTATGAAGGTTCTTGTCTTCTTGCTCTGGCAAGCGTCTCCTTTCGTCGCCGAGCGGCAAGTGACCCAAGGTCGGGCGGAGTGTTGAAAGTTGAGCGTCGGAGATACGGCGTGCATAAATGTAATTGCTGATGCGGTTGGCAAAGAGTGACACCTGTGCTGAAAAGTACTCCGACGAGAAGTCGGCACCGAGGTCTGCCTGCCAGCTGAATTCCGGGTCTAAGTCTCTGTTGCCGATTTCGTAGCGGTGGGTGCCGTGATGGATGCCGTTGGAGCCTAACTCGCTCATGTTGGGCGCACGGAAACCGCGCGACAAGTTCAGTCGCAGGTTGAAGCGGTCGGTGACATGCCACACACCGCCGATACTGCCTGTAACTCCCGTGAAGTGGCGGGTGAAGTCATTGAAGCGCAGTTCGCCGCCTTCTGCCAGCGCCTCGCTATGGAGTTTTCTGGTGTCCAGTCTGACTCCTCCGGTGAGGTGCACCTTGCCGATGCGCTTGTCGGCAGTGGCAAAGATGCCGAAGTCGAAGAGGTTGTAGGCAGGTATCAGAAACTCTTCACCCTTGTTCAGCGACCGCTGATACATGCCGTTGATACCAGTTGCCACCTTCCAGTTCTTCGGTAACTCTATCTGATAGCGCATGTCGTAGTTCAGGGTATGCTGTTGGAAGTAGAGGCTGTATTCATCGGCACTCTCTTCAAACTCCTTTCGCTGGTTCTGCTGGTAGCCGACGATGGCTTTCAGGCTGCCGTTGCCGAGTCGGATACTGTTATCCCAAACCACCTTATAGTGGTTCACCCGCTGATAAGGCAAGCCGTGGCCATAGGTCTTGACGTTGTCAATGGCCTGGTGCCCGTGCGCTTCTTCATGCTCATGTTCTCCCTCGTGCGCCTCCTCACCTTCATGTTCATGTTCGTGACCTTCACCTTCGATGATGCTCGGTACGAGGTTGAAATAGCTGAACTTCAGGTGAGAGTGTCCCCAGTTGCGGTTGATGCCTAAGAGTGCAGAGAAGGCTTGTTCGCGGAACTGTGAGTTGGGCACATAGCCGTTGACGGGGTTCTTATAGGCATGGGCATGCTTACCGCTGTACCTCAGGTCCCATACTATGTTTTCCTTGTTACCACCAACGTTAACGGAGTAACCGAAGAGTCCGTTGTTGGTTTGGTATTCAGCACTGAGATTTGCTTCCATCTCGTTGAGCGGGGCGAATGGAGGATGGTGGAAGATAAGTACACCAGCCATCGCATCAGAGCCATACATCAGACTGGCAGGACCTTTCTGTATCTCTACCGAGCCTATGTCCTGCGCATCTATCTCTATACCATGCTCGTCTCCCCACTGTTGTCCCTCCTGCCTGATACCGTCGTTGACGACGATGAGACGGTTGTAGCCGAGTCCTCTGATGACAGGTTTCGAGATGCCGCTGCCCGTAGATATCTGTGACATACCTGGCTGGCGGGCTATGGCATCGATGATGTTGGTGGAAGAAAGTGACAACAGGTCGTTGTGGGTGACGAGACTTACAGGTGCTGCCATGTCGCGCAGCTTGCTCTCACCCGTCAGTCCGGTGACTACTACCTGGTCTATCTGGAGATGCTTGAAGAAGATATCTGTGGAATCAGACACCGTTTGTGCCGTCATCGCTGCGGAATACCATAGTGCTGACAGCATGAATATCTTGACCTTCATGTTGTTTTGTGTTTAAAAATGATTACTTGAAAGTGTTGGTGGCATAGATGCCGAAAAGAAATTCAAGCAATACAAGGCGGGGCGCGGGGAGAAAAGCGTGCAATACAGATGCTCACCTGCAGTACAGCAGGTTGGCAGAAGGATTGCACAATGTGGCGGATAACCGGCAGAAAGGCTACGGTAGCAATCACATAGCTGATCTGCAAGAACTGGCAGAGCACACAATCCGAAACATGATTGATGTGGGGCAGCAGATGACCAGCGTGAGGAACGTGCTGAACACATTCCTCACAACTGGCATTTCCAACTGGCGAAGACTCATGGCGGTGAGTTACCGATAGCAGAAGCATCGGTAAGAATACTGCCAACAGCAGTCTTGCAGCCCAGTTTCTCTTGTGTCCTATATACATTTGTGCCTGTTAGGGTACTCTTTGTCATTGCTGGCTGATGCCAGCGAGGGGGGGTGTCAGCCTACTTGTGAGCCTGGCTTCACCTCTTGCAGGGTAGTGGTCACACGCAGACTACCGTCAGCGTCTACGGCAGAGAGTATCATGCCCTGACTCTCTATGCCCATCATCTTGCGCGGAGCAAAGTTGGCAACGAAGAGCACATCCTTGCCAATGAGCTGTTCCGGCTCGTAATAGGCAGCGATGCCACTGAGGATAGTGCGCTCGTTACCGCTGCCGTCATCAATGGTGAACTGCAACAGCTTCTTCGACTTCTTCACCTTCTCACAGTGTTTGACATGTCCTACACGAATGTCAAGTTTCTCAAAGTCTTCGAAGGAGACGGTATCTTTCACGGGAGCAGCCTTGTATTCTGCCGCCTCGTTAGCTTTCTTCGTTGCCTCCAACTTGTCGAGTTGCTTCTGGATGACCTCATCCTCAATCTTCTCAAAGAGCAGCGACGGCTCGTTGAGCTGGTGACCAGGCTTCAGAAGCTCGGTGCTGCCCAGCTGGTTCCAGTCGAACGACTCCATGTTCAGCATGGTGCGCAACTTGGCAGAGCTGAAAGGCAGGAACGGTTCAAAGGCTATGGCGAGGTTGGCAGTCAGCTGCAAGCAGATGTTCAAGATGGTCTCACAACGTTTCGGGTCGGTCTTCCATACTTTCCACGGCTCACATTCGGTGATGTATCTGTTGCCGATGCGTGCGAGGTTCATCGCTTCCTTCTGTGCATCACGGAACTTGAACTGGTCGAGCAGCTCCTCTACCTTTGCTTTCACATCCTTGAACTCGTCGAGAGCTGCGCGGTCTACGTCTTGTAACTCGCCACAGGCAGGCACGATACCGCCCCAATACTTCTTGGTCAGCTGCAGGGCACGGTTCACGAAGTTGCCATAGATGGCTACCAGTTCCGAATTGTTGCGTTCCTGAAAGTCTTTCCAAGTGAAGTTGTTGTCCTTGGTTTCTGGTGCATTGGCGGTGAGCACATAGCGCAACACGTCCTGCTTGCCCGGCATGTCGACCAGATACTCGTGCAACCATACCGCCCAGTTGCGCGAAGTGGAAATCTTGTCATCTTCCAGGTTCAAGAACTCGTTGGCAGGTACGTTGTCGGGCATGATGTAGCCACCATGTGCCTTCATCATGACAGGGAAGATGATGCAGTGGAAAACGATATTGTCCTTACCGATGAAGTGGACGAGACGCGTGTCTTCATCCTGCCACCACTGTTGCCAGCTGCCCCAGCGTTCAGGTTCTTTCTCACACAGTTCCTTGGTGTTGGAGATGTAGCCGATAGGTGCATCGAACCAAACATAGAGCACCTTGCCGTCGGCACCCTCAACAGGAACGGGGATGCCCCAGTCGAGGTCGCGGGTCATGGCACGCGGTTGCAGATCCATATCCAGCCACGACTTGCACTGTCCATAGACATTGGGGCGCCATTCCTTGTGCTCTTCCAATATCCATTTCTTCAGCCACTCCTGATATTCGTTCAGCGGCAGATACCAGTTCTTGGTCTCTTTCAGCACGGGGGTGGAGCCGCTGATGGTCGATTTCGGGTTAATGAGTTCCGTAGGACTGAGGTCGCGTCCGCACTTCTCACACTGGTCACCGTAAGCTCCCTCATTGTGGCAGTGGGGACATTCGCCCGTCACATAACGGTCGGCAAGGAACTGGTGAGCCTCCTCGTCATAGAGCTGCGTCGTCGTCTCCTCGGTCAGCTTGCCTTCGTCATAGAGCTTGCGGAAAAAGTCTGCCGCAAACTTATGGTGGGTTTCGCTGGTGGTACGGCTATAGACATCGAACGAGATGCCGAACTCCTTGAAAGAGTCCTTGATCATCTTGTGGTAACGGTCGACGACATCCTGCGGCGTGATGCCTTCCTTGCGTGCACGAATGGTAATGGGCACACCATGCTCGTCGCTTCCACCGATAAACATGACATCTTCCTTCTTCAGTCGCAGGTAGCGGACATAGATGTCGGCAGGCACATAGACACCAGCCAAGTGTCCGATATGTACACCACCGTTGGCGTATGGCAGTGCCGACGTCACGGTGGTACGCTTATACTTTTTCTGTTCCATGTATAGATGATTTATTCTTTTTCGCGTGCAAAGGTAACAAATAATTCTCAATTCAATTCATTATCGTGCCAACTGAATGCGCACTTACACTCTTTTTGCCCCTTCTTTCTAAACAAAGAGCGTTAAGACGAGTGTCAATAGAGCCGGAACATACGTTCCATCATCTTCCATTTCTCATCGGAAGTGGCACTCTTGGCGCATTGTTGGAACACAGCCATCGACTCTTCCCACTCTTGCTGACGTGGCAGGGTGGCGAGCTTCGCCATCGCGGTGTCCCAATCAAAGTCTAACGGTGTCTCCACAATCATGAAGAGGCGTGTGCCGAGGATGTAGATTTCCATTTCGAGAATACCTACCGCTCGTATGCCGTCGATGATTTCCTGCCACGCCTCACCCTCGCTGTGCCGTTTGCGATATTGTGCCATCAGTTCGGGATTGTCGCGCAAGTCCATGGTCTGGCAGTATCGCTTCACTGGCTGCCCATAGTTCTTTACCTGATATCCTTGCATACTGTATACTGTATCTTTTCATCCCATGGCGAAACCCTCCCCGTGCTTTGGGGAGGGGCTTCATCCTTTTGTGATATTCACCCCCCCGCCTTTAGTGATGGGGACGGTCTTCAACCTTTCACTTCCCAGATGTCGTTGGTCTCCAACAGTTCTTCGAAGTTGTGGTATTTCTTTTGTGCCGACACCTCCTTCAACTGTGCATGTACGGCATCGTTGTATGTGGGTGCTTCGACATCACGGATGACACCGAGGGCAATGGGGTATCCTTCTTCGGGAGTCATCATGGCGAGTTTCAGTTGCAAAGTGTTGTCTTCGCAATGAGCGTCATGTACCAGAACATCGTCAAGGGTGTAGCCGTCTTTGCCTATTTCAACAACCTTCAGTCCGAATCCCTGCTGTACCAGTCCGAACTGGTTGTTTTCTCCAAAGACAAGTTTCTCGCCGTGGCGCACGTAGATGGCGTTCTTCTTGCGCCCCTCATTGTTATAGACGATGTCGTGACAATGGTCGTTGAAGATGACGCAGTTCTGTAACACCTCCGTCACGGAAGCTCCTTTATGTTCGTAGGCAGCCTTCAAGACCTCGATGGAACCTTTGGTGTCGGTAGCCACACAACGGGCAAAGAAGTGGCCACGGGCGCCGAAACAAAGCTCGGCGGGGCGGAAGGGGTCTTCCACCGTACCATAGGGGCTGGACTTCGAGACAAAGCCTCGTGGTGATGTCGGACTGTATTGCCCTTTTGTCAGACCATAGATGCGGTTGTTCAGCAATATCATGTTCAGGTCGATATTGCGTCGGTTAGCGTGGATGAAGTGGTTGCCGCCGATGGCAAGACCGTCTCCGTCGCCGGAGACCTGCCAAACCGTCAGGTCAGGATTGGCAACCTTTGCACCGGTGGCAATAGCAGCAGCCCGTCCATGGATAGTGTTCATGCCATAGGTAGCCATATAGTGTGGCAGACGACTGGAGCAGCCGATGCCGCTGATGACAGCTATATGCTCAGGTGCCACCCCGATTTCTGCCATTGCCTTGTGCAAGTTTGCCAGGAAGAAGTGGTCGCCACACCCTGGGCACCAACGCGGTTGTCCCTTTTTAAAATCTTGTGCTGTATAACTCGTCATATCCTTTTTCCGTTTAATTCGTAATTTTATTGATTGATAATTCGTTCGAAGTGTTTAACCAATTCGTTGATGGAGAACGGTTGTCCTTTCACCTCATTGTACTGTTCAGGCACGAAGTTGTCAACCTTCATGCGCAGGTATGCGGCAAGTTGTCCCATATTCTGTTCAGCCACGACCACCTTCTTGTAGCGTTTCAGCACGTCAGCGGTATTGGCAGGCAGGGGGTTCAGGTATTTGAAGTGTGCCTGTGCAACCTTATATCCTTGCTTGCGCAGTTCGTCCATGGCAGAGTGCAGATGACCGTAAGTGGATCCGAAGCCTACGATGAGCAGGCTGGCTTCATCGACATCACCTTCCACTTCCAGGTCAGGAACTTTGATATTGGCAATCTTCTGCTGGCGCAGTCTCGTCATCAGGTCGTGGTTTTCCGGATTGGTAGAGATGGCACCTGTCTTGCTGTCCTTCTCCAGTCCGCCGAGGATATGTGCAAATCCTTCACGCCCAGGTACTGCCCAGTAGCGGCTTCCGTTCTCGGTACGCATGTAGGGCGTCCATTTTCCTTTGAGTTCCTCTGGTACGTATGGCGGATTGATGGGGTCGAGCTTTGCCATCTCAGGCAGTTTGAAGGCACCCGACCCGTTGGCAACGTATGCATCGGTGAGCAAGACGACAGGAGTCATGTGCTCCAATGCCATCTTCGAGGCTTGGTAGGCAGCATCGAAACAGTCGGCGGGGCTTGTTGCAGCCAGCACTGGCATGGGACTTTCGCCGTTACGTCCGAAGAGTGCCTGCAACAGGTCTGTCTGCTCCGATTTTGTAGGCAAGCCTGTAGCGGGGCCGCCACGCTGTACGTCAAGTACGACGAGAGGCAGCTCCATGATGACCGCCAGGTTCATGGCCTCCGACTTCAGGCAGATGCCCGGTCCTGAAGTAGAGGTGACCCCCAGCGCACCCGCAAACGATGCACCAAGGGCTGAGGCACAGCCGGAGATTTCGTCCTCACACTGTACGGTGATGACACCACACGACTTGTGTTTGGACAACTCGTGCAACACGTCGGTAGCCGGCGTGATGGGATAGGAACCCAGGTACAGGCGCAGTCCGGCTTTCTCTGCTGCGGCAATGAAGCCGTAGGCGGTAGCCTTGTTGCCCGTAATGTCCATATATCGTCCCGGCACCTTCTCTTTGGTTTCAATGCGATAGACATTGATGGCAGAAGAGTGGGTGTTATGCCCATAATCGTAACCAGCCTGTACCACTTTGATGTTGTTTTCTGCTATGGCAGGTTTCTTGGCAAACTTCTCACGCAGGAAATTGAATACGAGTTCAAGGTCACGGTCGAAGAGCCAGCATACCAGTCCCAAGGCAAACATGTTACGGCACTTCAGGACAGACTTGTTGTCCATTCCGCTCTCTGCCAGACAGTCCTTCACCATCGTCGTCAGCGGACACTGAATGACGCGGTCGGGGTTTATATTCATCTCTCCGAGGTAGTCTTCCGTCTCAAACTGCGCCTTCTTCAGGTCGTTAGCACCGAAGGAGTCGGTATCTATGATGATGGTTGCCTGTGGCTTGGCATAGCGATATTGCGTCTTCAGGGCAGCAGCATTCATTGCCACCAGCACGTCGCACTGGTCGCCTGGTGTATAGACAGGTCCTTCTCCGATGTGTACCTGAAAACCGCTGACACCCGTCAGCGAACCTTGCGGAGCCCGGATGTCGGCAGGATAGTCCGGGAATGTGGAAATACCGTTTCCTACCGTTGCCGAAATCGTAGAGAAGATATTTCCGGCAAGCTGCATGCCATCTCCGGAGTCACCTGAAAATCGCACCACTACCTGTTCTAATTCTTTTACTTCTAATGGATTGTTTTTGGGTTGTATCATGTTGCTATTTATTTAATAAGGTGCAAAGTTACGCATAAACGAGCGAAAAACAAAAGGAAAGCATGCTTTTCTTTGCATTTCCGCCTGCCGGTAACTTCTTAAGACTCGCTACGCTCATATAAGCGACGTTAACGTCGAGTGCGGTGAAAACCCGCTTAATATTCGAAGGAACTGCCACCCAGGAACTCGCGCAGCAAACTCGTTGGCGGTATGGTGTCGAAGGGAAGCGGCTTGAAATAGCCGAGGAACTTGCGCAGCCTGTAGGCTTCGCTATATTCCTGGCAGTCTTCCGGCACCTGTTCGAGCAGGGGTATGGCATAAATCTTGAGAATAGCCAGTTCGAAGAGCATGGCGGTATTGAACATGGCATTGGCATTCTCCTGATAGGGGAATATCCACTTGTCTTCACCACGTCGCACGCTGGGCCACCTCCTGATGGTCTCCTGTGCCGATACCCCGCGATAGTTATAGTCACGCACGATACGCCTGAGCAGGCGGTTGTCAGTGGCAGGGATATAGTTGTGGTCGTCCAGCATGATGGTCGTCAGTGCCGAAGCATAGACCCGGTACTTCATCCGCTCTGGTATCTTTGCCGTCAGTTCCGGGTTCAGGGCATGGATACCTTCTACCACCAGCACCTCGTTGTCGTGCAGTTTCAGTTTCTTTCCGCTCTTGACGCTCTTCCCCAGTTTGAAGTCATACCTGGGCAGTTCCACTTCCTTGCCGTCGAGCAAATCCTGTAGCTGCTGGTTGAGCAGCGGCAGGTTCAGGGCATAGATGCTCTCAAAGTCAAAGTCGCCCGTTTCGTCGCGCGGCGTGTTGTCGCGGTCTACGAAGTAGTCGTCGAGTGAGATGGGTATGGGCTTGATGCCGTTGGTGAGCAGCTGTATGGACAGTCGCTTGCAGGTCGTCGTCTTTCCCGACGACGACGGTCCTGCGATGAGCACCATCCTGATGGGTGTCTCGGCAAACTCCTTCCTGAACTTCTCAGGGACGAGGCTGGGGTTGATGTGTCCGGCAATGTCGAAAGCGATGTTCGCTATCTTCTTCTCCTGCAACGCCTCGCCCACCTGTATCAGGTTGTTGGCATGCCCCTTGGCAACGGCCTCATTGAAGTCGCCCACCGTCCTCACGCCCAGTATCTTCTGCCAGTTGTGGTACTCCCTGAAGATGTCGAACATCTTGTCTTGCCTGATGTGCTCTCCCAGCCGTGTAGGGTCTTTGCGTGAAGGAATGCGTAGCAGCAATCCGTTGTTGTACTTCTCCAGTCCGAAGAGGTAGAGTTGCGACGTGTGGGTGAGCAACGAGCCGTAGAAGAAGTCCACATACCGCTCTATGGAGTAGTAGACGGTATACATCCTGCCCGAACTGCGCAGCAGCTTGGCCTTCGCCTTGTCGCCCAGCCGGTCGAACATTTCGACAGCCTCCTCCGTAGGCACCTGGTGGCGGTGTATGGGTATGTCGGCATCGATAATCTCCTGCATCCGCCTGCGTATGTCGTCGATGGGTACGTCCCTGTCCATGTCTACGTAGTAGCCGTTGCTCACGGGGATGTCTATCTGCACGAGCGTACCGGGGCAGATGTCCTCCACCGCCTTGCAGAGCACGAAGAAGAGCGTGCGCGTGTAGTTGCGCATGCCGCTTGCCGAGCGTATGTCGAGAAACTCGACGGTCTTGTTGTTATAGAAGCGGAAGTCCATGCCCTCTACTTTGTTGTTGACGCGTGCGCAGACAGGCGGGAACTCCATCTGCAGCTGTGCCAGCCTATAGACGTCTTTCAGTGAACTTCCCATGGGTGCCGCCAGCGTCTTGCCGTTGTTCGTACACCTGATGCTGATGCTTTGTTCCATGTGTCAAAAGGTTATAAGCAATAGTTTGAATATGATTGTCTTGCGGGTTCAAACCCATTTGCAAAGATACTATAAGTTTCTGAAAGATAAAGAAAAATTCTTTTTCTTTTTGATTTCTGCACACTAAATTGTATCTTTGTCTTCGCCGAAGATACTCACACTCGCAAAAATCCAAATAAAATTTGGCTTTTCCCTCACTTAATCGTATCTTTGCATCCGTAAATACAACTAAACCCTCGTCTTTTTATGTCGATATGGATATTCTTTAAACTCATCGGTTCGTTGGCATTGCTGATGTTCGGTATGAAGTCGATGAGCGACAGCTTGCAGAAGATGGCAGGTTCGCAGTTGCGCCACGTCTTGCAAGCCATGACCACCAACCGCTTCACGGGTCTGCTCACGGGTATGTTCGTCACCGCAGCCGTACAGTCGTCAACAGCCACGACGGTGATGACCGTCTCGTTTGTCAATGCCGGGCTGCTCACGCTGGCACAAGCCATCTCCGTCATCATGGGAGCCAACATCGGAACCACGCTGACGGCATGGATCATGTCGGCAGGTTTTTCGTTCAACATCACCGACTTTGTCTATCCGGCGTTCTTCGTTGCCATCATCCTCATCTATTCCAAGAAGAAGCGTTTCATCGGCGACTTCCTCTTTGGCGTCGCCTTCATGTTCCTCGGACTGGGCACCCTACGTCAGACGGGCATTGACATGCACCTGGGCGAGAACCAGGAAGTGCTGCAATTCTTCGCACAGTTCGACCCCGACTCCTTCCTGACCACCATCTGCTTCCTGCTCCTCGGCGGCATACTGACGCTCTGCGTACAGTCGTCGGCAGCGGTGATGGCCATCACGATGATTCTCTGCTCCAGCGGCGTGCTGCCCATCTATCAGGGCATTGCACTGGTCATGGGCGAGAACATCGGCACGACGGTGACCTCTAACATCGCCGCCATGACCGCCAACACGCAGGCACGGCGAGCCGCCTTCGCCCACATGTTCTTCAACCTGTTCGGCGTTTGCTGGATACTGATCGTCTTCAAGCCCTTCGTAGACATGGTATGCGGCATGGTGGGCTACGACTTCACCCTCGTCAAGGGCGACCCCGGCTTCCTGAAGAATGCCGCCAAGCTGTCGTTCGTACTTGCCGCCTTCCACACCTGCTTCAACCTTGCCAACACGTTCATCCTCATCTGGTTCATACCGCAGATAGAGAAGCTTGTCTGCCGCGTCATCAAGCCGAAGAAGGCCGACGGCGACGAGGAAGACTTCCGCCTGCGGTTCATCACCGCCGGCTTCATGAAGACACCGGAACTCTCGGTCCTGGAGGCACAGAAGGAGATACAGTCCTTTGCCGTCCGCATACAGCGCATGTTCGGCATGGTGCGCGAACTGGTGGCAGAAAAGGACGAGGGAGCCTTCGTCAAGGCGTTCTCGCGCATCGAGAAGTATGAAGGCATCTCCGACAACATGGAGATAGAGATTGCCAAGTATCTGGACGAGATTTCCGACGCCCACCTCTCCGACGAGACGAAGGCGAAGATACGCGCCATGCTGCGCGAGATCAGCGAGATAGAGAGCATCGGCGACTCCTGCTACAACATCGCACGCACGCTGAACCGACGCATCAAGGGCAAGGAAGACTTCACCCAGGACCAGTACCACCACATGCACCAGATGATGGAACTCACCAACCAGGCGCTCACCCAGATGAATGCCACCCTCGTGGGCTACCGCGAGCAGAACGACATCAACCGCTCGTTCAACATCGAGAACGAAATCAACAACTACCGAAACCAGCTGAAGTCGCAGAACATCAACGACATTGACGACCACAAATACACCTATGCCATCGGCACCATGTATATGGACATCATCAGCGAATGCGAGAAACTCGGCGACTATGTCGTCAACGTCGTCGAGGCACGCATGGGTACCAAGCAGCGCAACAACTGACGCAACTGACGCAGACAGTTATCAACGAGTTTTTTTAGTTTCAACAAAACCCTTCACAGCTCTGTAACATTCTGACTATCAGAGAGATGTTGTGAAGGGTTTGTTTTTTGTAAATAGGTTTCAAATATACTTGATGCAAATATCAGGAAAAAAATCATCATGATGCGAAAGAAATGAACTAAAGTCCTTGTTAACAATGTTTTATGTTCATGAAGAGATGTGATAATTATCCGAAAAATACGATTCTGTATCTTTTGACACGTGTCAGAAACGTTTTTGACACGTGTCGGAAATGTTTCTGACACGTGTCAAAAGATACCAAATGTGGTAGATTGTAAAATAAAAAGCGTAGAATCGCGAAGGAATCAGAGCTGTATGGATGAGCAGAATGGTCGGATTGAGCGGACTAGTCAGACAAAACCCTTCACACTTATCTCACTGTCTTCCAATTGGTTATGAGTACTGTGAAGGGTTTGTGTCGATGTGGTATCATGAGTTCTTCTTGTAGCTCACCACAGCCCATACACCCATGACGGCAGAGATGAGGACGAGGGCAAGCAGCTGGTGGGCAACGGCGAGGAAGGAACCTCCACGCACGAAGACGGTGCGGACGGCATCGATGAAGTAGTGCATGGGGTTGACGTAGGTGGTGAGGTATGCCCAGTGGGGCATGGAGCGCGTGGGTGTGAAGAGCCCGCTGAGCAGGAGCAGGCTGACGACAAAGAACCACATGACGAAGATGGCCTGCTGCATGGTGTCGCTGTAGTTGGAGATGAGCAGCCCGAAGGACGAGAAGAAGAGCGCGAGGAGCATGGCAAGCAGATAGATGAGCCAGAGCGGTCCCTGACAGGTGATGCCATAGACAGCCCACGAGAGCAGGAGGCAGACGGTGACCACGAAGAGCGCAATCATCCAGTAGGGTATCAGCTTGGCAAGGATGAACGCCCACTTCGAGACAGGTGTGACGTTTATCTGTTCGATGGTGCCCTGCTCCTTCTCACCCACGATGTTCAGCGCAGGCAGGAAGCCGCACATGAGCATCATGACCAGCGCGAAGAGCGCCGGAATCATGAACACCTTGTAGTTCAGGTGCTTGTTGTAGAGGAAGAGTGTGGAGACCTTCGACTGCAGGGTTGCCACGTCGGGGCTCACCTGGGCGGTGACAATCTGCGAAAGGTAGGCACCCGCCATGCTGCCCTTGGTGCCGTTGACGGCATTGGCAGCGATGAAGACGGTGGGCATCTTCACGCCTGCACCCGCCTTGGCAAGTGTAAGGTTGCGCTCAAAGTCTTGCGGGATGACCATCACCACGTCGGCTCTGCTCGTTTCTATCTCCTTCAGAGCCACCTCATAGGAAGGTTTCTGTCCGCCAAAGACGAAATAGCGACTCGCCTCGATGCTGTGAACGAGCTGTTGCGACAGCGTCGAGCGGTCGTTGTCCACCACATCTACACGGATGTTCTTCACCTCCTGGCTCATGACCCACGGCATGACACACATGATGACGATGGGGAACATGACGATGAGCCGCGGCAGGAAGGCGTTGCGGCGTATCTGTAGGAACTCCTTTTGTATCAGTATCTTGAGCATCGAGATTGATTTATATTTGACAATTTGACAATTTTTACGATTTCACTATCTGTCATTAGCAGTTGAATGCTATCTGAGGTTGACGCTATTCCAGCCGCGACTTGAACATCTTGAGCGACACTCCCAAGAGCAGGAGGGTCATGGCGGAGAGGATGACGAGCTCACGCATCACCTCGCCGATGCCCACTCCCATAATCATCAGCTTGCGCATGGCCTCGATGTAGTAGCGGGGCGGGACAACTGCCGACACCCATTGCAGCACCACGGGCATGGAATCGATGGGGAAGAGCATGCCCGACAGCATGACGATGGGCATGAGCAACACCATAGCCGAGAGCAACAACGCCACAAGCTGGCTGGAGGCTACGTTGGAGATGAGCAGTCCCAGCGACAACGCCAGGAGGATGTAGATGCCGCTGACCAGAAAGATCAGGACCAGGGAGCCGGCAATGGGAACGCCGAGCACAAAGCGCGACATGAGGAGGATGACCACAAGGATGGCAAAGGCGAGCACCAGATAGGGCACCGCCTTGGCGATGATGATCATCAGCGGGCGCACGGGCGAGACCAGCAACACCTCCATTGTGCCCCGCTCCTTCTCGCGGACGATGGAGATAGACGTCATCATGGCACAGACCAACATGAGCAACATGCCCATGATGGCTGGCACAAAGTTGTAGGTTGACTTCATCTGCGGATTGTAGAGGAGCCTCATCCCCGGCCCTTCTCCAAGGGGAGAGGGAAGAAAATAGCTTTTGCCACCAATGGGCTGCGCCAGTATAGCCTGTGCATAGGTAGTCCACTGCTGTGCCATGTTGGGGTCGCTGCCGTCCACCATGAGCTGCCAGCTGCGCCTTCCGCTCCCCTCCTCCTTCGCCGGCAGGCTGGGGATGACCGCCATGTCTGCCCGTTGGCTGCGGATGAGCTGCTCGGCTTCGCGGCTGGTACCGACGGTGGCAACGACGTCGAAATACTCCGATGACGACAGCCGGGCGACGGCAGCCTGCGTCTGGTGGTCCATCTGCGAGGTGACCACCACGGTGCGCACGTCCTTCACATCGGTAGTTATGGCGAAGCCGAAGAGCAACATCAGCACGACGGGCATGCCGAAGAGGATGAGCATCGTGCGACGGTCGCGCAGGATGTGGCGTGCCTCCTTGCGTACAAACGACATAAAACTGCTGTTCATGACTGCTTTCATATTTCTTTGTTTTACGTTCTCACCGCCTGCCGAGCCAAGTAGGTGAACACATGGTCCATATCGGGTTGGCGGAAGCGGTGCTTCAACTCGTCGGGTGTGCCGATGACACTGATCTTGCCATCGACCATGATGGAAATGCGGTCGCAATACTCAGCCTCGTCCATGTAGTGGGTCGTCACAAAGACGGTGATGCCTCGCGCGGCAGCATCATAGATCAGTTCCCAGAACTGGCGGCGGGTAGCAGGGTCAACGCCTCCCGTCGGCTCGTCGAGGAACACCACTCCCGGCTCATGGAAGATGCTGACCGAGAACGCCAGCTTCTGTTTCCACCCTAACGGCAGCGACGAGACGAGGTCGTCTCTGTGGTCGGCGAACTGCAGGCGTTGCAACAGCTCGTCGGTCTTCCGCGCAATCGCCTTGGACTCCATGCCGTAGATGCCTGCAAAGAGCCGGATGTTCTCTGCCACCGTCAGGTCTTCATAGAGTGAAAACTTCTGCGACATATAGCCGATGTGCTTCTTGATCTGCTCGTGTTCGGTACGGATGTCGAAGCCGACGACGGTTCCCGTGCCGCTGGTGGGCTGGTTCAGTCCTGTCAGCATGTGCATGGCGGTGGTCTTGCCGGCACCGTTGGCACCAAGGAATCCGAAGATTTCGCCACGCTTCACGCTGAACGAGATGTCGTCAACAGCATGGAACGAGCCGAACGCCTTCACCAGGTGGGAGACCTCGATGACGTGTTCCTCCTCCTTTAGGGGGGAGTGGGGCGTGGTGCGGTTGATAGGCGGCGGATTGAAGATGCCGGCAAAGCGGTCGAGGATAACGTCAGGGGTGTCGATGCCACGTACCACTCCTTTATCGAAGAACGCCACCCGCTGGCAACAACGTACCTCGTCCAGATAGGGCGTGGAAGCCACGATGGTAATGCCGCGTTCCTTCAGCATGGAGAGCATCTCCCAGAACTCTTTACGGCTCACGGGGTCTACGCCCGTCGTCGGTTCGTCGAGAAACAACACCTTGGGTTGGTGCACCAGCGCACATGAGAGCGCCAGCTTCTGCTTCATGCCACCCGACAAGGCTCCTGCCCTGCGGTCCTGGAAGCGTTCTATCTGCGAATAGATGGCACGGATGCTGTCGTAGCCTTCCTCAACGGTGGTGCCGAAGAGGGTGGCAAAGAACTCCAGGTTTTCCCTTACCGTCAGGTCTTGATAGAGCGAGAACCGGCCCGGCATATAGCCTACCCAACGGCGGATGTCCTTCATCTGGGTCACCGTGTCGAAGCCTTCGACCGTTGCCGTACCCTTGTCAGGCAGCAACAGGGTGCAGAGAATACGGAACATGGTGGTCTTGCCCGCCCCGTCGGGTCCGATGAGTCCGAACACCTCACCCTCGCCGACAGAGAAAGACACGTCGTTGAGTGCCTGCACGCTGCCGTAACGCTTGCTGACTCCGCTTACTTCTATGGCATTCATGGGCTGGAAGTTTGAGAGTTGGGAGAATTAAAACTTCACTTCACCGTACATACCTATTTTAATATAGCCGTCGTTGGCGATGCGTATCTTTACGGCATACACCTGATCGGCACGCTCATCGTCGGTGAGGATGGTCTTGGGAGTGAACTCCGAACGGGAAGAAATCCAGCTGACAGTACCCTGATACTCCTTCTTCTGCCCGTTGCCGTAGTCGGCAAAGACCTTCACCTGCTGCTCTACCTTGATGTGACGGAGCTGTGACGAGGTGACGTAGGCGCGGAGATACATCTGTCGGGTGTCTGCCATCTTGAACAATGGTCTGCCGGTAGCAACGAACTCACCTGCCTCGGCATATTTCTCCAAGACTGTTCCGGTGAGCGGAGCCACGACATCGGCATGAGCTATCTGGTCGTCAACCTGCCGAATCTGTGCCTCCAAACCGGAAGCCTGGGCGTTGATGCCGTCAATCTGGGCGTTGATGCCCTCACTCTGGTTCTTCAGACTGGCGTTGTTGCTGCGTATCTGGTCGCTGGTAGCCTCCAGTTGTCTCTCCAGCACCTTGATCTGATAGTCTATATCGTCAAGCTGCTTGCGCGGAACGGCACCGTCTCTCACCAGTTCTGAGAAGCGACGGCGCTCACGCTGTGCGTTGGCTATCTGCTGACGGACTGACGACAACTGTTTCTCCAGGTCGAGCTGACGACTGTTGCTGGCATTTCGCGACGATGCCAGCTGCCGCCTGTTGGCATCAAGCTGCCCACGGGAGGTCTCCAGTTGCTCTTTCTTCAACTGGAGTTGCTTGGAGTCGATACGCCCCACGACAGTACCGATGGCTACTTGTCCGCCCTCAACCACGTTGAAGGGATTGAGTTCGCCCGTAGACTGAGCTGAGACGGTGAGCTCGGTAGCCTCGAAGGTGCCGGTGGCATCATACTCACTTTCCTTGTCTGTGCAAGCGCCCAGCATCAAAACGGCACCTGCCATGATCAATATCTTTTTCATATCGCTATCTTAATGGTTTGTTGTAAATTTCTGGTTATACATCTCCTTGAGCATCTCTATCTCGTGCATGGACTGTTGCACACGTGCGGCGTTCTCGGCATTGACCTCTCGCAAGAGACCGGTGACGTCGATAATGCCGTGCGAGAGCTTCGACTCGGCAGCCTTGCGCACCTGCGCACGCAAGGCAACGATTTCCTCGTCGGCAGCCATGAGCCTGCGGTAGCGGCCGATGTTCTCGTCTTGCTGTATCTGTTCCAGCCGGCTGTTGAAGAGGAACACCTCTCGGTTGGTCTCTGCCGTCTGCCGCTCCAGCTGCAACTTGGCCTTGTCGTTCTTGCGGGTATAGAGGGCACCGATGTTCCAAGTGAGACGTGCACCAATCATGCCGTTCCACGACCATTGGCGGCGCATCATGTCTTCGAACATGTTGTAGCCGGGGTAACCGTAGAACCCCTGTGCAAACAGGGAGAGACGGGGAAGGAGTGCAGCGTTGAGGACTTTCTCCTGTGCATGGGTGAGCTGTATCTGTGCGTCTGTCAGCCTGAGCTCCGGCCGGTTGTTGCCCGGAGACGTGCTGACAGCGACTGGCTTGACGGGGGCAGTGACCTCAATGCCGCAGAACACGCTGAGCATGTGCGCCACCGCCTGCCGCTGCGATTGCAGGCTGGTGAGCTGCTGGGCAGCGTTCAGCCGCTCGGCCTTCACGTTCTGGTAGTCGCTCTGTGCTGCCGTTCCGCCCCGGAACATCGCTTCCAGCTTCTTCTCGTTACCCAAAAGCAGTTCCTGTAGGTCGCTGCTCAACCGGATCTGGTCGTCGAGCAGGAGCAGGGAGAAAAACATCTCGTTGACGCGCTTGCGCACCTGGTACAGGCTGACGTCGTTCTGGGCTGTCGCTACATTGCCCTGCTGTCGCGCCACCTCCTTCCGGCTGCTGATGGCACCGCCGTCGAATAGGGTCTGCTGAATGTCTATCCCCACCCGATACTGGTCCTTCTTCAGTCCCTGAATGCTGATGCCCATCTGCTGGTACAGGGCTTGCATCTGGTCGGGGAATGCCGTGACGTCGCTCTGATAGGTGACTTGTGCCGTTGCTGACAGCTGTGGCAACCACCCTTTCTGGATGTTGCTGACGGTGAGTGCCGTCGTTTTTTCTATCAGCCCGTATTGCTGTATCAGCGGATAGTTGCGCCCGGCTGCCTGCTGACATTCGTGCAACGTCTGGGCAGACAGGGGCAAAAGAATGAACAGATAGAAAGGCAAAAGCCCTTTCACCCACTTGTTCATGGAAATAGCATAATCTTTTTTCATGCGTTTATCGGTTTCTCTTTTTACTCGGTTTATCTGAATGACACTGCAAAGGTATGGAAGAGTTTCAATATCTTTGCTACCCAAAAGCATGGAGAAATGTTCTTTTTGTTCGATTATCAGGTAGAAAGGGGTGTGTTTTATGTATTTTCATTATCTTTGCATCGTAAATCAAGGCAAAGAGCGTATGGAAAAGCAACCCAAACTGATGGATTTCTCGCAGATGCGAAACATCTTTGAACCGCATTTTGAACTGATTCGCAAACACATCTTCTTCAGTAACGAACTGGGCATCGTACACACCTGTCCGCTGGTGTTTCGCTTGGTGATGCAGCAAAATCCGCCCTTTGCCATTAACGACTATCGCCTGGGGGTGATATTGCGTGGGCATCTGCGGGTCAACTTTAACCTTGTAGAGAAACAGATGGAGCAAGGCACACTGGTTTTTCTTGGTCCGGGAAGCATCATCACCCCTATTGAGATGTCTGACGACCTGGAAATCTTGGGCATCGCTCTATTCTCCCAATTCCCCATGCCCTTTGCACCAGGACAACTGCCATCGGCATTCAATGGACAGGTGAGGGATTTCCAGTTAAAGGTGTCTGAAGGTGATGTAGAGACAGCACGCCGCATCATTGATACCTTGTGGCACATCGTACACCAACCCGACTTCAACCCGCAGACCGTAGGCAGCATGGTAGCGGCGCTCATGATTCACTATGACGGACTTTACCGCCGGCATACAGACCAGCTGCAAACCTCGCAGACACGCGAACAAAATATCTTTGACCGCTTCATCTACCTGGTCAACCGCTATGCTGCACGCGAACACCAGATTGGGTTCTATGCTTCAAAGATGTGCCTGACAGAACGCTATCTGGGCACTGTTATCCGTCAGACGAGCGGAGTGACCGCCAAGGAATGGATAGACCGTGCCTTGATCACGCGCATAAAAGTGGAGTTGAGACATTCCGACAAAAGCAATGCACAGATATCCTATGAAATGAATTTTGCCAACCCTTCTTTCTTCTGCAAATACTTCAAACGTATAGCAGGAGTGACACCTAACCAGTTCCGTGAAGAACTCAATACGTCACGTAGGGTTCCAAACGCTGGATAGCCTCTGGCGGGAAGTCGCTGAGCAGCCGCAACTGGTTGAGGTTGTCGAGACGACCGTGCAGACGACGATAGTCGCAGATGGCACGTGCCTGAAAGAAGTTGATGTAGGGGTGCCGGCGCAACTGATTCAACGTGAGTTGGTTGAGGTTCATCTTCTGCGTATGGGGATGTTGCACGACGAAATATGCCAGTGCCTCCTTGGGGAAGCCTTCTATCTCTGTCAGCTGTGCCACGTCAACATAGCCGCCCAGCAACCTGCCGTAGCTGACTATCTGGCGTGCCCAACCGCTGCCGATGCCCGGAACCTTCTTCAGCTGGGTGGTGTCGGCGGTGTTGAGAACGACTTTCTCGTTCAAGCCTATCTTAGTAGGATACTTCACGCTGTCGCGAGGCGACTTGGCATAGCGGGGCGGCGGTGCCACATAACGGGCGGCAGGCTGGAAGTCGTCGGAGATACGGATGTAGGGACGCAGCGTCTCATATTGCTCTTTGGTCATGCCGTAGAGCTGTGCCAAGTCTTCGGGTGCCCGATAGACACCACCTTTCGCACGGTACTTGTAGATGTTGCGTACCTGCCACGGAGAGAACCCCAAACGCATGAGCTGGCTGCTGTCGGCACGGTTGGGATCGAAAGGAAAGAGTTCTATCTGACGGCCCTGCGGTAACCCGTCATAACGGTATTCACGTCCGCCGCCACGATTGCCCGAAAAGGTGCGGTGATAGCCGTCTCCACCATAGCCGAAACCCCTGCTGTCGCGATAACGTTGCTGAGAGGTGGAGTCTTGTTCTGACACTACCGTCTGGTCTGCCTGCCCGCCTAACCACCATATCAAAGCGAAGGCCAGCAAGGACAACGCAATCAGGAACACCAATGCGTAGCGGTCTGATTTGTTGAAGCTGAAAAAGGACATGAACTTCTTCATTTACAATTCATAATTGACAATTAACAATTCACTCCATCTACTAATCTTTATCCCCCTCCCTACGGGAGGGGTTGGGGGCAGGGGTTAGGCTATGGGGCCCCTTCAGGGGGGTAAGGGGCCTACATTACCCCCAGCTGGTCGAAGAAGATAGCGAGGATGGCAAGGGGGCAGACAAGACGGACAAGCCACAGCCAGCATACGTAGATGCGGCGGCTGGTGGTACCCCAGTTGGTGAACTGGTCCTTGACCACCTTCGACGGCACAAACCAACCGATGAGCAGGCAGGTGAGGAAGGCTCCCGTCGGCAACAGGAAGTTGGCGGTAAGCTTGTCACAGAAGTCCATGATGCTGACTCCCATGAGTTGCAGGCTGGGGACGGCTCCCACTGACAGGGAGCAGAGGGCTGCGATGACCACACAGACGGTGGTGACGATGAGGGCAGCCCGTTTGCGCGGTAACTGGAACTCCTCACTGAAGAAGACGGTGCCTATCTCGTGCATGGAGATGGTAGAGGTGAGAGCTGCCAACGCCAAGAGTGCATAGAAGAGGATGGAGATAAGGTAGCCGACAGCAGGGACGGCCGAGAATGCCTGCTGGAAGACGTTGGGAAGGGTGATGAAGACGAGCGACGGTCCGCTGTCGGGGCTGACGCCCACGGAGGCTGCAGCAGGGAAGATCATCAGTCCGGCGAGGACGGCTATGATGCAGTCTATCAATGCGATCTGGATAGCTGAACGGAAGAGACGTGTCTGGCGGGAGAAATAGGAGGCGTAGGTGCACAAGCAGGCGGTGCCGAGACTCAACGAGAAGAATGCCTGCCCCAAGGCATCGATGAACACATCTGCATTGAACTTGGAGAAGTCGGGCATGAACAGGAAGCGGATGCCGGCACCGGCTCCCGGCAACAGACAAGCGGCAACGACGATGACCACCAACAGCAACAACAGAAGGGGCATCAGCAGGTTGGAGGCACGCTCAATGCCGTTGCGGACTCCCCGGACGATGACGAAATGGGTAATCCCAAGGAAGGCTGCGGCATAGCAGACGGGCTGAACAGGATGGGAAGAGAACGACTGGAAACTCTGGGCGATAAAGGATGCATCGCCTTTCAGCTGCCCGGCTATGGACGCATACAGGTATTGCAGACACCATCCGGCAACAACGGCATAGAAACCGAGAATGACCGTAGAGGTGAAGACTCCCATGTAGCCGATGATGCCCCATGCACGCCGATGGCCTATCCGCTGGTAGGAGCGGGCTGCATTGGCAGCACCATTCCTGCCTACGATAAACTCTGCCACCATGCCGGGAATGCCTAAGATAAAGACGCAGAAGATGTAGACAAGGATGAAGGCAGCACCACCATTCTGACCTGTCATATAGGGGAAACGCCAGATGTTACCCAACCCGACGGCACTGCCTGCCGTAGCAAGGATGACTCCCCATTGGCCGAAGTTTGTTCTTTTCATACTCTTTATTTATATCAATCTATCTCCCTTCCTCCTTTTCTCCTCCTCCCTTTCTCCCTTCTCCCTTCCTCCCTTTTTCTCCTCCCCTCCCATCAGGAGGGGCTAAGGGTGGGCATCCCTAAATCACCCCAAACTGGTTAAGGAAGATGCAGAGGATAGCCAACGGACAGACATAGCGCACAAGGAAGTAGTAGACGCCGAAAAGAGTACCACGAAGGGTGCCCCAGTTGGTGAACTCGTCCTTGACCAACTTCTTGGGTACATACCAACCCAGGAACAAGCAGGTGAGGAAACCGCCGATGGGCAGGAATATCTGTCCAGTGACGAAGTCGAAGAGCGTGAACAGGTTCATGCCGCCTATCGTGAGGTAATCCCTGTTGCCGAGCGACAACGAGCAGAAGGTGCCGATGACACAGCTGACGACGGTGACGATGATGGCTGCCTTTCCACGTGTTATCTTCAGCTCTTCCTGAAAGAATGCTGTGCTGACTTCATGCAGGGAGATGAGCGACGTCAGTGCCGCCAATGCCAACAGAGCGTAGAACATCAGTGAGATGAGCAGTCCCACCAAAGGCATATTGCTGAAAGCCTGCTCAAAGACGTTGGGCAAGGTGATGAAGATGAGCGACGGACCGCTGTCGGGGCTGATACCTACGGAGGCTGCCGCCGGGAAAATCATGAGTCCGGCAAGGATGGCCACCAACGAATCGATGAGTCCTATCTGTATGGCTGAGCCTGAAAGATTGGTCTGGCGGGAGAAATAGGAGGCGTAGGTGCAGATGCAACCCATAGCAATGCTCAGCGAGTAGAACGACTGGCCGAGGGCACCGAGGAAGACGTCGCTGTTGAACTTCGAGAAGTCGGGCATCAGCAGGAACCGCACACCATCCATCGCATCTGGCAACATGCACGCTGCCACGACTATCAGCAGCAGTAAGACGAAAAGCATGGGCATGAGAATCTTTGAAGCCCGCTCAATGCCGTTGCGCACGCCGTGGATGATGACAAAATGTGTAATGGCAAAGAACACGAACAACCACAGGACAGGTTGCCACGGATTGGTGCTGAAACCATCGAAATAGCTCTTGAAGTAAGAGGGATCGCCATGCAGCTGTCCGGCTACCGACGCGTAGACATACTGCAAGCACCAGCCTGCCACCACGCCATAGTAGCTGGTGATGAGGAAGCCGGTGAGCACCCCAAGATAGCCTACCCACTTCCATGCCGTCCCGTTGGAGAGCTTGGTATAGGCACGGGCGGTATTGGACGCTCCGTGTCTGCCAATGATGAACTCGCTAATCATGCAGGGCAAGCCCAACAACAGTACACAACCTATATATATAAGAATAAAGACGGCACCGCCGTTCTGTCCTGCCATATAGGGAAACCGCCAGACATTGCCCAGTCCTACGGCACTTCCTGCTGTTGCCAAGATTACTCCTAACTTACTTCCGAAGTTTCCTCTTTCTGTATAAGCCATACTATTTTTAGGTTATAACGATGCAAAAGTATAAAAAAAACGCTATTTTTGCAGCAAAAGATAACAGAAAGATGAGAAAAACGTTTCAATTCATAAGAAAATACCCCCTGTCAACGGTGCTGATAGCGGCAATTTGGGTGATTTGCCTGGTGCCGATACCTGAGAATCCGCTGAGCAACATTTCGATGATGGACAAGTGGACACACATCGTGATGTACTTCTCACTGAGCATGACGATAGCTTGGGAACGGTACCGAAACCGTAAGAAGACGTTCCAAAGCAAGGAACCGTGGACGGATGTCGCCTTGTATGTATGGTTGCTGCCCGTAATGATGGGGGGCGTAGTGGAGCTGGCACAAAGCCATTGCACGGCAGGTGTACGCAACGGCGATTGGCTCGACTTCTTTGCCAATGCTTCAGGCTGTACGTTGGCTGTTATCTGTATTCTTCTGGCAAGGTGTCGCGCCAAAGCTTGAACGGATTCTTGCGCATCTGACGGTTGTAGAAACGACGGTCACCAGTCACCTCTATCCCGATGAAATCGGGCTTTTCGTAGGCTTCATCCGCATTTTGGAGCTCTACTTCCGCCATCACCAACCCTTCGTTGTCGCCGTAGAACTCATCTACCTCAAAGACATGGTTGCCACTCCTGACGAGGTAGCGGCACTTGTCGATGACACCAGGCTCACAAAGTAACATCAGATGCTGCGCTTCGTCCAAGGTTATCTCCTTCTCAAACTCATAGCGAGAAAGTCCGTCGCGCGACGGACCCTTGATGGTCAGGTAGCCTTTATCGTCACGAATGCGCACCCTGACGGTGTTCACTGCCGTCATGTAGCCTTGCTGGATGTGGCTGCAGGCATACGCCTGCGCCTTCCAGTCCATGCGTTTGTGTACCAGAAACTTGCGCTCTGTCTCTATTCCACTCATAACAAGTCTGCTCTATTCCCTTCTGAAAGGGAGCGAGGTGAGGCTTTAGCTTACAAGAACCATGGTGTAGACCATGAAGATAATGGCGAGCACAATGAGCACACCAAAAATCCAGTTTACTACTTTTTTACCCTGTTCTTCCTGCTTCTTCTGATAAGCAGCCTTCTTTGCTTTAGTTTTCTCGTTCATTTTATTATTGTTTTAAATCAATTTTTCAATTTTCATCTTCAACATGGAACTCCATGAGGTAGGCTTTGATGAATCCGTCAATCTTGCCGTCCATGACACCATCGACGTCAGAAGTCTGGTAGTTGGTGCGATGGTCTTTCACCCGCCGGTCGTCGAAGACATAAGAGCGAATCTGGCTTCCCCACTCTATCTTTTTCTTCGAAGCCTCTATCTTAGCCTGTGCCTCCAAACGTTTCTTCATGGCACGGTCGTAGAGTTGCGACTTCAGGAGGGTCATGGCACGCTCCTTGTTCTTCGGTTGGTCGCGTGTCTCGGTATTCTCGATAAGGATTTCCTCTTCCTCGCCTGTATCAGGATCGGTATACCAATAGCGCAGTCGCACTCCTGACTCCACCTTGTTGACATTCTGTCCGCCGGCACCGCTGGAACGGAACGTGTCCCATGACAACTTCGCCGGATCCACATATACCTCGATGGTGTCATCGACAAGCGGTGTAACGAAGACCGAAGCGAAGCTGGTCATGCGCTTGCCCTGGGCATTGAACGGGCTGACACGCACCAGACGGTGTACTCCGTTCTCGCTCTTGAGGTAGCCATAGGCAAATTCACCGCCTTCAATCTCCATGGTGACACTCTTGATGCCCGCCTCGTCACCGTCTTGCAGGTTGGAGATGGTCACCTTATAATCGTGAGCCTCAGCCCAACGCATATACATGCGCATAAGCATCTGTGCCCAGTCCTGACTCTCCGTGCCGCCGGCACCGGAGTTGATTTTCAGCACACAGTCCATCGGGTCTTCCTTCTGACGCAACATGTTCTTCAGTTCCAGGTCTTCAATGGCTTTGATGGCCTTGGCATAGTCGGCATCCACCTCTTCTTCGCTCACCATGTCGTCATGGTAGAACTCGAAGGCGAGCTGCAGTTCGTCAGCATACGTGCGCACATCCTTGTAGCCTGTAATCCATTTCTCGATGCCTTTCACCTTTTTCATCTGTGCTTGCGCCCGAGCCGGGTCCTCCCAGAAGTCGGGTGCCTGCGTGCGGAGTTGTTCTTCTTCAAACTCCACCTTCTTGGCATCTATATTCAGATAGCGGTACAGTGCGTCTGCCCGCTCCATCACGTCTTTCAGTTGGTCTTGCGTAATCACCTAATTGTGAATTATGAATTGCTTAATTGTGAATTGTCAATTATAAATTTCCTACTCCTCATACATCTTGTCTATGACGTCTTTGTAGTTCTTATAGACTACCGGACGGCGCAGCTTCAACGTGTTCGTCAGCTCACCTTTCTCCATCGACAGGTGGTGAGCCAGAAGGGTGAAGCGCTTGATCTTCTCATAGCTGGCGAGAGCCTGCGTAAGCGTTTCAATGCGTTCAGCCATCATTTCGTTTACCTTCTTGTTGCTGCACAGTTCTTCACGGGTGGCAAACGGGATGTTGTTTTCGCGTGCCCACTCCTCCAAGATGTTGTAATCGGGGACTATCAGGGCAGAGACAAACTTGCGCTGGTCGGCAATGACTGCCACCTGCTCCACAAACTTGTCTACCAACAGCAGGCCTTCTACCATCTGCGGAGCGATATACTTACCATTGCTGGTCTTGAAGAGGTCCTTGATACGCTCCTTCAGGAATAACTCGCCGTTGTGCAGATAGCCGGCATCACCGGTATGGAAGAAGCCGTCCTTGTCGAAGGCAGCGGCATTGGTGGTGTCACGCTTGTAGTAACCCTTCGTGATGGTCGGTCCTTTCAGCAGTATCTCGTCGTTCTCTCCAATCTTGATTTCAATACCTTCGATAGGTCTTCCCACGGAACCGATGGTGTAGCCTTCGTCCAAATGGTCGCAGGAGACGGTAGCCAGGCTCTCGGTCAGTCCGTAGCCCACCACCATCTTCAGTCCGATGGAGTGTACGAACTCCTCCACCTCAGGCGACACGTAGGCTCCTGCCGTGGGGAAGATGTTGGGATTGATGAGTCCCAACTGCTTGCGCACCAAAGAAAGAATGGTATTGTTGATGACCTTGTATTCCAACTCCAGCGGCAACGGAACACGCTTGCCATGAGCCAGATAGTCCACGTTGCGCTTCTTGCCTACCGACAGTGCATGAAGGAAGAGCTTGCGCTGCACGGGGCTGGCACTGTCTATCTTCTCTTTCACACCCACATACACCTTCTCCCAGAAGCGGGGCACGCTGGACATACACGTGGGATGGGTCTCGCGCATGGAGTCCTGAATCTCCTTCGGATAGGTGTTCACGATGAGCTGGGCTCCCTTTGTCAGTGCCAGATACGACCATCCACGCTCAAAGATATGGGTGAGCGGCAGGAAGTTGATGACGCGGTCGTTCTTGGTCACCGGCACACACTTGCCGTTGGCTTCCATGGCAGCATGATACTGTCCGTAGGTGAGCATCACACCTTTCGAGTCTCCTGTCGTTCCGCTGGTATAGAGAATGTTGCAGAGGTCTTCTTCGTTGGCCTGCTTCCACAGCTCTTCCACCTCCGACTGACGCGGCAAGCCTTCGCCCAACTTCAGGAAGTCCTCATAGTAGAGGGCATAAGGGTCATGGGTGCTGATGCGCACGCTGGAGTCGAAGACAATGATGCGCTCCAGCGTAGGACAGAGCGGGAAGATGCGGTGTGCCTTGTCATACTGCTCCTGCTCGCCCACGAACAGGAAGCGCACGGCACCATCGTTGATCATAAACTGTATCTGCTGCTCTGAGCTGGTGGCATAGAACGGAATCGAAATCACCCGCACGCCGTACGCCCCGAAGTCGGTATACAGATACTGGATGCAGTTCTGTGCAAACACGGCAATCTTCTCCTGAGGCTTCATGCCCACGTTCAATAAAGCGTTAGACACTTGCTTGACACGCATGGAAAACTGATTCCACGATACCGACTTCCATTTCAGACTCCCGAAGGAACGGAAGGTGAGCGCCGGCTTGGAACCATACTTCTTCGCCTGTTCATGTATGAGAACAGAAAGATGACACTTCGTTTGCATAGCTTTTTCCGTTTAAACGATGCGCAAAAGTAAGCAATTCTCATCAAAACACGAAATAATTTGGCAATTAAATGCAGATTTCGTATTTTTGCAGACATGAAGACAACAGACTTTTCTACCTATACGAACGATGCCGTAGCATTGTTGCAAAGGCTTATCGCCACGCCTTCCATCAGCCGCAGCGAGACGGAAGTAGCAGACATCATGGAAGAAACACTGCGAAGCTACGGCTATCCCGTGCAACGCAAAAAGAACAATGTATGGGTGATTTCGCCCGATTTCATCGAGAAAAGACCGACCGTCCTGCTCAATGCTCACCTCGACACGGTGAAACCGGTGAGCAGTTGGACACGCAATCCCTTCTCCCCCACGCTCGAAGGCGACCGGCTCTACGGACTGGGCAGCAACGACTGTGGCGGAGGCTTAGTGTCACTGTTGCAGGCATTCCGCATGTTAACCTCCCCCTTTAATCTTATCTTCCTCGCTTCCGCCGAAGAAGAGGTGTCGGGAGCAGACGGCATCGTACAGGCATTGCCCGAACTGCCGCCGATAGACGTTGCCATCGTGGGCGAACCGACGGGCATGCAGCCCGCCGTAGCAGAGAAAGGACTCATGGTGCTCGACGTGACGGCTCACGGCAAGTCGGGACATGCCGCCCGCAACGAGGGCGTCAACGCCATCTACGAAGTCCTCGACGACCTTTGCTGGTTCCGCAGCTACCGGTTCGAGCGCATCAGCGACTTCCTCGGTGCCACGAAGATGCAGGTGACGGTCATCAATGCCGGCACACAGCACAACGTAGTGCCCGACGAGTGTCACATGGTGGTAGACGTGCGCACCAACGAACTCTACACGAACCAAGAGGTCTATGACATCATCTGCCAGCACACCCACAGCGAGGTGAAGGCGCGCTCCTTCCGACTCGGCTCCTCTCACATCGACACCCGCCATCCCCTCATCCGCAAGTGCATTGACATGGGCATGCAGCCTTTCGGGTCGCCGACCCTCAGCGACCAGGCGCTCATGCCCTTCCCCTCCTTCAAGCTCGGTCCCGGCGACTCCGCACGCTCCCACTCTGCCGACGAATACATCGGCATCAGCGAAATCAGGCAAGCCATCGAGACCTACGTCCGACTGCTCAGCGACTAACATATAGTATCACAACGACCTGCGAATGGTATCGCAGCGACCAAGCAAGAATTATCCCATTATATTTGGCACATTGATGGATAATCCCTATTTTTGCAAAGGAATACTATCAGCCATTGTTTGAAGACATGGATTCCATGCTTCGTCAGTTCTTATGATATAATTGGATGCAAAAGATGAATAAACTATTCTTAACGTTAGTGCTGCTGACGACATGGCAGTGTGTGTGGGCTGATGCCATCAGCTATTATGAATGCTCGTGGAACCCGACAAAGAAAGTAGTGGAGAGGGAGCAAAAGTCCGTTGAAGCCAAGAAACTGTCGGAAGCGGCAAAGACTGGCAACAACATTGAAATACAAAATGGATGGTACTTTGTTGATCAGAATGTCAATATAGACGTGCTGTTTATTAAAGGTAACGATGTTCATCTGATTCTGAAGGATAACACAGTACTGGATTGTAAGGGCGGCGTGCGGCTGGATGCCGATTACAAACTGACCATCCACTCGCAGTCGTATGGAGCCGAGAGAGGAAAGCTTCAGGCTACGAACGCCCTTTTTCCAGACAATGCCGCTATAGGGTGTGGCAATCAGGACAAACGTGGTATGGGAACCCTTGAGATACACGGGGGTACGATTTGGGCCATGTCCGTTTCCAATGGGCGGGGTGCCGGTATCGGTGGTGGCAACGACAGCTTCATCGGGGGTAGTGTCACTATCTATGACGGTTACATCAATACCAAAGGCGGCGGAGGTCGCGGACATCATTATGGCGGAGCTGGTATCGGTGGCGGTGATGCTGGTCATCAAGGTGGTCCTATTGAGATTTTCGGCGGTGAGATTCTGGCAACGGGTGGTGGCTCATGGGACGTTGGCGGCGCCGGCATCGGTGGGGGTGATAAATGCAATAGCGGCGTTATCAAGATTCATGGTGGGAAAGTGGAAGCTATCGGTAGTGAGAATGCTGGTGCGGCTATCGGTGGAGGACGCAAAGGCAATAGTGGTGAGATAACCATTGACGGTGGTTATGTGGAGGCCAAAGCACTTACCAATCCCCATACGGATGTCAACAAGGCGGCAGCTATCGGTTCCGGCCTCTTTGGAATTATGCGTGACAAGATTACTATCTCTGGAGGTACCGTCATAGCACGTGCTGTTGATGGTGCCGGTATTGGATGTGGAAAAGGCGGAACGTGCCAGGGCGAGATCGAGATTTCGGGCGATGCCATCGTGACGGCTACCAGTGTGAAGGGTGCTGGTATTGGTGGTGGTGATGGGGCAAAAAGTCATATCATCACGATTAAAGACGGACTCATAACGGCATCTTCTGTTGACGGAGCAGGTATCGGAGGAGGAAACCATGGTGACAACGGTACCATCAATATCCAAGGTGGCTATATCGGTGCATTCTCCATAGGAAAAGGATCTGGCATCGGCGGTGGTAACAGCGGCAATGGCGGTACGATCAATATCAGTGGCGGAAAAGTGGTGGCGAGTGGTGGCTATGTCAAAGTAGGCTGGTTTACAGATCAGGGCTGGATGTATGCTGCCATGAACGATTTCAGAGTCTACACCAAGAGTTCTCGCTCAGCAGATAAGTTTTCCAGTTATGCGGGTAGGGGATTTCAATATGCAGCTCTTGGGTCGACAGTGATGGACATAGCTTCGGATATCATTATCCAGTTGGCTGTCACAGGTACCTATTACGGTGCCGGCATCGGTGGCGGTGACGGCGGCAAGGGGGCTAACATGAAAATCACAGGTGGTACCATCATTGCCAAGGGTGGTAACACCAATGTGGCAGGCATCGGTGGCGGCCGAAAGGAAGCAGACTATAACGGGTCGATGGAACTCGATGACAATATGATTGTCTTCACAGGAACGTCAGAGGAGTCAGGTCAGTTCCAAACTTCCAATAAAGTGAACCTCATACATAGTTCACAGTTCTGCTATATCAGCTCGAATCGTTTGCCTTTGGGTGCTGAATGCTTTGTCAACAACAGTAACTTGCAGCAATTCAAAGGCAGGATTTTTGACACCGTCTTGCACAACCGCACGTTTCTGATGGGCGGACAATGGAATACGGTCTGCCTGCCTTTCTCCGTCGACAACCTCAGTCAACAGGAAATACTGAGAGGCGGCAAAGTCTATACCCTGTCTAACAGTACGCTTGCCGATAACAGGCTGACGCTATGGCTTCAGGAGGTCGACAAGATAGAGGCCGGCAAACCTTATCTCATACGATGGAATAAAGCCACCGATTATGACGAGAAGAATTTCAAGGATGTCTACGATCAGAACTCACCGACGTTCTTTAACGTGAAAATCGAGGATGCCGACCCCTCTACGAAGACTGTCAGTACCAGCCTGGTCGATTTTGTCGGACGCTTTGCACCTCAGAAGATGACCAGTGGTGGTGATGAATACCTGATGACCAATGACGACGGAATCGTACTATCGCCATCGAAGGCGGACTTCACCTTGCCTGCATACCAGGCACAGTTTCATCTGAAAGGTCATAAGATGAGTGCTGATGATATTCTTGATGTGGTCCTTGACATCGGCACACCAGAAAATCCGCAGCCTGTTCAGGTGACACCTCGGAAAGGAACTACTCCTTATTATAAATGTTCTTGGAACTCAGCAGAAGAGCGTGTGGACAGAACCCTGGAGTATGTTGATACCAAACCGCTGCCATCAAATTTAAAACTTCAGGATGGGTGGTATTATGCGGATAAAGATGTCAAGCAGGATTATGAATGTTTGGAAGTGCAAGGAACCGATGTCCACCTGATCATCAAAAACGATGTTAAACTGAATATCGGTCGAGGTATTCATCTGCCCGCAGGTCATCAATTATACATATACAGCCAGACTGAAAATGGAGCAGATTTTGATCACCAGGGACAATTGAACATCAGCAATAATCGTAAAAATCAAGCCGCTATCGGTGGACATGAAGGTGAGACCATCGGTGATTTAGAGATTCATGGATGCCGCATTACTGCTTCACGCAAAACAGGTCACTCTGTATTGGATGGAGGCTATGGAGCAGGTATCGGCAATGGTGCTTGTAAGAGTGGCAAGCCCCTCACGGGAGGTTCTGTAACGGTCTATGCCGGTTTCGTGCAGGCAACAGGTAGCGACAGTGGTGCCGGCATTGGAGGCGGAGCCGGTTGGACTACCTCTAAGAATCATGGTGTCACCTACTACCAGTATGGTGGCGAGGTTACAGCCACTGGTGGTGAATATGCTGCCGGTCTTGGCGGCGGCGGCGGTTACGATCCTGTAGCAATGAATGGCTCACACTCAGGTGGTAGCGTCGGTAATACTTATATATATGGTGGCAGGCTGACCGCCTATGGTGGCCTGCAAGGTGCCGGTATAGGCAGTGGCAGTACTGTCTATGGCCAGGGAAACAGTCAGAACACTGATACTGAGGTAATCATCTACGGTGGTGAAGTATTAGCCAATGGCGGTAAGCAAGGTGCCGGTATCGGTGGCGGAGACGGTTCTGACGGTGTCAACCTCACCATCAAAGGCGGCGATGTGTATGCAACAGGCGGTAAGGAAGGAGCCGGTATCGGAGGTGGCTGCAAAGGCAGCGGACGTAAAGTAGTTGTGTCGGACGGTGTCGTTTTCGCCTCAGGTGGTACCGACGCTGCCGGCATCGGAGGCGGATATAAAGGCAAAGGAGGCGAGGTCGCCATTGAGGGCGGTGTCATAGAGGCGCTCGTTGGTGCTGGTTGCAATGCTACCTATGCTGAAGGTGGCAGTGCCATCGGAAGCGGTAAAAATGAGAGCCAAAAGGAAAATGGTAATGGCGTCAGTCTGGTCTTCAAGGACGATGTGGAGCCTATGATGGTATCGGCAGGCTCTGGTCGGAAATCAATCGAGCGTGTCTTTACGGCAGCTGAGCGTGTGGCAGCTTGCAAATGGCGTAACTATGCAAAGATAGAGCTTTGCATCCATGAAACTGATGGTGCTATCAGCTATAATGTAATAGACAAACATGACCATCAGCTCACCTGTAAGTACTGTGGGGAACGGGCTTGCGAGAAGCACGACTTCGTCAATGGTAAATGTGTCTGTGGGCTGGAAGGCTCCAACGAGCCTGAGACATGGCAACTTACACTCTATGAGCCTGCCATTACGGGCGACCGAACCTATGATGCCGGTGAGCAGCGTAAAGTGGAAAAGGGCACGACTTTCACACTGCCCAATCCAATGCCTTTCGACACTTACGACTTCATGGGTTGGTTGGTGGACCCATATCTTGTGAGGTCGATTATAGAGTTCAACGGCAGAACGCATCTGAAGCAGCCTGGTGATGTCATCGAGGTGACGAAAGATATGGAGATTTACGCCCGTTACGGATATCGCATTACGGATGTTGATTGGAAATGGGATGACAATTTGTTGAATGCGAGACTGACGGTGAAGGCTAATAATGGTACAACTGCTACTCCCGATGTCACTGTGACAGGTCCTGTTACTGAGGTGGATGTGGAAAGTGGACTTACCACCAAGACATATACTGCCACTGCATCTGTTTCACTTAATGGCGAGACGCATCGTTTCGAGAGTCAGGAGTCGGATTTCCAGTTGACCGACCTAAAACTGTACAGCGACAAGGATAATGATGACTTGCTCGACGACTATGACGGAATAAAGGCTGAGAAAGTCGAACTGATGAGTTATGTGTTAATCAACGACGGGAAATGGCATACCATCGTACTGCCTTTCGATATCGATGATATCCAGGGCACGAAACTGCAAGGTGCAGACATCGTCACCCTTCAGGGAAGTACCTATGATGAGGTGTCTAATACGCTGAATCTGAACTTCACCGGCACGCTCAAGTCACTGGAGGCAGGTAAACCGTATCTCTATAGGTTCGGCCCTACTTATGATATCATTGACCCTCCATTCAATCATGTTACCGTCAAGTATGGCTACTCGAATGTCGAGACCGACTATGTAGACTTTGTGGGAACCTATAGTCCGGTGCTGTTGGTCAATGGCGATACGAATACCTTGTATATGGGTAAGGAAAATAAACTGTATTATCCAGACAATGACAACATCACGTTGAATGGTTTCCATGCTGCTTTTGTGCTCTATATTGACCGGACTGTTGACGATGTCTTTGAGGCTCCAAAGGTCTCACTCAGTCTGGATTGTGCCACAGGCATCAATTCCATTGATGGGGCTGACTTCTTTTTGAAGACTAAGGCGGATGACTTCTGGTACACACTGGACGGTCAGCGTCTGCAGTCAGCACCGACACGAAAGGGACTCTTCATCCATCACGGACGCAAGGTTATCAAGAAATGATCGGGGAGGGATAAGCCATGACATGTACAACCGCTTTGGTTGCGCACGATTCCTACTCTTCACCACCACCTTCGTAGCTGCTGTTGAAGTCATTCTCCTGCTGGTCGCCCTGTTGTTGTTGCGGCATGCGCTTCTTCTTGCTGTTGTTGTTGCCGAAGTTCCACGTCACGGTGAGGCGCACGGAACGCCCGTTGCGCCAGTTCTCCTGATGGCGCACGAAGTCGTCGCTCACCGTATAGTTGCGCCAGCGGCGCGAGTTCAGCAGGTCACGGCAGTTCAGTGCCACGGTCAGCTTCTTGTTGAAGAAGTTCTTGCGCACGCCCAGGTCGATGTTGTAGTTGGACTTGCGGTAGCCTTGTGCCGTCACCTGGCGCGAACGGTAGCGGCCGGTGAGCTGTACGGAGATGTCGTAGGGCAGCATCAGGCTTGCCTGCATGCGTGCATTCCACGTGAAGCTGTTGCTGCCGTTGCCGCTGACGGTCTGTCCGTCGATGTCGAAGTCGAAGCCGTTGATCTTATAATAATAGAAGTTGGCGCTGGTGCTGAGGTCGAGAATGCGGAAGAACTTGTTCTTCATCGTCAGTTCCAGACCCGAACTGGTGCTCTTTGCCACGTTGAAGTTGGTCTGGTACATCAGCCCGTCGGCACTGCTGCGGTAGGTGATGCGCTGCATGACGTCGGTGGTGGGGCGGTAGTAGAGCGAGACGAGCAGCGAGTGTTGCGTCCACTGCTTCAGGTAGTTCAGCGAGAAGGAGTTGGAATACTCCGGCGTGAGCTCCGGGTTACCGTAAGTGATGACCGTCGCATCGCGCGTGTTCTTGAACGAGTTGAGCTGTCCGCCCCACGGCCGCTTCAGCCTGCGCGTGTAGTTGAGCTGCAACTGCTGCGTGGGCGTTATCTGATAGGAGAGGAAAATGCTGGGGAAGAGCTGGAAGTAGTCCTTTTTGAAAGGTTGAGGGGTGAGGGTTGAAGGTTGAAGTGAATTGTCAATTGTCCGCTCGGCTTTGCCGCTTGGCTCGTCCAAGAATTGTGAATTGTCCATTGAGTTGTGTTCCTGCTCCCAGTTGTAGCTCTTTGTGTTCACCTTCCAGTATTCTCCGCGCAGGCCTGCCATCACTCCGAACTTTCCAAACTTGAAAGTTCCCGTGGCATAGAGCGCATGTACGTCCATGTCGTAGATGAATCGGTTGTAGAAAGCCTTGTCTTCGACAGCCGCTGAACCGTCGAAGTTCACCTTGTCTATGTATGACTCCTGCGGCGTGTTTTCGTGAGAGAAGCGTCCGTTGTAGCCCGCCTGCAACATGAAGTGCTCGCTGACCGGGTTCTCGTAGTCGAGCTTCACCTCCCATGCGCGGTTGTTGATGTTCTGCGGACGGCTCTGGTACATGTATTCCGTAGGTCTTAATTGTCCATTGTCAATTGTGAATTGTGAATTGTCAATTATCAATTGTGAATTGTCAATTGTCAATTGTGAATTATTATACACCGTGCTGTCCTGATAGAAGTTGTCGTTGTTGGACTTCCACGAGTTGAAGGAGACGGTGAAGTCGAGGAAGTGGCGGTCGGTGAAGTTGTGGCGGTAGTTCATTTCGCCGTGATACATGTGCATGCGTGCCCTGCCCGTGGTGTAACGGTACATGGTGCGCGTGTCTTCTGCAGCGCCGACGGTGCCGTAGTGGTAGGGAGTCATGTTATTGTTGTTGAACCCACCGTGCATCATCATACCCGTCAGCGACAGGTCGTCTTTCTTGGTAGCGTGCCAGGTGATGCCTCCGCGCGTAAAAAGGTTGTTGCCTTGGTTGTCGCTACGGGTGTTATACCGCTGGTAGCTGTTGGTGCTCATGAACGTCTGGTCGCTGTTGGCACCGCCTTCACTGTGGCGGTGGCGGTAGCCCACGTTGATAAAGGCATCCAGCTTGCCGCTGTTGTAGTTGAAGTTGAAGCTCGACTGTGCGCCTTTCCGCGTGTCGGCACCCACCTGGACGGAGCCGTAGTACCCTGCCTTGCGGTCTTTCTTCAGGACGATGTTGATGATGCCTGCCGACCCTTCAGCCGAAAACTTGGCTGACGGGTTGTCGATGACCTCGATGCGCTCGATACTCTCGGCAGGCAGCTGCTGCAGAATCTCCGAGCGGTTGTCGCTGGTCAGTCCGCTTGCCTTGCCGTTGATCCACACCTCCACGCTGCTGTTGCCGCGCAGGGAGACGTTGCCGTCCTGGTCTACCTCGACAGACGGGATGTTCTCCAATACATCCGAAGCAGAGCCGCCGGCGTTGCTAATCTGCTGGTCTACGTTGAACGACTTGCGGTCTACCTCCAACTTCATCTCCGAACGTTGTCCCGTCACCGTCACTTCTTGTAGCATGTGGGCATCTTCCGACAGGTAGAGCAGCGCGAAATTACGAATGCGGTTTTTCGATGAAACCGTGAAATTTCGCATCAAATCCTTATATCCGGTGTAGGAAATCTTCAGCGTATAGTCGCCATCGGCAAGGCCTGGCACGGTGAAGTTGCCGGAAACATCGGTCAATGCCCCCTTCAGTATCTTGTCGCTGCCGCGCTTCAGCACCACGGCATTCACAAACTCCAATGGTTCATTCGTCTTCTTGTCAAGTACCTTGCCCTTGACCACACCCTGAGCATCTGCTCCGATTGCACTGAACAAGAGCAGACAAAAAAGTATCAATCGATTCATACGAGTATTTTGACGCACTGCCGACATAAAGGTTTAACCCTCCTGTGAGCAATGTGCTGCCATGAAGACCCACACCCGTTTTTCGTCTACCATCCCCATTGTTGTCAAGACCAACGCTTGCAGGCGTAGCCGTATGAACAGTATGAAATGTTAAAGGCAAAAAATAGTCGGAAAAATGTTTGGTGCATTCGTTTCTTTTTCTCTACCTTTGCACCCGCAATCCATCAAATGAAATGAAAGACAGGTAAAAAGCACCACTTTTTCTTAATCAGATGCCATCAGGCAAAACCTATGTCCGTATCAGTCGGACTGTAACTCTTGCGCCCTTCTCCATCAACGGAATGGGGTATCGGGGCGAATGCGCTCTTTGACATTGTTGGAACAACTGTGACGAGACTTCCTTTTCTCTCTCTGATTCCGTATGTGAATATGCGGAACTGCTGGTTTTTATCTTCGCCGCAAAGCGGCTAACTCCCGAAAAATAAACATTATACTTATGAGAAACGGTAACATTTTCAAGATGACAATGCTGGACAACAACAGCAATGACATGAACGAAGCTTTCCAACCCTCTGACTTGAAAGTCACGGCGTGCCTGAATGACAACATGCCGCGGACAATAGACTACGATTTCTACATTTATGACGAAACTTACACGCTGATGGGCTGGCTGACCCATCGCGAACAACCTTCAGCCTACACCTATAATAAACATGTATTGGAAGTCTGCATCCCTATCAGGCAGATGTGGATGGCGGGGAAGTACATGCTGCTGATGACCTGTCAGCATGGCGACCAGGAGCGGGTGACGTGGAAGGCTGACTTCATGCTGGACCAGGAGGGGATGAACCTGACGTTCATCGGTGAAGAGCGGTGCACGGGCATCACGCCAGAGCGCACGCTGGCAAGGTATTTCAACAAGGCATCAGGGCATAGTACATGGTTCAGGATATTCAATGAGATACCCGGCATCTTTCCCATCAAGTGCTGGGTGATTCAAACGAAGCAGTGGGAATGGGCTGACGAGGTCTTGAAAAAGGGCGACGCCAACCCTATCTTATTCAGCAACAACTTCCTGATAACGGCTGAGACCGATACCTATGCCTCGCAGACCTTGACCTACTTCCGCTATCTTGCCTTTCGCGACTATACCTTCACCACCCTCTATTGTGACAGTCTCTACGACGCGTCGAACGTGGAAGACCCGTATGGGGAGCTGCACCTGAAGTTTCCCAAGAACGATGGGCTCAACATCTTGTCTACCTTTCGCAGCTTTAACGAGAAGAAGTTCTACGCCATACTTGAGCCGGGCATCCTGTCGACCGAAGAAGGAACACCCATCCGTCAGGCTATCCTGCAGAACGCCATGGACTACAAGCGCGAAACGGTGACGGTCATCTACGGTACGAAAGCGGAAATAGACAACCTCTTGGAGGTGGAGCCTGCCTTCCGAAAGTTCTTTAACGCAAGCAACCGGGCTGAAGTGGGTATGATGACTCCTGCCGAGATGGTGCACTTCTTCTTCTGGATGGCAAAGACACGCAACCTATACTTCAACCGGGAAGCGGCTTTCCACCTGCGCCAACTGGTGACGGAAGCCTATGCGTCGGGAGCCATTCGCCACTGGACACGCGACCATGTGCACGACTACGTGGACAACCTGCTGCGTCCCAGGGTGACGGAAAGGATGCTCCGGGAGATAGCAACGGGAAAGGAGGAGGATAACGAGCGTGCCGCACTCATCCACAAGGAGGATCTCGACGAAGACGGCATCTTGTATCCCAGCGGCAGAAAACTGACACCTGTCACCCTGGAGGACTATTTCACAATGGTGGAGGAACCGCAGAAAATCGTCGAGGAAGATGAAACTGACGAAGAGGAGTTCACCCGTATGCTGGATGAATTTGTCAACAGTTCTCAATATAACAAGGACGATGACTTGGACTCCATTGACGAGATGGAGCGTATCGAGGCGGAAAGGAAAGAGAAGGCGCTGATGGAGGAAGCCGACGAGTGGGATCATCCTGATGATGAGGACGAGGATGACGGCATTGACTGGGATGACTTGCCAGACTTCGAACATGACGACGACACGGAAATCCCTGACGGAGACGTGGAACAAGGTGCCAACACCACCGTACACGTGGAGGTGCTGAAGCCGCTGAAGCATCCTGAAGAGGAGCTGGACAAACTGGTGGGATGTGCCGACATCAGGAAACGGATGGAGGAACTGACTGAACTTTCGCGCTACAACCGCATGATGCAATGCCTGAACCCACACGGCAAGCGTCACCGGGTAGCATTGCACAGCCTTTTCCTCGGAAGACCGGGTACGGGTAAGACCACCGTCTGCAAGATATTCGGCTCCATGCTCAAAGAGGCTGGCGTGCTGACTAAGGGGCATGTCGTCGTCTGCGGACGCAACACCTTCATCGGTACCAACTGGGGCGATGAGGAGAAGGTGGTGAGACAGGTCGTGGAGAAGGCACAAGGAGGCGTGCTGATGGTGGACGAGGCGTACCTCCTGAACAGTGACAACAAGAACGACCCCGGCAAACTGGTCATCCCTCTTCTGATGGATGTCCTTGCCGACGAGAGCCAACGCAACATTGCCATCGTGCTCTGCGGCTACAAAGAAGAGATGAACCGACTCATGGAACTCAATCCTGGGCTCAACTCGCGCTTTCCTAACCGCTTCGAGTTCCCGGACTTCAGCATCGAAGAGTTGCTGGAGATCACCCGACGGCGCGTCGGTGAATACGATTATGAGTTTACGCGGGCGGCATGGGCGAAATACAAAGCCTTGATAGCCGATGCCTACAAGGTACGCGACCTGAAAACATGGGGCAATGCACGGTTCGTGGCTAACCAGCTCGACCGCATCTACATCAACCATGCCCACCGGTGTGTGCGCCAGTGTGTCAGCGACCGCCGCCACCTCTTCCAGATTACGCCGGCAGACATCCAGCCTATTGATGTCCCAACCGCTAAACCACGTATCGGTTTCTGACACCTTTGGCTCAGAGCACTACGTTCCTAAACACAAAAAGAGCAACATTCGTTGCTCTTTTTTATGTCGGGATGAGGCGACTCGAACGCCCGACCCCTACGTCCCGAACGTAGTGCGCTACCAACTGCGCTACATCCCGATTGCCCGAAAGCGGTTGCAAAGGTACGAATAAACGGGGATAACGCAAAAAAAAACTTGGATTTTTTTGGTCGAGGCATTGAAAAGCGTTATTTTTGTCGGGTATAACAAGAAGGGACAGAGTCTGATGTATGAAAGAAATAGCGTGAAGATATGGTGCTGCATTGCCTTGGCGGTGCTGGCAATGGTCTATTTCCTGTATGAACCCACGGCATCGTCGCTCTATCCCAAGTGCATCTTCCTAGAGTTGACAGGCTACCAGTGTACGGGTTGCGGCATGCAACGTGCCATCCACAGCCTGTTGCATCTGCGGATTGCAGAAGCATGGGACTATAATGCCTATTTTGTCATCGTCTCACCCGTGCTCCTGCTGCTATTCTTCTCCTGGCTGTTCCAGCGTCCTTTCCCTAAGCTATATGCCTGTCTTACCAGCCAACCCTTCCTTTGGGCATTAGGCATCTCCGCCGTCTTGTGGTGGATTGGGCGTAACCTATAGCAATTCCGGCAACTGGAACAGTTTGACGGCATTGCTGCCCTTGATGAGGATGTAGTAGCCTTGCGGTTGTTCCTCTGCGATGGCTGCCTTCACCTCCTCAACGTCGTGGAACTTGCGGAAGTGGCACTTGATGTCCTTGTATTCGTCGCCGACGAGCCACACCTTGTCAAACTGGCTTTTCCGCAACATGTTGACCACCTTGCCGTGTTCCTCACGGCTTACCTCGCCAAGCTCTCCCATCTGTCCGATAATCGCCATCTTGTTCTCTACCTCCATGATGCGGAAGTTGTTGATGGCAGCCTCCATGCTGGTGGGGTTGGCGTTATAGGCATCTACGATGAGGTGGTTGTTAGCAGTTTCGGTAAGCTGCGAACGGTTGTTTTGTGGGACATACGACGCTAAGGCATGGCATATCTGGCGAGGTTCAACGGCAAACTGGAGTCCGATGGTGATGGCAGCCAGCATGTTGTCGATGTTATAGGCACCGATGAGGTGGGTTTGCACCTCATACCACTGTGCCTTCTCTCCCTTCTCGTCAAGGTCGGTCTGCGTCTCGCGCCAGCGGAAACAGAGGAAGGGTGCGCACGAGACGACTTCTCCGCATACGCAGTCGGCGGCGTTCTCTACGTGAGTGCTGTAGGGCGACACCCATGCGTTGTCGGGCAGGATGTTGATAAGGTGTTCGTTGTCGGCATTGATAAAGATGACGCTGCCCTCACGACGGCTCAGGAAGTCATAGAGTTCGCCCTTCGTCTTGACGACGCCCTTAAAGGAGCCGAAGCCTTGCAGGTGGGCACGTCCCACGTTGGTGATGATTCCGCAGGTGGGTTCTGCCGTCTCTGCCAGCGTCTTGATGTCACCCGGATGGCTGGCTCCCATCTCGATGACGGCAATCTCATGGTCGGCATTGAGGCGGAAGAGCGTCTTCGGCACGCCTACGTCGTTGTTGAAGTTGCCCTGTGTAGCCAGGACATGGTATTTCTCTGACAGGACGGTGGTAACCAGTTCTTTCGTTGTGGTCTTGCCGTTGGTGCCGGTGATGCCGATGACGGGGATGCTGAACTGCCGGCGATGCTCACGTGCCAGGTCCTTATAGGTCTGCAGGCAGTCGTCAACAAGGATGAGCCTGTCTGTTATTCCCCCGTTTCCACCGTTCCCTTTCCCGTCGCTCTCTTTGTTCTCTTTCCCCATACTCTCCTCATACACCTTCGGGTCGTCGATAATGGCATAGGAGCAGCCTTTCTCCAAGGCTTGGGTGGCAAAGAGGTTGCCGTTGAACGATGCGCCTTTCAGCGCCAAGAAGATGCTTCCTTCCGGGCATTCGCGCGAGTCTGTCGTGATGCAGGGGTGCTGCTTGTAAAGTTGATATAGCTGTTTGATGTCCATATTACTGTGCGTATTTCCGTTATGGTTTGGTGCAAAGGTATTGTAAAAAAAACATTTTGACGAATAGAACAGACAAAAAATCTTTGCCGTTTCAATAATTATCGTTACTTTTGTGCTCATGAAAAAAGTTGCCGACAAGTTGCTGAATGTAGGTGGTAGGCTGTTGGACCTGTCACAACCGTGCGTGATGGGCATTCTGAACTGCACACCAGACTCCTTTTATGCGGGTTCGCGGATGCAGACGGAGAAGGAGATAGCGCAGTGTGCCAACCGTATCATAGCCGAAGGTGGCTTGATGATAGACGTAGGTGCCTGTTCGACCCGTCCGGGTTTTGTAGCTGTCAGCAGCGAAGAAGAGATGCAACGGTTGCGCTTCGCCTTACAGGTCGTGCGGCGGGAGCAGCCCGATGCCATCGTGTCGGTAGACACGTTCCGTCCTGAAGTGGCAAAGATGGCTGTCGAGGAGTTCGGGGTGGGCATCATCAACGACGTGGGTGGCGGCAGCGAACAGCATCCGCCGATGTTCCGGCTGGTGGCACAGTTGCAGGTAGCCTATGTACTGATGTCGTCAGCACCGACGATTCGTGACATGTTGCTGGGCTTTGCCCGTCAGGTACAACAGTTGCGCGACCTTGGACAGAAAGACATCATCCTCGATCCGGGCTTCGGCTTCGGCAAGACCTTGGAGCAGAACTACGAGGTGTTAGAGGCTATGGACCAGCTCGGCATCATGGAGTTGCCGGTGCTGGCAGGGCTCTCCCGGAAGTCGATGATCTGGCGGTTGCTGGACATCACTCCCGATGAGGCTCTCAACGGTACTACAGCCCTGAACACGGTGGCTTTGCTCAAGGGTGCTTCCATCCTTCGCGTACACGACGTGAAGGCGGCGGTGGAAGTCGTCAGGTTGAGGCAAATATAAAAAAGTGATATAGATAAAAAGGTGAGCCATGACATTTTTTGAGTTTGGAATAAAGGACATCATCGACATCGTGCTGGTGGCACTGATGCTCTATTATATTTATAGGTTGATGAAGGAGTCGCGTTCGCTGAACGTCTTTGTCGGCATCATGGTCTTTGTCTTGGTATGGCTGTTTGTCAGTCAGGTGCTGGAGATGCGCTTGCTGGGCAGCATCATGGACAAGTTGGTGAGTGTGGGTGTCATCGGCTTGATCGTGCTCTTTCAGGAGGAAATCAGGAAGTTCTTCTACAATCTGGGGGCTCACCGTAAGCTGAAGGGGGTAGCTGAGTTCTTTACTGGCAAGCGGGCGGTAAAGATAGACAAAGAAAGCATCATGCCCATCGTGATGGCGTGCATGAGCCTCAGCCGCGGAAAGGTAGGAGCCCTGATTGTACTGGAGCGGGCTGCGCCATTGGATGATATCGTCGACACGGGCGACCGTATCGATGCCCTTATCAACCAGCGGCTGATAGAGAACATCTTCTTTAAGAACTCACCGCTGCACGACGGTGCAATGGTCATCTCGAAGAAGCGCATCAAGGCTGCCGGTTGCATCCTTCCCGTAAGCCACGATCAGGATATTCCCAAGCATCTGGGGCTGCGCCACCGCGCTGCCATGGGCATTTCGCAGGAGAGCGATGCCATTGCTATCGTGGTCTCTGAGGAGACGGGGCGAATCAGTGTCGCCATAAAAGGACAGTTCCAGTTGAGACTGTCTGCAGAACAGTTGGAGAGCATCCTGACTACCGAACTCGCCATGTAGTCAGCGGAACAGTGTTTTACTGTGAACGGATAAACGAAAGAATCCTCCCTATCACAGAGAGGATTCTTCTTTTTTGTTGTTTAAGGTGTTAATTACTTCATGTACTTCTTACGATATTCAGTCGGTGTCATTCCGTACTTTTCACGGAAAACCCGATAGAATGTTTGGGCAACAGGTATTCCGCAATCTGTTGCAATACTCTCAATAGTGTGCTTGGGCTGCTCTAACAACATCTTAGACGCACGCTCTAAACGCAAACTGTTGATATACTGCGGGAATGCAAAACCTGTATGCTCGCGAAAAACATTGGCAAACTTGTTTTTCGGTATGTGTACATATTTGTCTAACAACTTGCGAGACATGTCTTCACGCAAGTAAAGCTCATTGTTGACGATAGCCTTCTGAGCTCTTTTAAATAATACTTCGTCGGTTCCGTTCATGGGCACTATTTTAATGTTTCTGTATTTCTTTGGTGCAAAAGTACTGAAAGAAAACTAGAAACAAGCCTAATACGATTTTTATTTTATCGTTTTTATTCGTTCATGTTATCTTGAATATTCATTTTAGTCGCTGATTTTCTTGCACTTACGGCAGCAAAGTACCAAAAAGACGGTCAGAAAATGGAGTTAAATCTGGCGTGTGACAAGAACATATTGGATGAAATCCAATGTTTTTTGAAAAAATAACAAGTGATAAAAGGCTATGTCGAATTATTTTTTTAAATTTGCAAACTGTATGAGTAAAAACACATATATTGATATTAAACAATAGTAACTATGGATTTATTACAGCAAATTTGTGCGCGTGCTAAGGCAAACAAGCAGCGCATTGTGCTCCCCGAAGCTACCGAGGAGCGTACCCTACGTGCTGCCAACAAGGTATTGGCAGACGGTTTGGCAGAGTTGATTCTCATTGGTAACCCAGACGAGATTGCCAAGTTAGCCGCAGAATGGGGACTGACCCACATCGGTGAGGCTACGATCATCGACCCGGAGAACAACGAGAAGAGTGAGGAATATGCTCAGTTGCTTGCCGAGCTGCGCAAAAAGAAGGGAATGACTATCGAGCAGGCTCGCGAGTTGGTGAAGAACCCGTTGTATCTGGGATGTATGATTATCAAGACAGAAGGTGCCGACGGACAGATTTCCGGTGCGCTGAGCACGACTGGCGACACCCTGCGCCCGGCACTGCAGATTATCAAGTGCGCTCCCGGCATCAGCTGTGTGAGTGGTGGTATGTTGCTCATCTCCAAGCAGCAGCAGTATGGAGAGAACGGCGTTCTCGTCGTTGGCGACGTCGCCGTGACCCCGATGCCCGATGCATCCCAGCTCTCTCAGATTGCCGTTTGCACGGCACAGACTGCCAAGAGCGTTGCCGGCTTTGCCGACCCGCGTGTTGCCATGCTGAGCTTCTCAACCAAGGGCAGTGCTACCCACGAGGTGGTTGACAAGGTCATAGAGGCTACGAAGTTGGCTAAGGAACTCGATCCGGAACTGAAGATTGACGGTGAGTTGCAGGCTGATGCTGCTCTCGTTCCTTCTGTAGGTGAGAAGAAGGCACCGGGTAGTGACATCGCAGGACATGCCAACGTATTGGTATTCCCGAACCTTGAGGTTGGAAACATCGGCTATAAGCTCGTTCAGCGCCTCGGTGATGCCATTGCCATTGGTCCTATCCTCCAAGGTATCGCACGTCCTGTCAACGACTTGAGCCGCGGTTGCTCTGTTGACGACATCTATTACATGGTAGCCATCACTGCTTGCCAGGCTATGGACGCAAAGGGGTAGAGAATGAAGAATGAAGAATGAAGAATGAAGAATAAAGTCAGTCTGAAATGATTAGCTATAAGCGGGAAGGTTCTGTATTGCATACTAAGAGTTATGCTTTTGCAGTAAGAATCGTAAAAATGTTCCTGCATTTGTCGAATGACGATTGGAGGTTAGCTTCCATATATAAGCAAGTCTTACGCTCTGGAACTTCTATATCTGCTAACGTTCACGAATCTGAATTTGCTCAGAGTCCTTCAGACTTCATCGCAAAATTGTCTATCTCTTTAAAAGAAGCTAATGAGACGATGAACTGGTTGAATCTACTGAAAGACACCGGTCATCTGACATTAAATGAATTTAGCAGCATGGCTGATGATTGTTCAGAAATCATAGCCATGTTGGTTTCATCCATAAAGACAACAAAGAAAAATAATAATTTGATTAATCATGAATGAAGTAAGTAGGAGGAGGAGCCAGTTTACTGATTCTTCATTCTTCATTCTTCATTCTTCATTTAAAATAATATGAAGATATTAGTATTAAATTGTGGTAGTTCATCTATCAAGTACAAACTGTATAACATGGACGACGAGAGCGTCCTGGCACAAGGTGGTGTAGAGCGTATTGGCCTGGACGAGGCTTTCCTGAAGCTGACATTGCCCAATGGTGAGAAAAAGACGCTGATGCACGACATGCCCGACCACAAGGAGGGTGTGAACTTCGTGTTCCAGACCTTGCTGAGTCCGGAGTATGGTGCCATCAAGAGCCTGGACGAGATTGACGCCGTCGGTCACCGCATCGTGCAGGGTGGCGACTTGTTTGAGAAGAGTTGTCTTGTCGACAAGAGTGTAGAGGACGGTATCGAGAGCCTTTGCGACCTGGCACCCGTCCATAATGCCGGACACCTGAAAGGAATCCGTGCCGTTGACCACCTGATGCCTACCGTTCCGCAGGTTACCGTCTTCGACAATGCCTTCCATTCCACCATGCCCGACTATGCCTATCTCTATGCCGTTCCTTACGAAATCTATGAGAAGTACCACGTTCGCCGTTATGGTTTCCACGGAACCAGCCACCGTTATGTCTCTCATCGGGTAGCAGAGATACTGGGCAAGGACATCAAGGACCTGAAGATTGTCACCTGCCACATCGGTAACGGTGCGTCTGTTGCTGCCATCAAGGACGGCAAGGTCATGGATACCTCTATGGGGCTGACGCCGTTGGCAGGTGTGATGATGGGAAGCCGCTCTGGTGACATCGACGCTTCTGCCGTCACTTACATCATGGAGAAACTGGGCAAGAAGCCGCAGGAGATGGCTGACTACCTGAACAAGGAGAGCGGCGTGCTCGGCATCTCCGGTATCTCCAGCGACATGCGTGACGTGGAGAGCGCTGCCAAGGAGGGCAACCAGAAGGCACAGCTTGCGCTGAAGATGTACAACTACCGTATCAAGAAGTATATCGGTGCCTACGCTGCCGCCATGGGTGGCGTCGACGTCGTCGTCTTCACCGCTGGTGTCGGCGAGAACCAGATATCCATGCGCGAGGAGGCTTGTGCCGGACTGGAGTTCCTGGGCATCAAGATTGACAAGGAGAAGAACAACGTCCGCGGCAAGGAAGCTGAGATTTCTGCCGACGACAGCCGCGTCAAGGTATGGGTAGTACCCACCGACGAGGAGATTGTCATCGCCCGTGACACGATGGCTCTTGTCCAAAGTAAGTAATCAACCTGAAACGTATGGGAGATGCCTCGGCATCTCCCATATATTATATATAAGGTAGGAATACCGAAGAGAGTTTAAAAAAGTGATAGGATCATGAAGAAGATTGTTACATTTGGTGAAGTGATGTTGCGGCTGTCGCGTCCCTTCAAGCTGCGACTGTCGCAGGGAAAGGTCTTCGACGGCAATTTCGGAGGCAGCGAAGCCAACGTCGCCGTCTCGCTGGCGATGCTGGGTAACAATGTAGAGTTCGTCACCCGTGTGCCTGACAATGCTGTCGGGCGTACCTGCTGCCAGCACTTGCGCGGCTACGGCTTGTCGTTGCCGCATGTCTGTACGGGCGGCGACCGCCTGGGGACCTACTATTTCGAGGAAGCAGCATCCATGCGCAACTCCAGTGTCGTCTATGACCGGCAGGACTCTTCGTTCTTTACCATAGCACCCGGCATGATTCCCTGGCGCGAAGTCTTCAGGGATGCCGACATCTTCCATTGTTCGGGTATCACCTGCGCCGTCTCACAGTCGGCTGCCGATGCCACGATGGAGGCTGTCCGCACGGCAGAGGAGATGGGGCTGACCATCGTCTGCGACATCAACTACCGCAAGAACCTGTGGAAGTATGGCGGTCGTGCCGAAGAAGTACTGAAAGAATTGGCAAGCCATGCCGACATCATCTTCGGCGACCAAGGCGAGTATGAGGTCGTTTCCGGCATGAAAAGGGTGCCGTTCGAGGCGCTTTCTGCCGACTACCAGACCGACGATGCAGCCTTTGGGAAGTATATGGAGCAGGTGCAGCAGCAGTTGCCCAAGTGCAAGAAGATGGTGATGGCGTGCCGCAACCAGATTACTTCAAGCCATCACACGCTGACAGGATACCTCTACAGCCACGGACAGCTGACGAAGACACGCATCTACGACATCAATCCCGTCGTCGACCCGATGGGTGTCGGCGACGCCTTCATCGCAGCTTACATCCATGCGTGGTGCAAGTGGGGCGATGACGACCAGCGTGGTCTCGACTTTGCCTTGGCAGCCTCGACGCTGAAGAACTCGGTCGTCGGTGACTTCAACCTCGTGAGCGAGACAGAGATACAGGGTGTCGTCGACGGTACGAACAGCAACGACGACTTCAAAGAGTTGCAGTAACCGGCGTTACGGCAGCAAGCACGCCCATGCCGGGCGTACAAAACAAGAGCGAATGTCTCACGACATCCGCTTCTTTTTTTGACTAAACTTAATCTACAAACCTGTTTTTACAACTGATAAGCCTCAGTAAAAATGTTGTGAGGCATCAATTTGTCCTAAACACTAATCTAATATACCTAACTAAAACCTGATGCAAAGATAAAGGAAATTGTTGAAACACAACAAATTCTTTCAACGAAAATGCCATTTTCTTCAGTAAATCAGTCACATTTCAGGTTTTTCCATACACTGGTCGCCGTGATACCATCGCTCGGAAAACACAATACCAAGTGACGGTACCAATGATACCAGACGCAGGTACGCTCAGTACCAACGCTTGGTATTGCGAGTACCAACGTTTGGTATTGTGAGTACCAACGCTTGGTACTGCGAGTACCAGATGTTGGTACCGTTTTGGTACTGAGAAGGAACAAATATATAGACATTTGGAGGGTGTGTCAACATGTTGTCTATCCTTACAACACACATGTTGACACACCCTCAAGCGTGAGCTGAGCCACCTTTTCGGCTTCCGCATCGGTCAGTTCGTAGTAGAGCGGCAAGCGCACGAGGCAGTCGCCGTAGTGGTCGCAGTTGACTAACGGCGCACCCGTGAACTGTTCCTTATAGTATTCGCTGGAGTGCAGGGGAATATAGTGGAACGTGGTCTGCACCCCTTGTTCCTTGAGACGCCCCATCAGCTGGGTACGGAACGCCAGCGACGGACAAACCAGATAGTACATGTGACCGTTATTGGTGGCATAGTCGGGAATCTGTGGCAGCATGATGCCCTTCTCCTCTACCCTACCCCTGAGCGTGCGGTCGTAGATTTCCCAGATACGCTTGCGCTTTCCCTGTATGTCGTCTATCTGTTCGAGCTGTGCCCAGAGGAAGGCGGCGTTGAACTCCGACGGCAGGAAGGACGAACCGATATCGCACCACCCGTATTTGTTCACCATGCCGCGGTAGAACTCGGCACGGTTGGTTCCCTTTTCCCAGATAATCTCCGAGCGACGCACGTAGCGTTCATCGTTGACGACCAGCATGCCGCCCTCTCCACAATTGATGTTTTTCGTCTCGTGGAAGGAGAAAGCAGCCAGATGGCCGATACTTCCTAACGGTCGTCCCTTGTAGAACGAGTCGATGGCGTGGGCAGCATCTTCAACGACAATCAGGTTGTGCTGCTCGGCAAGAGCCATGATGCTGTCCATGTCGCAGGCAATACCGGCATAGTGTACCACCACTATCACCCTTGTACGTTCGTTGATGTGCGGCAGGATGGTCTCTGCCGTGATGTTGGGGTTCATCGCTCCGCTGTCAGCAAAGACCACTTTTGCACCTTCGCGCAGGAAGGCTATGGCAGAAGACACGAAGGTATAGGACGGCACGATGACCTCATCGCCGGGTTTCAGTTCGCAGAGCATGGCACACATCTCCAGTGCATCGGTTCCCGACGTGCAGAGCAGGCACTTCCTGAAGCCGTAGCGCTCCTCGAAGAAGGCATGGCACCGCTTGGTGAAATCGCCGTTCCCAGACATGGTCATCGACCCGCACACCTCTTTGATATACTCCAGCTCACGACCGGAACAATAGGGTTTGTTGAATGGTATCATCATCTTTATCTTTTATTCGCCGGCAAAGGTAAGAAATAATTCACAATTCACAATTAAACAATTCACAATTCTCCAATTCTTCCATATTCCATTAAAAAGTATTACTTTTGCATCCATGAAGAAGGAAACGTTTGGTGAGGTTATACGCTTTGGCATCGTAGGAGCCATCTCTACAGCCCTGCACTATGCCATCTACTGGGTGTTGCAGCATTGGATCAACGTCAACGTAGCTTATACCATAGGCTACGTGCTCAGTTTCCTGGTCAACTACTACCTCACCGCCCACTTCACCTTCCACGAGAAGGCTACCAAGCGCAACGGAGCAGGATTCGGCGGAGCACATTTGTTCAACTACTGCCTGCAAATAGCTCTCCTCAATTTCTTCCTCTGGGTGGGACTCAGCCGCAGTCTTGCACCTTTAGGCGTCTACGCCATTGCCGTCCCCACCAACTTCCTGCTCGTCAGGCTGGTGTTCAAGCGCTTCGCTAAATGATAAAGGATAAAGGATAAATGATAAACTGTAAACCGTCATGATGAAGATAGGATTCGATGCCAAGCGTATAGTGCGCAACAGGACAGGACTGGGAAACTACGGGCGCACACTCGTCAGCGACTTGTCGGCACTAATGCCTGCCGACGAACTGCTGCTCTATGCGCCCGACAAAGGTAACGACGACCTGAGACAGGGCATGGAGACGCTGGCGAACGTACAGATGGTCTATCCTGAAGGCAAGCCGTTACGACTGCAACGCGACCTGTGGCGCATGAGAGGCATCGTCAGCGACCTTAGACGTGACGGTATCAACATCTTCCACGGCTTGTCGGGCGAGCTGCCACGAGGCATCCGGAAGTCGGGTATACGCTCCATCGTCACCATCCACGACCTCATCTTCATGCGCCATCCTGAATACTACAACTGGTTAGACACGAAAATCTATACTTACAAGTTCCGCCAGACCTGCCTTGAAGCCGACCACATCATCGCCATCAGCGAGTGTACGAAGCGCGACATCATGGAGCTGGGCGGCGTAGAGGAAGACCGCATCTCTGTCATCTATCAGAGTTGTGCGCCACGGTTCGACGGCAATTCGCCGGAAAGCCGCCAACAAGAGGTCAGCAGCCATTACTGTCTGCCACAGAGATTTGTGCTCAACGTGGGCTCCATCGAGGAAAGAAAGAACATGCTCTTGGCAGTGAAGGCGTTGTTAAGGTTGCCGGAGGAGGTGGGACTGGTCATCGTGGGACGTAAGACTCCCTACACCAAACGCATAGAGACATTCGTCAACCAGCATGGTCTCCAGCAGCGAGTGCGCCTTCTGCATGGTGTTGCCGATGACGACTTGGCGGTGTTATACGCTTTGGCTGAGGCGTTTGTCTATCCCTCACGCTATGAAGGATTCGGCATCCCCATCATCGAAGCCGTCAACAGCGGGCTACCTGTCGTGGCTTGTACGGGTTCCTGTTTAGAAGAAGCTGGCGGACCTGACTGCCTCTACGTCTCTCCCGACGACGACGAGGCTTTGGCTGCCGCCCTGATGCAGAGCCTGAAAGGAGCAGAGGGACGCGAACAGCGCATCATGCATAGCTGCCAGTATGTACAACGGTTTGCAGGAAACAACGTAGCGAAGCAGGTCATGGAAGTATACCGTCAAGTCAATCCCTCACCTTTTTCTTAAAGTCTCCACTTGACTTGCAGTTCCATGTCGGTCATGGCAGAGTGGTCTATTAGCTGAAGACCGCTGGAAATATGGTCACGGTCGAAATAATTACTGGTGGAAAACTTGCCTATAGCCATGAGGTTACGACAGATGTCGGCACGGATGAAGAGCGAGTAGTGGATGCCTTCGCCGTAGTAGGCTGGGAAGGAGAACTGGTAGAGAGGACCGCGCTCATAGATATAGATGCGCGACTGGTAGTCGTCGGTGTTGAAGTATCCAATGGTTGCCGCCACGTGCAGCTTGCCATGAAGCCCCTGCCACGCTGCCGTCTCATGAACCATCCAACCAAACGAGTCTTGCTTATAACGGTTCCAAGTACAGTCAGCCTGTGTCTTCAGGCTCCAGTTGCCCGTGTCGTAGTTGAAGGCGAGGCGTCCTCGCTGAGTGATGTCGTTGACGAGCAGGGACTTGTTGACATTGTCTTTCTCCCTGATCTTGAATTGATAGCGTGCCGTGAGCGCATATTTCTTACGACTGTAGGTAACCGAGACGAGGTTGTCCCAGGCGTTAGACGGTGCTGCTGCCTGATATTTCTGCCCATGAAAGTGGGCATAGTCGCTATAAGCCATGATGGAGAGCGAACTGAAAGGCTTCCATGTAAGCCCCAAGAAGATGCCATTTTCGTTTTGTATGCGTCCGCCTGCATTGAAGCTGGAAGCGTGTTGAGCGTAGTATTTGTGGGAGTAGAAACGTTGCAACAGCAGCAGTTGCAGGTTTCCGACGGGCTGATAGCTCACCCTGTTGAGGGTGGCAAGACCATGATTGTCGTTCAAGGCAGTCTCACCGGAGAAGGAGAAGCGGTGGGAAGTGTAGCCATAGTCGATGCTGGCGTTCCAGAAATGCTTGCCTTCTGGGTAGTACTGTCTGTATGCCTGGTTGGTATTGGGTTGCAGAGGCAGGTCAAACGAGTTGAAGACAGCTGTCATCCCTGCATGGAATCCGCCCTTAAAGAAACGTAAATTACCCCCCAAAACCGTTTCAGAGACGTTGTTTTTCTTCGCCATCTCCTTTTCAGTACGATGATAGCCGTCGGTGAGGAGCGTAGCGATGGAGGTGTTGCCCACGTTCAGAGTGGCATCTCTCTTGCGGTAGGAGATGAATGCCGTCAGGTCGAGACCCTTCATGAGTGTCACCGTTGCCGCCGCTCCTTGCAGGTAGTTGGCTGCCGTCCGCGAAGCGTATGGGCGGATGTCGTTACCGCTTCTGCCAAGGGTTGAGAGTGTTGCCAACTTTCCAAAGCTGAAAGAGTTGTTCATTACCAGTCCCATACCGAACCTCAGCTTGTAGTGACCGACAGCCAAAGCCTTCAGCCGCCCCAGCTTGCGAAGGATGAAATAGAAGGAATAGTGGTCGTACCCCATCTTGTTACGGCCTTTAAAGAACGGCTCACCGGCATCATTGGCACCTGTTAGGCCTGCCTGTATATAGTCTCCATAGTTGAAAGAGTAGCGCAGGGAGTGGCGGTAGGGAGAACCTAAGTAACCATCGTCGTCGCCACGTCGCTTATAGAAAGGCACCTTGGCGGTCACTAAGAGGTTATGCTTGCCATACTTTACGATATCTTTCCACTTTGGGAACGCCTTCTCACGCTGCCTCTCGTCGATGTAGGTGAAGTAAGGAAGCAACTGCCGGCGTATGGGGTCGAGCGAATTGAGCATGGCCAGTTCGCCGAAAGAACGCATGCCATCATATTGGTAGAGGTAGCTACAGAGTTCTTCTATTTGCTGGTCGGTGAGGAAAGGGATGCGCTCAAAGTCTTCACGAGTCGCCGTGTTGAGGTTCAGCGGATGCTCTTCCATGTCGCTCAGCACGTCGTATGCCGACTCCCACCCCTCTGTTCCTTCTTCCTCGTCATTGACCAGCGTACCCATCAGGCTCTCCCAAGTGGGTTGCTGAGCGGCAAGCGGACAACAGCCAAAAAGGATAAGTAGTAAAAAAAGTAGTAGGATAGCCACTTCCCTTTTCTGCTCTACGAAACGGTTAAGTATCATGATTGCCATTGTCTTACTTAAAATATCATTCATGTTATCTTTGCAAAATTAGTCAATTTATTTGATGATAACAAAAATTATCACAAGAAAAGTTGTTCATTTCAGATACTTTCTGTCATATCGCAACGAGTGAAGCTTCCTGCCGACATCATCCAACCTGCTTGCTAACAGACTTTTCTACTGTTTTCTTTGATAATCTGATATTTTTTATTATATTTGCAGCCGAGGCCTTTCAAACAAAGAAAGGTATAGTAGGCTTTAACAGAGACTGCAAATAAGATATTTCAAAACAAAAGCGACAAGACTATGAACAAGAACGAAGAATTTGTAATAACGATTAATCGAGAACTGGGTAGCGGCGGACGCACTGTGGGACGCCTGCTGGCAAAAAGACTGGGAGTACCCTTCTTTGATAAGGCAGTCATCAAGGCCATGCAAGAGAAGTACCACGGCACCGTTGAGGAAATAGAAAAGATGAAAGGTCGCAAGCACGGCTGGTGGGCGGACGTAGAGATGCTCTTTATGATGGATTCGGGCTTAAACATGCACTACTACATGCCGCAGAAGAGCGATAATCTCGGTCTGATGACCACCGACGACATGTTCAAGGATGAGACGCTCATCCTACAGGAACTCGCCAAAGGAGAGTCGTGCGTCGTGGCAGGCCGTAGCGGTTTTCACGTATTCCGCCAGCACCCCAACCACTTGAGCATCCTTATCCAAGCCTCGTTGGAAAACCGCATCGAGCGTGTGGCACGCAAGCAGAATATGACTGCTGAAGAAGCACGTAAGGCCATCGAGAAGGTCGACAAGATGCGTGAGAACTACGTGAACAAGTACACTGGCACCTCGCGCTACGACACCCGCAACTATCAGCTGGTCATCTCTGCCGACGGCAAGACGGAGGAGGAAATCGTCGAGGTTATCATGCAGTATATCGGCTGATGACATCTTGAAAGCATACCTTTGTCGCCATGAAAGGTATCATGAAGTGGATATTTTTTGCAGTGTTGCTGATGTTGTCGTTGGCAACAAGTGCGCAGGTTGTTCATGTCAATCCCGAAGACAGGGAGGTTGACATGGACAATCCTACGTTTGTACCGATGGTGAAGATAGGGAAGGCGATGCACGGTGGCGACTCCATCCAGTATGTGCAGACGAACAACGTCTATGTCTTTCCTGAGCCGGAGTTCAAAAATGCCAAGCAACGGCAGGCCTACAACCGGCTGGTTTACAACGTGAAGAAGGTGCTGCCCATTGCCAAGGAGTGCAATCAGATTATCATTGAGACCTACGAATACCTACAGACACTACCCGACAAGAAGGCAAAGGACCGCCACATGAAACTGGTAGAGAAGGACATCAAGAAGAAATACACGCCACGCATGAAGAAGCTGACCTACCAGCAGGGCAAACTGCTCATCAAACTCATCTACCGCGAGTGCAACTCCTCGGCTTACGCTACCATCAAAGCTTTCCTCGGTCCCGTCCGTGCAGGATTCTGGCAAGCTTTCGCATGGGCTTTCGGTGCCAGCCTCACCAAAGGCTATGACCCTAATGGCGTAGACCGCCTCACCGAACGTGTCGTCTTACAAGTGGAAGCTGGACAGTTATAAATAAAAGTTGTGGAGAGGATGACACGCATCAGTTGTTCACGACAATGATGCCACCATTATAGTCAACATTGTATTCCATGAGCGGTTTGCCGCCTGTCTCCGAAGCTCCCGTTTCGAGCGAATAGACGCGCTTGCATGTGGCACACGTCACCTTCATGGGCGACTTTTCAACCCACCTCAGCGGATACTTCGGCAGTCCGTCAGTAGCTATGCAGTTGGGGCACTGGCGGTCGTAAGCCACTTCATAATGGTTCATACCTCTTCCGTGTCCTCCAAAATTCGACCGACCGATGAAGATTCCGTTGTAGGCACCCAGCTCGTATGTACGCAGGTTCTCGACATCGGTTGTCAAGGTTATCTTTTCGTCGCCAGAGTTGTCGGCAGGATGGACAATGATGTAGGGATAGTTGCTTTCCGTTTGAGCAAAATGTTCTACCCAGACAAAGGAGCCTCCGTTATTGATAGCCGTCCACAACTTGCTGTTGAGGTGCAGGTTGGTGTTGAAATAGAAATAGCAACGATAGACGTGGCTGATCATTTCTTCAGCATTGCATCCCCACAGTGCCATGAAAAGAGGCATCGTTGCCAAGAGATAAAGGACTTTTCGTTTCATCGGTCTAAGTTATAGCTTTCTAACAGTTTTCTTTCAGCATCGTCTACCCGTTGGAATCCGAAGCCGTCGAGGGTCTGCTGCATGAGTTGTTGGATGCGGTCGTTACACAGGTTGCCGATGCTGCCCTCGTGGGTGTGGTGGATTTTCTTGTCGGCCTTGAACGTTCCAGCCTCTATCTCCAGCCCCACCTGCTTGTAGGCATCGCGGAAAGGTGTTCCGCCAGCTGCCAGCCGGTTCACTTCTTCGACGGAGAACATAGGGTCGTACATCGGGTTGTCAAGGATATGTTCGTTCACCGACATCTTGTTGATGATGTATGCTGCCATCTGCAAGCAGTCTTTCATCTCGCCAAAGGCAGGCAGGAACACCTCCTTGATAATCTGCAAGTCACGGAAATAACCTACCGGAAGGTTGTTCATGATGAGCATGACCTGCTGTGGCAGACTCTGTATCTTGTTGCATTTGGCACGAATCAGCTCGAAGACATCGGGGTTCTTCTTGTGGGGCATGATGCTGCTGCCCGTCGTACACTCTTTTGGTAACTTGACGAACGAGAAGTTCTGACTGTTAAACAGGCAGGCGTCGAACGCCATCTTTGCCAGCGTTCCGGCGACGGTAGCCAGTGCGAACGCCACATTGCGCTCCATCTTGCCGCGTCCCATCTGTGCATATACCACGTTGTAGTCCATCGAGTCGAAGCCCAGAAGGTCGGTGGTCATCTGACGGTTCAGGGGGAAGGAGCTGCCATAGCCCGCTGCAGACCCCAGAGGGTTGCGGTTGGTCATCTTGTAGGCAGCCTGTAGGAAGAGCATGTCATCTGCCAGCGACTCGGCATAAGCGCCAAACCACAGTCCGAACGACGAAGGCATGGCTATCTGCAGATGGGTATATCCCGGCATCAGCACGTCTTTATATTGGTTGCTCTTGCCAATGAGCTCGTCGAAAAGCAGCTTGACAGCCTCTACAACCTCCTTCAGTTCCTGACGGGTGAAGAGTTTCAGGTCTACCAGTACCTGGTCGTTGCGCGAACGTCCGCTATGAATCTTCTTGCCCATATCACCGAGTTTGCGTGTCAGCATCAGCTCCACCTGCGAGTGAACATCCTCTACGCCGTCTTCTATCACAAACTCGCCGTGCTCTGCCTGCTCATAGATGTTATGCAGTTCTGCCAACAACAGCGGCAATTCGTCCTTACCCAACAAGCCGATGCTCTCCAGCATGGTAATGTGAGCCATACTGCCCATCACGTCATACTTGGTAAGATAAAGGTCCATCTCGCGGTCTCTGCCAACGGTGAAGCGCTCAATCTCCGCATTCACCTGAAAGTTCTTTTCCCACAGTTTCTGTGCCATATCAATCTGTCTTATTTATTATCGTAAGCGAAAGCCCTCTACCTTCAACCTTCATACGGTATCATTGCCAGTGCATCGGCAATCTTCTCTATGCCTTCCTGCAACGGCTTGGTGACCATTCCCTTCAGGAAGATGGGAATGTCGGCCTTGATGGTCAGCCGCATCTTAGAAGAGGTATCGCCTGTAGGCAGTATCTGTATCCAGAAGTTAAACGGCATCGGCGAACTCACCGACTCAAACTTGATGCACTTCGGCTCCTCACGCTCGACGATGCGCATGGCAACAGTACCCACCGGTGGCACGCTCATGCTGATACTGTCACGGTCGAAGGTCAGGTCGTCCAACTTTCCTTCGGGTATCTTGTCCTTCACCCGCTCTATATTCCCCAGGTCGCTCAGCATGTCATATACCTTCTGCTGCGGATGGGGTATTTGCTTTATGCTACTTTCAAATTGCGTCATTTCCTAATATCTGTAAGCCGTAAACTTGTCAACCGAAACCATTAACTACCCCCAGTTGCTTGGGTCTTTGCGCCATTCGTTCAACAGCTGCACGTCTTCTGCCTTAATGTAGCCCGTTTCCAATGCCTTTTCTACTACATGTTCGTAGTCGGTCAGAGTGACCAGACGCACGTTGGCAGCCTTGAACGCTTCCTCGGCAATGGGGAATCCGTAGGTATAGGACGCCACCATGCCCACCACCTCGAAGCCGGCGGCACGCAGTGCGTCTACCGCTTTGAGCGAAGAGCCACCGGTAGAGATAAGGTCTTCGATGACTACCACCTTGGCACCTGCAGGCAGCTCACCCTCGATGAGATTTTGCATACCGTGGTCTTTGGCTTTCGAACGCACGTAAACAAAAGGCAAGTTAAGTGCATCGGCAACGAGCGCACCTTGTGCAATAGCTCCCGTTGCAACGCCTGCCACTGCCGTTGCCTCTGGAAACTCGCTCAATACGGCGTGAACCAGTTCCTGTTTCACCCATGTCCGCAAGTCGGCAAATGACAGCGTCTTACGGTTATCGCAATAGAACGGTGACTTCCAACCACTTGCCCAAGTAAACGGGTCGTTGGGTTGCAGCTTGATGGCTTTGATGTCCAGCAGTTTTCCTGCCAAGGTCTTCTTCATGTTGTCCATATCTTTTCCTTGATTAATGATTTCTTTGATATTCATCGGGTAATATCTATCTTTACCCCTATCAGGCTCTTTACGGCTGCAAAGATAGTGAAAAAAACAAGTAATCACATAAAAAGTGCTGCTTTTCTTGCTTACAGAAAGAGAGTTTGGGCATAAGAATCGACATACTACACCTTGGTATAGCCGATGGTGAGGACACTAAAGCGCACGTTCCCGGCTTTCTTCAATTCGCTGGCACAGCTGATAATAGTGGCACCGGTCGTCACGATATCGTCAACAAGGAGGATGTGACGCCCGTCTACCTTTTCGGGGCTCATCAGATGGAACACGTTTTGCACGTTAGCCTTGCGCTCCCACCAGTCTTTTTGGGTCTGGCTTTCGTGAAACGAGGTACGTCTGACGACATCCTTCAAGATGGGAATGCCGGTCTTGTTGCTGATTCCCTGAGCTATCGTCTCACTCTGGTTGTAGCCTCGCTGCCGCTTTCTCTTGGAAGTAAGAGGTATGGGAATGATGGCATCAATACCTTCAAAAAAAGTGAAAGCCTCCTCTGTGCGATCATCATGGTACTTGTAGGTTCCCAATTCTTGCACCATCAGTTCGCCGACAGTTTCTCCTATATCTGGGTGGTGGCCGTACTTCATAGCGTAGACAAGGCGTGCCACTTCTGAATGGGGTTCGAACCTGAGCCAGGCTGCCGCCCGCTCAATGGGTATGCGCCCCCAAAACAGACGAGCCATCTCATTGTCTACAGGGTCTCTGAAGAACTCTGTTCGCGGCAACCGCATATTGCAAGAGGCGCAAATCACCTCCTCATAAGGACCAAGGCGATTGTCGCAGACAGGACACTGGCGCGGTGCTATCAGGTCGATAATGCGAGAAATGAACGAGACATGTTTCATCTTTTTTGGTCCTTCCTATTCCATGTCAGACACATCCATACACGCCCTGATGATATCCATCGTGAAACCACGGCTCAGAGCAAACTTCATCAGCTTCGCCTTTTGCTCGTATGGTGTCCCCGTTGTTATACTCTTTTGCTTCGCCTTCAGCAGAGGCAGAAGAATACCTTTCCACTCATTTTTACCGATTTCATCGAGAAGAGGCTGCGAAATCTCATCTTTCACCCGCTTAGCAAACAAAGCCTGCTCTATCTTCCGCCGCCCCCACTTGTTGAATTGCATCTTATCTTTGATGAAAAAGCGGGTAAAACGCTCGTCGTCGACATATTGGTTGGCGACCAGATAGGCGATGATGCGGTCCTGGGTATCGGTATCCACGCCCCATCGCCGCATCTTCTCACGCATTTCACCTTCACAATGCTCACCTCGTGCACAAAGAGCTGTCAGCCTGTTGAGGACTTGGTCTTCTGTTATCTCGTTCATGGTTTCGTTGCTTTTGCCATTCTTTGTTTGCCATAGGAGTCTTCCCGGATGATGATGTCTTTGTAACCTATCTCACGTAACATCTTCTGAAGGTCACGAGCATACGCCGGATTGATTTCAAAATAAAGACTTCCTCCGTTTTTTAGCGATTTCATCGAGAAAGAAGCAATAGCTTCATAAAACTTCAACGGATCGTCATCAGGAACAAACAGGGCAAGACCTGGTTCATACTCCAAGACATTTCGCTCCATACTGCTACGCTCTTTCCGGCAGATATACGGCGGATTGCTTACAACGATGTCCCACCTCCTTGTGTCTCCTTGCTCGTTTTCCTGACGAGAAAGTATGTCATGATGTTCAAAAGTGACGTGAACACCATTCTGTCGGGCATTTTCCCGCGCTATCGACAAGGCCTGTTCTGAGACATCCCATGCCGTGACCTCGCTGTCTGCGGTGGCAGAGGCTAATGCAATAGCAATGCATCCGCTACCTGTTCCGATGTCAAGAATAGAACAAGGGGCTGGCGGGATTGAACTGGGTATCAGGCAGGAGGCAGTCTCCTTTATCCACTCCACCAACTCTTCTGTCTCAGGTCTTGGTATCAGTACACCGGGGCTGACCTGCAAGGTAAGTCCACAGAAAGAAGCCTTACCTAATATATACTGTACGGGCTCGGCATGCTCCAGTCGCCGCATGATGCTCTCCAGTTCTGTAGCAGCTTCAACAGAAAGCTCTTCCACCTTTCCGCAAGCGATGTCGGTAAAGGTAAGCCCAAAACGGTCTTCCAACACCAAGCGGACGATAGCCTTTGCTTCGCCCGCATCGTATAAAGGAGTAAGTCTTTGCCACAGTCGCATAGCCATCCCTACTTGTTGTAGAAGAAAAACGAACCTGCCGCCTGCTTCGGATCACAGTTCTCTGCCTTGCCGATGCTTCTGCCGTTGGCATCGCGGATGGTACCGTCGCGTTCTACCTTTCCGATGGTCTGTCCGTTACTGCCACGTACCGTTCCGTCATTGCTGATGCTACCAATACTCTGTCCGTTGCTGCCACGGAAGGTGCCGTTGCTCTCTATCCGTCCGACAGACTGCCCGTTACTACCACGAACGGTGCCGTTGCTGTCGTAGCGACCTACAGACTGTCCGTTGCTGCCACGGATGGTACCATTGCTGTCAATGCGCCCTATCGTTTGTCCGTTACTCCCCCGGAGCGTCTGTGCATCGGTTGTGCTCACGCCTAATAAGACCAATGTCAAAACAATGAAAATGCGTCGTTTCATAATGGTATCTATTTAATGTTCAACTGCAAAAGTACATGATTTGCGTGAGTATGCAAAAGGAAAATCCCCAAAAGTGTTTCGGAATTCCCTATTTTATTTATTACCTTTAACGATGTAGAAGATTCTTTCGCTCAACAACGAAAAGAAAATCATTCTGTTTTCCTTTGCATTGTGCTTGCTTAATCGTATCTTTGCAACCATGACAGACGAATACTACATGCGACGATGCCTACAACTGGCAAAGAACGGCAGGCTGAATGCACGCCCCAATCCGATGGTCGGAGCTGTGATTGTTGCCAAGAACGGCAATGGGTCGGCAAAGGACAAGGGACTGTTGACAAAGGACAGTCCGCGTATCATCGGTGAAGGCTACCACGTGCGCTGTGGAGAAGGACATGCTGAGGTAAATGCCTTTGCTTCTGTATGCCAAGAGGATGAGCCATTACTGAAAGATGCCACCATCTACGTGAGCTTAGAGCCGTGCGCCCACTACGGTAAGACACCACCCTGTTGCGACCTGATCATACGGAAGGGGGTGCGCCGGGTTGTCGTAGGGTGTGTAGACCCGTTCGCCAAGGTGCAGGGCAGAGGCATTCAGCGCATCCGTGAAGCAGGTATAGATGTTACTGTCGGTGTCTTAGAGGCTGAGTGCAAATGGCTTAACCGCCGCTTCTTCACGTATCATTCCCAACATCGCCCGTACATCATCTTGAAATGGGCGCAGACTGCCAATGGCTTTATCGACCATCATGGGCAGGCAGTCAAGATTTCCAATGAACAAACCATGATGCTCTCCCACAAGTTGCGGGCTGAGGAAGATGCCATACTTGTTGGACATACTACAGATGTGCGTGAACATCCCAAATTGACGGTGCGCCATTGGGTCGGTCCTAACCCCAAGCGAGTGGTGTTGACCCACGACCGTCCGTTGCTCCAGTTGATAGATGACCTCTATCAGCATGGCATCCAGTCGCTCATCGTTGAGGGTGGGCGGCAGACGCATGAGAGCTTTCTTGAGGCTGGACTATGGGATGAGATACGGGTAGAAACGGCTCCGATGGTGGTAGATGACGGAACACGTGCACCACAACTGCCTGCCCAAATAGAAGTCTTCGACCGACAGACATTTGGTTCAAACACCATAGTATGGTATAAACGTACTTAACGCCGTTATTTTCTTCCGAAGTCAGCGGGTATCTCTCCCCACTGACCTGTCTCCCATTTGATAATAGGAACGAAAATCTTGTGTCCGCGCAACCAAGTCTCTGCGCGTGCTATGATATTGTAAAGCTCTGCAGTCTGTGCATTGCGCTCCAGTTTGGTCTTGCAATGCTTCTTCTGTACCCAAAGTATAGCGTTATACGAATCGCTATAGATGATCTTATCATTGATACCTTTTTTGTCCATCAGTGCCAAAGCGTGGACGATAGCCAAGAACTCTCCGATATTGTTGGTGCCGTGTAGCGGTCCGAAGTGGAAGACCTGCTCTCCTGTTGCCAAGTCAACACACCGATACTCCATAGGACCAGGATTGCCGCTACATGCCGCATCCACCGCCCATGCATTCGCCCTTACCCCTGGATGCAATGGAAGAACCGTGTCGTTTCGGTAGTCTGGTGGGTTCTGTAACGGTGCATTCATCTTCTTACATTCTTTCTGGAACGTCGATACCCAGCAGAGCCATACCGTTCTTGATGATTTTGGCTACATTCTTGGCTATCAGCAAGCGCACGGCTTGCTCCTCTTCGGTGTCGGCACCAAGGATGCTGTAATCATGATAGAACTGGTTGAACTGCTTGGTCAGCTCGTAACAATAGTTGGCAATTCCGCTTGGCGAATAGTCTTTGCCTGCCTGCTCTACAGCTACAGGGAACTCGCTGAGCTTCTGGATGAGATCGGTTTCCTTGAGGTTGAGTGTCGGAGTACTCGAAGAACTCGGAGTTATCAGAGAACGCTGAACATTCTGGTCTGCCTTCCTCAGAATGGAACGTATGCGGGCATGCGTATACTGGATGAAAGGACCTGTATTTCCGTTGAAGTCGATGGATTCTTCGGGGTTGAAGAGCATATTCTTGCGTGCGTCTACCTTCAAGATGAAGTACTTCAGGGCACCCATACCCACAATGCGTGCAATCTCGTTCTTCTCCTCTTCGCTGATACCTTCCAACTTGTTCACCTTATCCTCGCTCAACTGCTTGGCATTCTCTATCATCGAGGCAATCAAGTCGTCGGCATCGACAACCGTGCCTTCACGACTCTTCATCTTACCGTTGGGCAGTTCCACCATACCATAGGAGAAATGAACCAACTCCTTACCCCACTTGAAGCCTAAACGGTCGAGCAGGATGGAGAGCACCTGGAA
>DEJO01000001.1 GCA_002353555.1 Prevotella sp. UBA2746 | reverse complement strand
CAACTTTTCGGGGTCACATCAAAATAGTCACACCCTCCTGGGGGTAGGCTTACTTTTCAAAAACACTCTTCTGCGTTGCCCACATGCTGTTCATGCCTACCTCCTCGTCCTCCTCGAAGATGTTGCTCTGTTGGCGGGCACCAATCTCCATGGCATGATTCGATGCCTGATAGACATCTCCACCTATATCTTGGAGAACGCTGCCGAACAGTTTGACGTTTACGGTCTCAGTGTTTGGTTGAATATATTTCCTTTTCATCATTACAATCATTTTTCTATTACTTGATAACATTTTTGCTTTCAGCGAGCTCGCTCACGCTCAATAAAGCATGAGCGAGCTCAAGCCCCTCCTTCAGGAGGGGTTGGGGAGGCGTTACTTCATCACGACCTTTTTTCCGTTGCGAATATAGATACCAGCCTTAGGATGTTCTACACGCATACCGTTCAGGTTGTAGAAATAGCCGTCGTTGTTAGGAGTCTTCTCCGTTTCAACTTCGGAGACCCCAGTTGTCACACCTTCAGCATCGATAGTAATCAGACTGGCTTTTCTTGCCGATGTCGTTCCACTGCCGTAAGGATCTTCGCCAACCCACTCTTTAGGCATGAACAAGTAGGCAGCACGGTCAATATAGGCAGAACCAACATAATTGTAGAATCCCAGATCGCCACCTTGTGAGCCGGTATACGACAGCACGTAGAGATAATGGTTAGCAGGCTTCGTGGTAATCTCGTTTCTTGTCTTGAACAAGTTCACTAACTTTTCAGATGGGCCGGATGCAACGACCTCTTTAGCACTTGTGTTCACATCTGTTTTGAAGACAGGTACTTCTGTGTTGTTTTTAACCTCACCTTGGTAGACAACTAATACGCCTTGACTGCGCATAACGGCATTCACCTGATTAACTTCGGTAGCAGTGACCGTAGCAGTGTTGCCGGTACTGTTTGCCATGTCGGTGATGTAATATGCTTTTACACTATGGTCAGTGAAGGCATTCAGCAGGTCATAGCGCACGTCGTAGCCCAGACAGTCCGTAGCATACGTCTTGCCGTCCTTGGCATAATTCGTCTTGAACGTCTTCGTATGGGCTGCTACGGCAATCTTCTCACAAGTGAAGTTCTTTACAACGAACGATATATCGCCAGCTTCAGTCACGTTAATGACAACCTTTTTTGTTCCGTTGGTATTCAGCAAGGTGTTATTGTTTTCAAGCGTATAACCCTCACCACTGACAGACTCAAAGGTAGCATTCGGCGAGTTGATACCTAAATACGACGAATTGACTACCATATAAAGCTTACCTACAGGAACGTTAGACAACGTCATGTAGTGTGTGTTACCGTTCATGCGGAATAAATATTTGTCAGAGCCATCTTTATTTTTCTCCCCCTCTAACCACCTGATAGCAAAACGCTTCGACATATTCTGGTTCTTTGTACTGACTCTAATTCCTTCAAACTCTGGTAACTTGTATGTCTCAGTTGTACTCGTTGCAATATAAATGTCATTTCCTTGGTCAAAACCATAACCCGATTTGGCATTGCATAAGTAGTCTTTTCCACCATCTATAGATGAATAAATGAATGCATTCTTTGCATTATATATTGGTTGATCAGCATTGTTCCTAGAGTCTATTTCTGAGTTAGTATGATTCTTTATTATGGATATTGAAGATAATGTATTGTCAGAATCACCAAACTTGTTGAAGTCCCAGGTATGCGGATAGAAGGTTGCAGGAGTAACCTCCGTAGAGTTCGGGTTGCGGTTGATCTTGAATTTCACGGTATAGGCACTGTTAGGCATACCACCGGGAGCAGTTACAATGTTGGCAGGGATAATCATTTCGTAGTACAAGTCGTATTTCAGGTCGCTGCCTACTGCAAACGACAGATGTGTCGGGTCCTCACTATCTATCGTCATATTCTGTGCAACCAAGACTCCATTATTATCCAGTTTCTCACTGGTACCTCTCGACAGGCTCTCACTACCGTTGACAGGAATGATGCTTACCGTAGAATAGGGTTCAAGTTCCAGGTTCTGGTCGAAATACAAGTTAATCTTATCGGTGCTGGCAGGTAAGTCGATGACAGCTTCGTTTGCGGGAGTAGATTTGGATGTCAGCAGCACAGGTGCACTGCCCGTAGCCGTACCAGTAGTAAACATGAATACCTTGTCCTTGGTAATCATGCTGTTGGAACCGTCCAGTTTCACTTGGTCTTTACCGACAGTCAGCGTATAGAGTTTGTTCGACACCATCGGCTTGGTAGGTTTGAACACCAGATTCTTGCCGTCCTTGATGGCTGTGAGGTTCATGGGATAGCCGTCGCTGTCATCGGCATCGCCATCGTATGTCAGCGTTCCTTTAACACCACCATCTGGATAAGACTCGTTAATTTTGTCTCTGGTCTGTAATACGATAGATGTACCGATGCGTACGGCAGAAGTAGTTGACGGATAAACCCATGTCAATGTCGGTTCTGAAGATTCAACTGTAAAAGTTCCGATGAATTCGGGGTTTTTTACATTCAAAGCTCCCTCTTTGCTTACACATCCGCTCATCAGTCGGATGGTATAGGTGGAACCCGCTTCCATATCACCGAAGTTGGATAGCACCAATGTCTTCTCATGTAAAGAAACTGAGGACCCTGCTTTTGCGACATTGATACCAGTCAGCTGTTGGGCATCTTTCAGTACAACCACCTTCTCGGCATCTACCGTAGGATCGATATCGTAGCTGAATCGAATATAGACTGAGCTGTTGTCCAAAGTGGTTATGGTGGAACCGTCGGTTGGAGTCATGCTTGCAACAGAAAGCACGTTGGCTTTCAGTGTATAGGAGGCAGTCAACTCATTCTCACCGGCAATCACCTTTCCACGTACAACGGCAGTACCTTCGCCAACAAGCGTCACATCACCTTTATTACTCAAGTTCACTACCGAACGGTCGCCGGAGAAGCGTACGCCGGCATCAGCACTATGGACAAGTATCGGGTATTCCGTCGTATTGCTGTAGGCTGCGAACTCTTCCGTCTGCTCTGCCGTCTCGTCAGGAGTCAAGAAGGCTGGGCGGAAAGTGAAAGCAGCCAAGTTGAAGTTGGAACCCGTTGCACTCAAGGTATAAGTCGTTCCAGCAATCAACGGTGTTGTCAATTCCGTCAGAGTTGGGTAATCTTTAGTAATGCTAATAGAGCCAAGTGACGTATTGATATCGAAATTACCTTGTATACTCAAATAACCATTAACAGATGGCGTAAAGGTTACATTCCCATTTCCATCTAAAGCAAGACCATTGTATTTGTTTTGATTTCCTGTTGAAATGTTGCTAACTGTACCGGCTGCCGTAAATGCGACTTCAAGTCCAGGAATATCTGTGATTTTTGTTCCATTGGCAATTACTCCTGAGCTTGTAAAGGTGACAGTTCCCTGATAGGGACGGTTCTCACCGTCAATCTCCTTTTCATCGGCAGAGTAAGTCCAAGAAGCATCCTGGCTGGCTTGTGTCACCGTCAGCGTATAGACGTTGGTGGAAGCAACAGAGTTGTAGAAGGGATTGGACGAACCATCGAACGAAGCGCTGATGGTTGCCGTTCCTTCTGCTGCCGTTCCCGTAATGGTGCCCGGCCATGTGGTGTTCTTGGTATATGGTGTATGTGTCAGTCCTGTATTTCCTGCATTGAAGGTATAGTCGAAGAAGAAGTTGACAGGTGTAGTGTTGATAGCGAGGTCACTGATGTTTACCGATGCGCCTGTATTAAAGCTGTCGCTGTTGCGGTTGAAGGCAGGGGTAGGTGAAACCTTTTCGAAAGTCGGTGCTTCTGTCGTATAGACATTGATATTCGACACGAGGAAGTTTTTATCATTTTCACCCTGTGAAGTAAAGTTGACAGAAGTAACATCCTCTGCGAAGTTCGTCCATGTCCACTCTCTTGCTCCTGTTTGTGTCAGTGTTCCGCTGGTCTTGGCAACACTGGTGACTGCCAGTGACGGGTCGTTCTCTGCCGTGAACACAATCTTCTTGATGTATTTCGAAGAGTTGCTGGAGTTCATGGCAATCTGCATAGTACCTTTAACACCGCTGCTGTTGGTACGGAAAAAGAAGTTGTTGGTGTTGTTACACTTGATACCATCGTTGCTGGAAAAAGTGAGGTTGAAGCCACCTACGGCGCGAGCCATCTGCGAGCCGTTGATGCCATTCACTCCCGGCTGGTAGCGCAGGGCGGAAATGGGGATGTTGGTTTCAGAGAGGGCTGCACCAACTGTCAGCTCGTAAGTTGCATCCTTTGCAGCGTATTCGTTGTTACCTGCAAAATGAGCGGTGATGGTCGTCGTTCCGGCTCCCTTCAATGTCACAGCACCAGTACTGTTGTCAACCGTTGCCACATCTGTATTGGAACTGCTAAAGGTAATCGGTGAAACATTTAAGAGGTTGACAAACAAGTTTCCTTCGTATGTCTCACCCATATAGGCTTTCTTGTCTGTATAGGTAAAGCCGAAGTCGGAGTCGGGAATGACAGTGGCATTACTTTCTACCACCTTTACATAGAAAACACCAGACTCACCACCGCCACGAGTAATAGTGTGATTTCCGGCTGCCACGTTATTAATTACATATTTATAATATCCTGTACCAGATTCCGAAGCAGGAATGCCTATTTCAGTGTTATCCAGTTTTATGGTTTTGGTTTTTTCTGCATTTTCAGCTTTCCAAGTAGATTGAACTATCGTTACGGTTGCTGTTGAATGAGTAGTAGTAAAGGAAATACTGGTTGATGATTCCATCTTTAAGCCAGATGTGAATGTGATACCATCATAAGTGGCTCCAGTGAATTTTGTATGGTAATTCCCACTTACTGTAAAAAAAGATGTTGTTCCAAATTCATTTGTACCTTCAGACTCTTGGGCTCTTCCATTTAAAGAGAGCCTATGTGTCGTTTCTGCCCATAAGTTACCCCCCCCAGTGATGCAGAGGAGCAGTAAGAATAGTCGCATGACGCAGGCATGGCGTAGCGACGTGATCGTTAGTCGTTTCTTCATTGTTATACTTCTTTTATTGTTGATATTTCGTTGATAATACTTAGTCAGTAGGGTAGAAGCCCGTAATGATTTGAAGGTCAGTGGGCTGTTGACTCCCGATTGCTTTATATTTGAGCTTTTGTTGCAGATGGGTGTTCCCTGTGGGCACCTCTCTGAACTGCTGAGCCTTGAAAGGCGGTGCAAAGGTATCTAAAATAAAAGATGTGGCAGGTGTCAATATCGACAGAAAGGGTGTTTTTTTTAGTTTTTTAACTACCTCTTCCCTCGTTTTCTCAATTTGTCGGGGTTGCGTAGCAATGATTATGGTGTGCTGTTTTCATGGCGATTGTCAATAATTCCACCCCCTTTTGTCAATCCTTCTACGCCCCTGTGCGTGTTGTCTTTTTATCTTTGCAGCCAGAAAATCATCAATGCGTTAAACAAAACCGACAACAATGGAAACAATGAACAAGCTACACACAGTGAGAAAGAGAGCAATGATGCTGACGGCAGCGGTGCTGCTGGCAGCCACACGCCTGTCTGCCGTCGACTTCACGGAGGCAGCAGGATGGCTGGAGACAGCCTACGCCACCTGGCAGCCCGTGGAGGGTGCCGCCAAGTATGAAGTATATTATAGTGGTGAGGGCGTGACCATGCAGAAGGCTGACGAGCAGCTGGTACGCCGCTATGCCGACGGCTACCGTGCCGACGTGCCGGGACTGAAGGCTGGCAGCTACACGCTGACGGTCAGGGCGGTGGACGCGGAGGGTGCCACCCTGTCGGAGTCGACAACGGCGGCGCTCGTTGTCAAACCCCACCTGCGCGAGGGCTACGCCTTTACCGAGGGAGTGGTGCCTGGTGCCTATAACCTCGATGGAACCGTCAAAAACGGAGCGAGAATCATCTATGTGACGGCGCAGAACGTGAACACCGTGACCTGCAATGTCAGTGACGGGAAGGCAGAAGCAGAGTATACGGGGCTTGCCAACATCCTGACCGCCTACGGCAAGGGCAGGGACAAGACGCCGCTCGTGGTGCGCATCATCGGAACCATCACGGACAAAGAGTATACCGGACTGAAAGACGGCAACTTCATCCAGATGGAGGGCAGCAACGCCAGCGACCGGATGGTGGAGAACATCACCATCGAGGGCATCGGCAGCGATGCCACGCTCTATGGTTTTGGTATCTGCTTCAAGCGCACCCGTGGCATAGAGGTGCGCAACGTGGGCATCATGCTCTTTGGTGACGATGCCATCTCGATGGATACGGACAATTATCACAACTGGATTCACAACTGCGACTTTTTCTACGGCAAGCCGGGTGCTGACGCTGATCAGGTGAAGGGCGACGGCAGCATTGACATGAAGTATCGCTCTACGCTTGCCACTATCTCCCATAACCACTTCTTCGACAGTGGCAAGGTGATGGGCTGTGGCGGTGCTACCAAGGAAGAGACCAACCTGCTGCTGACGTTCCACCACAACTGGTTCGACCACTGCGACTCGCGTTGTCCGCGACTGAACCTCACTACCGGACACGTCTATAACAACTACTACGACGGCGTGCCTACCTATGGTATCGGCTGTACCGAAGGTTCCAACGCCTTCGTCGAGTGCAACTACTTCCGCAACGTGCCGCGCCCGATGATGATTGCCGGACAAGGTACCGACTACGTCTATGCCAGCGACCCGGACAAGGGTACGTTCTCGCACCAGCCTGGCGGCATGACCAAGGCTTATAATAATAAGATAGACAATGCGGGTGTCAACCAGAAACTCTTCTACCAGACCGATGATGCCCAGGAGTTTGATGCCTGGCTGGTGGAGAACCGCACCGACAAGGTGCCAGAGACGGTGAAAGCCAAGAAGGGCGGACATGTCTACAACAACTTCGATACTGCCGCAGGCATGTATGAAAGCCATCCCGACGCACCGGAACAGGTGCCGGAGCTGGTGCAGGCATGGGCAGGACGATGCAACGGCGGCGACCTGAAGTGGACGTTCAACAACAGTGTTGACGATGCCAGCCACGATGTCAACGAAGAACTGAAGGCTGCCATCACGTCTTATACCTCCAAGCTGCTGGAGGTGCAGGGCATAGAAACGACGGGTGGCGACGAGCCGGGCGGAGAACCCGGCGGTGAACCCGGTGGCGAGCCGGAGCCTACACCTACGCCCACGGAGGTAAGCCAGGGCGGATATGTCGTCGACCTGATGAACGACAGCGAGTCTGGGTTTACGATTGCCGGCGGCACCAGCAACAGCAAGGGCACAGTGACGGTAGACGGCACGACCTATAACACCTGTCTCAAGATGGGCTCGTCTGCAAGTGTCACCTTTACCATCTCCAGTCCCATGACGCTGACCCTCTACTTCGCAGCATCAGAAGGCAAGCGTGTCAGCATTACAGACATAGGAAAAGTGACGATTCCATCGACAAATATCGTCACCTGTTCACTGCCTGCTGCCGGTACTTATACCATTACGAAGGACAACGGTGAGTCGTACCTATATTATATAGCCTTGTCGCCGGTTACCGTTACGGGGCTGACGGGCATAGACCTGTCGCAGCATTCCGTCGGCAACGGGACGCCGATGTACAATCTTGCCGGTCAGCGCGTAGACAGAAGCTATAAAGGCATCGTCATCGTTGGCGGAAAGAAACGCGTATTAAGGTAATCGTCAGGATAAGGTGTCGGCAGGCAGACTGCTGACATACTGGGTGGGCGTCATGCCCATCTCGGCCTTGAAGCACCTGGAGAAATACTTCGGATCGGAGAAGCCCGTCTTGTAGGCGACATCCGAGATGGAGAGAGAGCGGTTCTCCAAGAGCTTCAAGGCCTTCTTGATGCGCATCTGCTTGACGAAGTCTACGGGCGACAGCCCTGTTACCGACTTCATCTTGTTGTAATAGGCGGTGCGGCTCATCCCCAGGTGGCGTGCAAGGTCTTCAATGACAAAGTCGCGGTTGCCGATGTTCGCTTCGAAGAAGGCTATAGACTTCTTCAGGAACTCGCGACCGTCGTCTTCAGTCTTGATGCCCAAGGTCTGTTCAATCTTGATGTCGGTAGAGAAATCGTCTACAGCCATCAGCAGCGAATATTTCTTTTGCAGCAGGTTGCGCATGCGGCTGAGGTAGACGATGGCGTATCCCATGGCGATGAAGACGGCAATGACGAGTGCGAGTAGAAGGAACTTGAACCAGATGGTTTCGACGAAGCGTGGTGTAACGTGGAGGCTGATGCGGCGTGCATTGTCGTCCCAGGTGCCGTTGTCGCTCATGGCCTGTACCACCAGCGTGTAGTCGCCAGGCGGCAGGTTGTTGTAGATGACGGCGTGTTGGTTCTCGCCCGTGTAGTTCCAGCCGTTGTCATAGCCTTCCAACCGGTAGCGGAACGGTATGTCGCCCATCTCGTCGTAGTTGAGGGTAGATAGGTAGAGCGAGAAGCTGCGCTCGTCGGGTGCCACCGTCAGCGACTGGATGTCGTTGAGGGGGCTGATGTTCATGTCGTTCTGGTACTGGATGCCAGTGAAGGCGATGCTGTGGGGCTTCGTTTTCGTGCTGATGCTGAGCGGAGAAAAAGTCACTACGCCATCGGTGGTTCCCATGAGAATCGTTCTTTCGCTCTCCCTTTCTCTTTCTCTCCCGTTCTCCTTGACCATCACCGGCGCTCCCTCAGCAAAGTTGAAGTAGCCGATGAAGTTGCTGCGGTCGAATACCGTATAGGTTGCGCGGTCGGCAGCGAAGCGCACGATGGCTTGGGATGATGCCAGCCAGATGTTCTTTCCGTCGCTGATAGCAGTCTTGATCTGGTCGGCGGTGGCATTGGATGGTATCAGGTAATTGCGGAAATGCAGTTCGTTGCTCAGCAGATTGTTGGAGAGAATCTCGCTGACACCACTTCCGAAGACACATACATAATAGCGGTTGCGACACTTGACAATGCGCATGATGTCGTTGCCTTTCAGTCCCCATGTCTCTTTGCGGTAGGCATTCTGATAGAAGACGGGTTGATAAGGAATGCGGAAGTCTGCTGTGAGGAGCCCGTTAGTGGTACCGATCAGGAAGATGCCGGGTTGAGCTTCTGTCATGCAACGAATCTTTACTCCGTTGGGAAGTCCTTTAACTTTGCTGAAGACCAGCTTGCCGTTGTGCAGTGTAGCACATGACAGTCCCTGTTCGTAGGAGCTGAGCCATACGGTTCCGCGTGAGTCTTGCAGGATGTTCCAGATGGTATCGCTGTGAAGGCTGTGAACATCGTGGCTGTCGTGGCGGAAGTGGTCAATATGAAAAGCGGTGCGTGCGCTGTTGGTAGGAGTGAGCAGGTAGACTCCGTCGCCTTTCGTTCCCACCCAAATGCGATGTTGGCGGTCTTCCGTGAGACAGTAGACAGGTTCCTTGCTGAACGGGATGGGAGCAGATGTCTGTTGTCCCGAAGGGGTGATATAGATAGGCGGAGTAGCTGCCGACTGCCATAGGAAGAGGGCGTTCGAACGGTCTGACAACCATTTCCTGCCCATGCTGTCGAGCATCATTGCACGTACCTCTGTCTTCGAAGGTGTCTGCCAGTGGGTGAAGTTGTCGGGATGGAAGGAGATGCTGTTGGCTGCATTCTTCTGGAAGAGCCACAGATTGCCTTGATGGTCGATGAGGTATTTGCTAATCTCGGTGGGAGAGTAGGTTGTCTCCTCGTTGTTTTGGTAGAAACGGCAGTCTTTCAGTTCATGAGTGGCTTCATCATAGTAGGAGAGAACACCCCCTTCCGGTTTCAGGATGACTTGTCTGTCGGCGTTCTCGAAGATGAGTTGTGGGTTCTTCATGGGGGAAGCCTTTGCTGCTGGCGTCGCTGTCAAGGTGTGGCAGTCGTTGCCATTGGCACTGATCAGCCAGACGGTGTTGCCGTTGCCAAATGCCCATGTCCTGCCCTTGGAGTCTACATGCAGGTAGATGATTTTACCGATGGAATGGGATATTTTTCGTTTTGAAGCACAATGGAATAGCGTTACGCCATCGTTGGTGCCCATCACGATAGCCGAAGCGGTGGCAGTGACACAGTTCACGTGCAGCCCTGCACTTGCCGGTAACAGCTGATGAAACTGCTGATGGGTGTCGAGAGTGACGATATGACCATTGGCAGAGACGAGGTAGACTAGCTTGCCGATGCGTTGAACGTAGCGGAAAACCTGTCGGGTAATTACCTTTCGGGATGGACTGACGGCCCCCCGGTCGGTCAGTATCCATTCGTCGCCGCCACTGTCTTGCACAATGTCGAGGATGCGGTGGCTGCCCAGCAACGACTTGCTGCCTGCAGCCCAGTAGGTATAGCCTTTGCGGAAATCTCCGTCATGCAGTCGCAGGCAGGAATAGTCCCGGAAGGTGACCCATGTCACTCCCTTTGCCAGTGGGGTGAGCACCTTCACCTTCTTGTCTTTTACCAAAGGCAGCGACTGCAACACATCGGTGAAGTGGTTGCTGTGGCGGTCGAAGAGGTAGAGACGGTTGTCGGAAGAGACACACCAGATGTTGTCCGTGGCGGTCATCTTGATGTTGTAGATGCGGTTGGAGAAGATGGTGCCGCCGGACTGGAGGATGGGTTTGAACGTGTTGAAGGCATAGCCGTCGAAGCGTACCAGCCCGTTCCATGTGGCAAACCACACGAAGCCGGTCTTGTCTTGCTGTGCATTGGAGATATGAGCCTGCAAGAGTCCGTTGTCGGCAGCGAAGTTGCGCACCCGACAAAAGAAGGAAGCGTAGGCAGAGGCTGCCGTTGCTGCCGTCAAGAGCAATATGGCTAATAATCGTTTCACTGTCAAGACAGGGTGACAGGGGGTGTATGTCTATGCCCTTACCTTCTGGTTTTCTTCTTTCTACCAGGGCGTTCCTTGCCGAAAGCGGGATGGGAAGCCATGGGAGCAGCCTTGATGGTGAACGCCTTTCGGTAGCTGTCGCGTGGGACGGCTTCGGGTTGTCCTGTCTTGAAACTGTTGGCGGTGGCAAAGAGCGAGAGGTCTACCTCGTATGTATAGGACTTCTTGGCGGTGCTCAGTTGTGGGTTGGCGATTTCCAGTCGTACGGTGCTGGGCTCACCGCTCTTGGCGGGTACTATCTCGTGGGTGACATACTTGTCGTCGGGACTATAGATGGTAAAGCTCAGCGAGTCTTTCGGCCAGGTGTCTAAGGGTGTGGCGCTGACCTCGACGACGGCTTTCTGGGCGTTGGCAGAGAGGACAGCAACGGTCACCGACCAGTTGTCGATGCGTGTTTCGTAGCCTTGTAGTCCCGATGCGACCAGCGACACGTCGCAGTCCAGCGTTCCGTCTTCCTTCTCAATCTCTATGGGGAACTCCTTCATCAACTCGCGCATCATGCCCGGACCGTCGAGCATGCCAGGCACCTTCACGTACTCCTTGGGAGCGAACACCTGCGAAGCGTCGATGCGGAAGCCGCGGCTGCCGTTCTCACCGTGGTGCAGCCGCCAGCCGTCGGCACGCACCTTCAGGTCTTTCTGTTGGCGGCTGAACAGCAGTTCGGCATGTGTGTACTTGTTTTCGAAGCCGCAATTGGTGCGGTAGTAGCATTTTCCGCTGACGCTCTTGTCGATATGTGGCACGCTGACGGCCTTCCAGTTCTTTCCGTCGGTAGAAAACTTCCACTCTTTCAAGGGTACTTCTTGGCGCTGTGCCATCGATGAAATGGCGCAAAACAGCATAAGAATAATGGTTTTTGCTCTCATGATGAACTTGTTTTTTAGGTGTCAGTAATATATTCTTGATGCAAAAATAGTGTTTTTATCTCAAATTGCATTAACTTTGCACGGAAAAAAAGAAGCCCTGCACCTCGCAAAGCCCTTCCCACCCCTCCCTAAGGGAGGGAGAAAGAAACGAGGATGGGGAGGATATAGGGATAGAAAATGGCTTCATAAATTGTAAATGGCACCATAAATTGTAAATCGCTAAATTGTAAATACGAATGGTTGAACAAGTACTTTTAATTTACAACACGCTGACGCGAAGAAAGGAGCGTTTCGAACCTATCAATGCACCGCATGTAGGAATGTATGTGTGCGGACCGACGGTCTATGGCGATCCGCATCTGGGGCATGCACGCCCTGCCATCACCTTCGACATCCTCTTCCGCTACCTCAAGCACCTGGGGTATCAGGTTCGCTACGTGCGCAACATCACGGATGTAGGCCATCTGGAGCATGATGCCGACGAGGGCGAGGACAAGATAGCCAAGAAAGCACGGCTGGAACAGCTGGAGCCGATGGAGATAGCACAATACTATACCAACCGCTACCATCAGGCGATGGACGCGCTGGGCGTGCTGCGGCCGAGCATCGAGCCGCATGCTACCGGTCACATTATCGAGCAGGAGCAGCTGGTGAAGGAGATTATCAATAACGGGTTTGCATACGAGTCGAACGGGAGCGTCTACTTCGACATCGAGGCTTACAACAAGAAGTATAAGTACGGCATTCTCTCCGGTCGCTCGTTAGAGAACATCAAGGATGCCAGTCGCGAACTGGACGGCGTGGGCGAAAAGCACCATCAGGCTGACTTCGCCTTGTGGAAGAAGGCTTCGCCGGAGCACATCATGCGGTGGCCGTCACCCTGGAGCGACGGCTTCCCTGGCTGGCACTGTGAGTGTACGGCTATGGGCCGCAAGTACTTGGGTCGCCAGTTCGACATCCACGGCGGCGGCATGGACCTCATCTTCCCCCACCACGAGTGTGAGATAGCTCAGGCGGTAGCTTCGCAGGGTGAGCCTATGGTGAAGTACTGGATGCACAACAACATGATTACCATCAACGGGCAGAAGATGGGTAAGTCACTTGGCAACTTCATCACCCTGGAACAGTTCTTTACCGGCAACCATGAGTCGCTGACACAGGCTTACTCGCCCATGACGATACGCTTCTTCATCCTTTCGGCTCACTATCGCGGAACGGTAGACTTCTCTAACGAAGCATTGCAGGCAAGCGAGAAGGGGCTGGAGAAACTGCTGACGGCGCTTGCCGACCTGGAGCGCGTGCCGGTATCGGCTCAGTGTGACGCCGAGACGGAGCGTGTGGTGAAGGGCTTGCGCCAGAAGTGCTACGATGCAATGAACGACGACCTTGCCACTCCACAGGTCATCAGCCATCTCTTCGAGGCTTGCTCCGTTGTCAACAAACTGGTAGACCATAAGGCCACCATCTGTGCCGACTGCCTGAAGGAGCTGAGCGAGACGATGCACCTCTTCGTAGAGGAGATTCTGGGACTGAAGAGCGAACACGGCAATAACAACGATGCCCGTGAGGAGGCTTTCGGAAAGGTTGTCGACATGGTCCTCGACCTGCGTGCCAAGGCAAAGGCTGCCAAGGACTGGGCTACGAGTGACAAGATTCGTGACGAGCTGGCTGCTGCCGGCTTCGAGGTGAAGGACACCAAGGACGGTGTGACGTGGAAATTGAACAAGTAATGATTCTCCAGAATAGTTTCGTAAGGACAAAGAAAGCATGGAAGCTCATCGGTATCGGTGGGCTTCTATTGATGTGTCTCATCGTGTTTTCCTGTCGGAAGCAACCGGAAAAGCAACCAGTGAAGCGCCCACACGTGGAGGAACGGTTCCACACAGAGGTGATGCTGAAGACGACTCCGGTGAAAGACCAGGGCAAGTCGTCGCTGTGCTGGGTCTATGCTATGCTGGCGACGATAGAGACCGAGCACTTGATGGCAGGCGACTCGGTGAACTTGTCGGCTGACTTCGTGGCAAGGGCGTTCCTCAAAGAGCAGTATATAGAAAGGTGTATGGCAGAGAAACGGATGGGAGACCTCGGTGGCGACGAGATAACGACTCGCGGTATCGGGTCGATGCTCGTCAGGATGATACAGACCTACGGGCTGACCCACTATGATGCGTACCACCGGAAGCGTGGCTGCAACTATAACGTGCTGTGCCGAAGACTGAACAAAGAGTCGGGAAGTGCGCTGAACATGCACTCACGAAGCAGCATACAAGACCATATCAACGGCATCTTGGACGAGGAGATAGGACCTGCACCCAGGTTTGTCTTTATGCTGGGGGCGGAATATACGGCACAGGAGTTTGCACGCAGCGTCTGCCGTGCCGACGAATATGAGTCGCTGACCAGCTTCACCCATCATCCCTTCGGACAGCAATTCCCGTTGGAGATACCCGACAACAGGTATCATGACACGTTCTTGAATGTGCCGTTGGACACGTTGATGGAGCGTATGGACAAGTCATTGCGCAGCGGTCATCCCGTCTGTTGGGAGGGAGATACCAGTGAGAAGGGCTTCCAATGGAAGCAAGGGGTGGCGACGCTGGAAGGGAGCGGACAGCGAAAGGTGACACAGGAAGAACGTCAGGAGGCGTTCGAACAATATGACACCACCGACGACCACTGTATGGCGGTTGTCGGTATAGCCCGTGACAAGAAGGGTGGAAAGTTCTATATCATGAAAAACTCATGGGGTACAAGTAATCAATACCGCGGTTTCATGTATGTCTCTGAGGACTATGTGCGCATGAAAACCGTGGCATTGTTTATTCCTCGTCCGCTCTGATCAGTGCCAGCAGGTGCTCGACGGCTTCTTCTTCGGGAATGTTCTTCTCGACACATTCCTTGCGGCGGTAGAGTGAGATGCGCCCCGGACCGGCACCGACATAGCCGTAGTCGGCATCAGCCATCTCGCCCGGACCGTTGACGATGCAGCCCATGATGCCAATCTTCAGTCCTACAAGGTCTTTGGTTGCAGCCTTGATGCGCGCGATAGTGGTGCGCAGGTCGTAGAGTGTGCGTCCGCACCCCGGACAAGAGATGTATTCCGTCTTGGTGAACTTGATGCGTGCTGCCTGAAGGATGGCATCTGCAAGTTCCTGAAGCTGTTCCTTTGTGAAGTGATCGTCGTGGATCATCAGCTGATGGGCTTTCTGGTCGATGAAGAGTGCACCGACAGCCATCGCTGCTTTCAGCTGTAACGTCTCCCAGTTGCTCTCGTCAATGTCGAGGGTGGCAGTGTCATCGGTGATGGATGACTCTGCCTGCTGGCGCAGATGGCTACAGTCCTCAATGGAGGCAACGAGCTGGCGGGCTACGGGAATCTCTGCTTCGGGCTCTTCGCTCAGCGACACACGGATGGTGTCGCCGATGCCTTCTGTCAGCAGAGCACCGATACCCACGGCACTCTTGATACGTCCGTCCTCGCCTTCACCGGCTTCGGTGACACCGAGATGCAAAGGGTAGTGCATGTCTTCCTTATCCATCTGCTGGACAAGCAAGCGTACCGACTGCACCATGACTACGGTGTTGCTTGCCTTGATGGAAATCACCACGTCGTTGAAGCCTTCACGCCGGAAGATACGCAGGAATTCCATGCAACTCTCGACGATGCCTGCCGGTGTGTCACCATAGCGCGACATGATGCGGTCGGAGAGTGAACCGTGGTTGACCCCTATCCGCACAGCGGTATGGTGCTCCTTACACAGGCGGATGAACGGTTGCAGGCGGTCGTCTATCTTCTGCAACTCGGCGGCATATTCCTCGTCGGTATACTCCAAATGCTTGAAGGTACGGGCAGGGTCTACGTAGTTGCCAGGATTGATACGTACCTTCTCGGCATAGCAGGCGGCAACATCTGCGACATTGGCGTTGAAGTGGACGTCGGCAACAAGTGGTGCCGTATAGCCTTCTTCCCTCAACTTGCTGCTGATGTTCTTTAGGTTCTCGGCTTCACGTCGTCCCTGTGTGGTGAGTCGGACCAGTTCTCCGCCAGCATCGATGATGCGGCGCGCCTGTGCGACACATGCCTCCGTGTCGTTGGTATTGGTTGTCGTCATCGACTGCACACGGATGGGGTTGTCGCCACCGATGGCGATGTTGCCGACATGGGCAACGGTAGTGGGTCTTCTGTTCATGGCGTTTTGATGGGTTGTTATGGGCAATGTGGGGTGAATGGGTAGATGATATGGGGTGCTTCCCACTGATTGCTCAGCATTTAAATTTGTAGTCTTTGATGGCAGCAAGCTCGGCATTAGCCTTCTCTATCTTGGCACCTAAACCAGCCTTGTGAGCGGCAACCTTCGCAGCAACGTTAGCATCGCTGAGGGCGATCATCTGTGCAGCAAGGATGGCAGCGTTCTGTGCTGCGTTGACACCTACGGTGGCTACGGGGATTCCCGGCGGCATCTGGATAATAGAAAGCATGGCATCGAGACCGTCGAGCATGCCCTTGATAGGTACGCCGATGACGGGCAATGGCGTTGAGGCAGCGATGACACCCGGTAGTGCTGCTGCCATTCCTGCTGCGGCGATGATGACTTTGATGCCGCGTTCCTGTGCTCCTTTGGCAAAAGCTTCTACGGCATCGGGTGTGCGATGGGCAGAGAGTGCATTCAACTCGAACGGGATTTCGTTCTCTTCCAGCCACTTACAGGCTTTTTCCATAACGGGCAGGTCGCTGGTGCTGCCCATGATAATACTTACTATTGGCTTCAACATGATATTTATAATTTAGCAATTTTACATGATAAGTATCAGCATGAAAGCTGTGAACATTCCGATGAGAAAGCCGCCGATGACCTGCGAGAGGGAGTGCTGGCGCAATATCATGCGGCTGGTTCCTACGGCACCTCCGAGGAAGATGACGAGACACAACCACCATACTGGGTTGAAGTTGAAGATGAGTGAGAAGGCAAGCAGGCCTCCGGTGACACCTCCGATGGCAGCAGTATGGATGGAAATCTTCCACCAGACATTGATGAGAGCACAGAGCACCTGTACCCCAAGGGCTGCCACAAGGATAGACCCCATGAAATGCGGCGTGTTGTATAGGTTCATCAGGTAGTAGCATGCAAAGTAGCAGCTGATGGAGATGACATAGGGGATGATAAGTCGCTCACGGGTGCCTAGCTGAATGGGCGACCATCCGTTGTAGTTGCGGTAGAGGCGGATGAGGAAGGCGGGCAGCATGACGGTGAATAGCCATACCAGTAGCAGCGACGTGAGCTTATATGCCCACGGCAACATGTTCAGGTAGCTGAAGACATAAAGTGCTATCAGCCCTGTCAGTGGCAGGTAGAACGGGGTGAAGATGATGCTCACCATCCGTGCCATCCATATGACTTGTTTCTTGTTCATTTTCTTAGTCGTGCTACAGGAATCCCTAACTGTTCCCTATACTTGGCAACGGTGCGGCGTGCGATGGGGAATCCGCGCTGTTGCATCTGCCGGGTGAGCGTCTCGTCGCTCATGGGATGCTGCTTGTCTTCGTTGTCTATCAGTTCTTTCAGGGCGAGTTTCACTTTTCGGGTGGAGAGTTCTTGCCCGTCCTTGGTGGTATAGCCGTCGCTGAAGAAGAAGCGCAAGGGGAACGTACCCCACTTGGTTTGTGCATACTTGATGTTGCTGACGCGCGAGATGGTAGAGATATCGAGTCCCGTCTTGTCGGCAATATCCTTCAGTTTCATCGGCTTCAGCTCACTCTCGTCACCGTCTTGGAAGAACTTGCGTTGCCAGTCAATGATGGCGTGCATGGTGAGCCGGAGCGTCTGCCGCCGTTGTCTGACAGCATCAATGTAGCCTTGTGCCTTCTCCACCTTCTCCTTGACATAGAGCAGTGCCTCTTTTTGTTGCCGGTTCATGCTCTCCTTGTTGCCACGGTAGGCTTTCATCATTTCAGCAAACGATGGCGACACATACAACTCTGGCACGTTTCCTTGGTTGAGGGTGAAGGTCACCTTTCCGTCTTCCGCTGTGTCTACGATGAAGTCGGGGGTAATCTGTTGCAGATTTCTGCCCTGTGTCTCTCCCATGGCAGCCCCCGGCTTGGGGTTGAGGCGGCGTATCTCAGTCTGGATGTCGCTGACTTGCTGTTCGGAGAGTTTCATCGACAGGCGTATCTTGTCCCAGTGTTTTTTTGTGAATTCATCGAAAAAGTCGGCTATCACTTCACGTGTCAGTAGGCGTGTCTTTGTAGCTGTGCTGCGGTCTATCTGCAACAACAGGCATTCTTGCAGGTTCCTGCCGCCGATGCCTGGCGGGTCAAACTCCTGAAGGGTGTGCAACACCTCTTCTATATCCTCTTCCGTGCAGTCTACATTGTGATAAATCGCCAACTCATCGGCAATGGAGTCTAACGACTTTCTGAGCAATCCGTCATCATCGAGTGAGCCAATGAGGTACTCCATGATGGTGCGTTGCTGTTCTGTGAGGTTGTGCTCCATCATCTGGCTGCTCAGCTTGTCGTAGAAAGAGACGGTGTCGCCATAGATGGTCTCCTCGTATTCCTGACCATAGTCGGTACGTTGCTGGTAGTTGGCAACGGGCAACTCGTCGTCGCCACCCATTTGTTCGAGTGCACTGTCAAGCGCTTCTTCACGTTCTTCGCGTTCTGACTGCTGTTCAAAATCCTCCTTTTCATCTGAGAACTCATCGTTGTCAGCGTGGTCGCCACCTTCCATCTCAGCCGTCTCCAGTGCCGGGTTCTCATCCAGTTCGGCATGAATGCTCTCCTCCAGTTCAGTCAGTGGCATCTCCAGCAGACGTACCTGTAACATCTGCTGTGCAGACAACCGTTGTGTCTGCACCTGTTTCTGTACCTGTTCTTGTATGAGTCTTTGTGCCACGAGGGAGAAATTAAAGATTAAAGATGAAAGATGAAAAATTAAAAATTAAAATGGGAAGATGTATATATTATAAGGTGTGTATTGTCAATTATGAACTATGAACTATGAATTATGAACTAAAAAATACTTTCATTTGTGCAGCGAGTGCTGCCAGCTTTTCGGGATTATCATTGCCATAGCGGTTCCACACCTCTTGGCAAGGTGCTAACAGAGGCGACTGGTCTGCTTGTCGTTTCAGGTATGGATCGCAAACTTGGTAGGTTTCCATGATTTCTACGATACGTGGAGCTGGCAGCTTCATCATTCGTCCCAGCTCGATGATTTCGGGCGTTTCTGCCACCATGGTGATGGGCGTGAGTCGGAAATATAAGTCGAGGACGACGATGAGATGGAGGGGCATCAGCTGGTCGTCAGCCTCTAACGGTCGGAAGTCGCGCTCCCACGACTCGTTCACTTCCACACCTTCATAGAAGTCGTTGGCTTGTCCGAATCCGTTCATCTGGCGTAGCAGCTTCACTCCTCTACTCAGCTTCTTTGGGCTGTTGCTGTATTTCTCCCACAACTGTTCCAAGCGTGGAGACTCCAGTTGCCTCAGTCGGAACATCTGCTCGTAGAGAAACTGTGGGGGGATGTGCAGTTCCAATGCCAGGTTGACCAGTCCCCTTGAGTAGAGGGGCTTCAACCCAGCTGGTTTCTTGAGATACAACTGCATGAGCAGCAGCCAGTATTCGTCAGACCATAACGGATGTTTTGCCATGATTTATCTTTCTCTTGTTTCTTGTTGCAAAGGTACGATTAAGCGAGGACAAAGCAAAAGGAAAACTTGTTTTTCTTTTCTTTGTCGAGCGAAAGTATCTTCTACAAAGGTACGATTAAGCGAGGACAAAGCAAAAGAAAAACTTGTTTTTCTTTTCTTTGTCGAGCGCAAGTACCTTCGACAGCAAATCAAAGGTAAACAAAAGTTAGGAGTTCTTTGCAAGCAAAGCGACAAAAAGTCATAACTTTTGTTTACCTTTGCACCCATGAACAGGACAATGAACGATTTTGAGGTGATGGCACCCGTTGGCTCACGCGATTCGTTGGCAGCAGCTATCAAGGCTGGTGCCGACTCCGTCTACTTCGGCATCGGGCAGCTGAACATGCGTAGCCATTCTGCTAACCACTTTACCATCAGCGACTTGCAGGAGATAGCTGCGACGTGCAATGAACATGACATCAAGTCGTATCTCACCGTCAATACCATTATCTATGACAACGACTTACAGACGATGCGCGAAATCATCGATGCAGCAAAGGTGGCTGGCATCTCTGCCGTCATTGCCAGTGATGTGGCGGTGATGAACTACTGTCGCGAGGTCGGTCAGGAGGTACACCTCTCCACTCAGTTGAACATCTCGAACATCGAGGCGCTGAAGTTCTACGCCCAGTTTGCCGATGTGGTGGTCTTGGCACGCGAACTGAACATGGACCAGGTGGCAGAGATTTACCGGCAGATAGAGGAGCAACACATCACAGGACCGCGTGGTGAACAGATCCGCATCGAGATGTTCTGCCACGGAGCTCTCTGTATGGCTGTCAGCGGGAAGTGCTACATGAGCCTTGCCGACAGCGGACGGTCTGCCAACCGCGGCGAGTGTATACAGATTTGCCGTCGGTCCTACCTGCTGACCGATGCCGAAACAGGCAACCAGATAGAGGTCGACAACAAGTACCTGATGAGTCCTAAAGACTTGAAGACCGTCCGTTTCATCGATAAACTGATGTCTTCGGGCGTGCGTGTCTTCAAGATTGAAGGGCGTGCCCGCGGACCTGAATATGTATATACCGTCGTCAAAGTGTATAAGGAGGCAATAGCAGCCGTTCTCAACGGTGGCTTCACCGAGGAAAAGAAGGATGAGTGGGACCAGAGACTTGCCACGGTCTTCAACCGCGGCTTCTGGGATGGCTACTACCAAGGTCAGCGGCTGGGTGAATGGAACAAGAACTACGGGTCGAATGCTACGGAGAAGAAGCAGCTCGTGGGGAAGGTCGTCAAATATTTCTCGAAGCTCAGTGTAGCAGAGGTCGCAGTGGAAGCATCAGAGTTTGCCGTCGGCGACCGTCTGCTCATCACCGGTCCGACGACAGGGGCACTATGGCTTACTGCCGACGAGATACGCTACGACCTGAAGCCTGTCGGGAAGGCGCTGCAGAAGCAGCGTGTCTCTATTCCCGTACCGGAAAAGGTGCGCCCCAACGATAAACTCTTTAAGTTAGTTCATAGTTCATAATTCATAGTTTATAATTGACAATGCACACCTTATAATATATACATCTCCCCATTTTAATTTTTAATTTTTCATCTTTAATCTTTCATTTATTCATAGACCATGCAAACCATCAATGAGATACAAGACGAAGTCATCGCGGAATTTGAAGGCTTCGACGACTGGATGGACAAATACCAGATGCTTATCGACTTAGGCAACGACCTGGAGCCGCTTGATGAGAAGTACAAGACCGAGCAGAACCTGATTGAGGGTTGCCAGAGCCGCGTGTGGGTGCAGTGTGACCACAGCGACGGCAGGCTGGTGTTCACGGCTGACAGCGATGCGCTCATCGTGAAAGGCATCATCGCCCTGCTCATTCGTGTGCTCAGTGGGCATACGCCACAGGAGATTCTTGATGCTGATCTCTACTTCATCGACCGCATCGGACTCCGTGACCACCTCTCACCTACGCGCTCCAATGGCCTGCTCTCAATGGTGAAGCAAATCCGCATGTACGCCTTGGCATTTCAAATGAAGGGATAATACTTTGCAAACTCTTCCTGCTGAGCGAAGCGACCAATAGAAAAAGTATGCGAAAACTACGGACGATAGAGATGAACCGGCTGTCGGTGGAGGAATTCCGGCAAGCAGAGAAGCTGCCGCTCATCGTGGTGTTGGACGATGTGCGGTCGTTGTATAACATCGGCTCGGTGTTCCGCACCTGCGATGCCTTCCGCGTAGAGGCGCTGTACCTCTGCGGCATCACTGCCACACCGCCTCACCCGGAGATTCACAAGACCGCTCTTGGTGGTGAGGATGCCGTTTCGTGGCGCTACTTCAAGACAGCTGAAGAGGCTGTAGATACCTTGCACCAAGGCGGCTACGATGTCTATGCTGTCGAGCAGGTGGAGGGGAGCACGAAACTGCACGAATTACGATTGGACCAACCTGGTACTGACAGCAAGCCTGTAGCGGTAGTCCTCGGCAACGAGGTGAAGGGCGTGCACCAAAGTGTTGTAGACCGTTGCGACAACTGCTTAGAGATACCCCAATTCGGTACCAAGCACTCCATGAACGTCAGCGTTACTGCCGGTATCGTCATCTGGGAGGTGGCACGTCAGCTCCTCTTCCGTTAGCTTTCTCTCCTACAACCTGTTCTTACACCGTACTCAGGCAGCAAATCGTTGCAGGGAGTATACAAAAAAGGATATGCAGCGCATATCCTTTTTTGTATGGTTAAGCCTGACGGACAGGCTTCTTCGGTTGCTTACATGTCTTCTGGGAGGTCAAACTCCTTCTTCAACTCCTCCTCGAAGGCCTTGTCTTCAGAGATTTTCTTGGCGATGGGGTTGGCTTGAACAATCTTGTTGTACTCTTCCATGATCTTCTCCAGCGGCTCATACTCTTTCTGCTTAGCCTGCAGTTCCTGCAAACCACTGGCTAGGGCAGCAGCCTTCTCTTCATCAGAACCGTTGCTGGCACCTTCCATCTTCTTCTGAATGGCTTGCATATCCTTCATCATGGGTGCAAGACAAGACATCATTTCCTTTTGGTTGGCTTTCCACTGTGCCTCGTCCCAGTTGGCACCTTCAGCCTTAGCCTTGTTGAGCACCTCCTGCGGGTCTACCTTCTTTTCTTCAACAGCTGTTGCCGTAGAGTCCTTACCATCGGCGCCACCAGCCTTGTTGCCACATGAAACCATGCCCAGTCCAAGGCATAATGCAAACATTCCAATCACTAATTTCTTCATAGCTTTCTCTAAATTGTTTAGTTAATAAATAGAAATATCGCTGCAAATGTAAATACTATTTTTGACATAAGCAACACTTTTCTCTACTTTTTTTACTTGAGATACTCGCTGAAATCGGTCAGTCGCATGTCGCCTTTGCGCAGGAATGTATCGTGGAAGGCAAGTGCTGCGCGCATGTGCTGAGGCTCATGACCCATGGGGGCAACGTGAGTCAGATAGTCGCGAAGCAGTGGCTTGTAGTCGGGGTGGGCACAGTTCTCGATGACTTCCAATGCCCGGTGGTACGGACCTTTGCCGCGCAAGTCGGCAACACCCTGCTCGGTGACGATGATGTCTACGTCGTGTTCCGTGGAATCGACGTGGCAGCACATCGGGACGATGGCAGATATTTTGCCTCCCTTGGCTGTCGAGGGTGTGGTGAAGATAGAGATATAGCCGTTGCGTTCGTAGTCGCAGGAGCCTCCGATGCCGTTCATCAGTGCCGAACCGCAGATGTGGCTGGAGTTCTCGTTGCCATAGAGGTCGCACTCCAGTGGAGTATTGATGGCAATGACACCCAGCCGGCGGATAACCTCCGGCGAGTTGGCAATCTCACTCTGCCGGATGGTGAGGTGCTTGGAGAAGTAGTCCATGTTGGCATAGACCCGTTGCAAGGCATCGTTGGTGACGGTCATGGCGGTAGCCGATGCGTAACCGATGCGTCCTTCCAGCATGTAGTTGATGGCAGCATCCTGTACCACCTCCGAATAGACGTTGAAACGGGGGATGAGCGGGCTGCTTCCGAGAGCCTTCAGCACGGCGTTGCCCGTCGTGCCCACCCCACTCTGAATGGGGAGGAACTGCTTGGGAATGCGTCCGCACTTCATGTCGTTGGCAAGCAGGTCGGCAACATGGTGGCCTATTGCCATGATCTCGTCGTCAGGTTCCTTGAAGGCACGTGCCTCTTCGGGTATGTTGCTCTCGATGACACCTACGATTTTCTTCGCATCGATGGCAACATAGTCGTTGCCGATACGGTCGTAGGGCGAGTGGATTTCCATTACCTCACGGTTGTCCCACACCTCGCGCGGTTCCCACGTGTCGTGGAGGTAGCGCGAGTTGGGGTTGTGGAATTGGTTGTGCTCGATGATGACACGCTTGGCAAGGCGTGCTATGGTGGTGACGATGCCACCGGCAGACGTCAGATAGGCTTTACAGATGTCGTCGCCTTCCTCCATGTCGCTCACCTCAATGACTGCCCAGTCCACTTCGCCATAGAACCCGCGGCGCAGCCGCTCTGCCATGTGGCCCAGGTGCATGTCTTCATACTCCACCTCACCGAGGTTGGTATGGTCGCGGAAGTCCTTGTTGGTAGAGAAAGGGGCGCGGAAGCGCAGTGCGTGGGCAGCAGCCATGTCGCCTTCCACACTCTGACACGAGGAGGCTCCCGTGAGGATGCCGATGCCAAACTCCTGCCCTTGCTCGTGCAGACGCTTAGCCCGTTTGGAGAGTTCGCGGAAGATAGCCTTCGGATTGCCGTTGGGGGTAAAACCAGACAGTGCCAACATGTCCCTGTCCTTGATCATCTCTGCTGCCTCGGCAGCGGTAATTCTTCTGTAAGCCATCTGTATTTACGATTTTTTAATTCACAATTGACAATTCACAATTGACAATTCACAATAGACAAATCTCTTATTTACGATTTATTTGATGACGACTTTGCGTCCGTTCACGATGAAGATGCCCTTGGTTGTCGGCTTGCCGTCCAGCTTGCGGCCGTCCAGCGTGTTCCACGATCCGTCCTTGATGAACTTATGTCCTGTGAGTTGTACGTTGACGAAGAAACCGAGTGCAAAGGTATACTTTTATGTTGAAACGGCAATGCTAATTATCATTAAAAATGAACGCGCACGCGTAAGGAAATGTGCAAAAGTGGGGAAATCATCAAATATCAATAGCAATTAATCAATAATTATCAGCATTCTTACTACGCTGTTTTCCATTTGCAACAAACCCTTCACAGCCCTGTAACCTGCTGACCAACAGGCAAATGCTGTGAAGGGTTTGTTTTTGGGGGATTATCCGACAAGTCCGACAAGTCTGACAAGTCTGAATAGTCTGATTAGTCCGAATAAACGGCGCAAGGATCTGTACGGAGATTGCCCACAACTGCACTTTCGCAACTTTTGACACGTGTCGGAAAACCTTTTGACACGTGTCAAAAACGTTTCCGACACGTGTCAAAAGGTTTTAGGAACGATATTTTGGAATATCAAAAGCAAGGGAGTTGTAATAGGATTCAGACCAATCAGACCAATCAGTCATTTCAGACCTATCAGACATTTCAGACTTGTCAGACCAGTCCGACGCGTCCGATTAGTCTGACCAGTCGGATAATTAAAAACCCTTCACAGCATTTGCTTGTTGATCAGCAAGTTATAACGCTGTGAAGGGTATGTGTGAATAGCGAAAGTGTCCTAAAATAAGAGTAGAATCTATTTCTTGCGAGGCTTGCGACGTGCCCATCCTTCTTCAGAGAAGTCGGGCTGTTCGCCCTTCAACTTGAAGGGAGCTCCCTTCATAAGTTCTCGCCAGTCGCCCTGTGGCGTGCGGAAAGCCTTGGGCGTGCGTGCCGGCTTGCTGGAGCTCTTGGTGGTCTTGGCGGCGCGTCCTCTGCCTTTGGTTCGCGGCGCTTCGTCTTTGCTGCGCCCCTCATCGGCATCGTTGCAACGCACTTTGCGCCCTTTATAGACGGTTCCATCGAGAAATCGCATGACGCGCGGTGCCTCCTCTTCAGGCACTTCGATATAGGCTTGGCGGTCTAAGATGTCGATGTGTCCCACTTCTACATGTCCGCGTACATGCTTGTTGATGAACTGCATGATTTCGCCGGGATAGAAACCATCTGTCTTTCCCAGGTTGATGAACAGCCGCTGGAAGCCCGCCTCTGCCTGTCGGCTGCCTCTGTTGCGACGTTCTCTGGTCCCTTCTCCTCTTCGTTCCTTGGTTCCTTCGCTTCCTCGTGCTTTCGTTCCTTCGCTCTTTCGCTTCGCCTTTGTCTCAGGTTTCTGTATCTCCGGAGCGTCGGCATAGTAGGAGAGGAATCGTCCGAAGGTGAGGGTGACAATCTTCTTGATGATGTCTTCCTTGTCGAAGTACTGGAAGTGGCGCATGATGTCGGTCATGAAAGGTGCAATCTGTTCCTCGTCGACATCAATTTTCTCGATTTCATCGATAGCTTTATAGAGTTGCTTGGTGCAAATCTCATGCGGAGAGGGCAGGGTACCGTCTACAAACTCCTTGCCTATCTCGCGCTCTATGCGGCGCACCTTGCTCTTTTCTCGCGTGTGGATGATGGATATGGACGTGCCCTTCTTGCCGGCACGACCCGTTCTGCCGCTGCGGTGGGTGTAGTTCTCGATGTCATCGGGCAGTCCGAAGTTGATGACATGAGTCAGGTCGTCGACGTCCAAGCCACGGGCAGCCACGTCGGTTGCTACGAGCAACTGGGTGAGGTGGGAGCGGAACTTCTGCATCGTCAGGTCGCGTTGAGGCTGGCTCAGGTCTCCATGCAGCGCCTCGGCGTTATAGCCGTCGCGTATGAGCTTGTCGGCAATGTCCTGTGTCTCTATCTTCGTGCGGCAGAAGATGATGGCGAAAATCTTGGGATGGTAGTCTACGATACGTTTCAGTGCCAGGTATTTGTCCTTGGCGTGTACGAGATAGTAGATGTGGTTTACGTGCTCGGCACCCTCGTTGCGGCTGCCCACCACAATCTCCTTGTACTCGTGCAGGTAGCTCTTGGCGATGCGCTCTATCTCACGGCTCATCGTGGCAGAGAAGAGCAGCGTGTTGCGTTCCTCCGGAATGCCTGCCAGTATCTCGTCGATGCTCTCTGAGAAGCCCATGTTCAGCATCTCGTCGGCCTCGTCCAATACTACATTATATACATCGTCGAGACGTGCCACCCCACGGTTCATCAGGTCGATGAGTCGGCCGGGCGTGGCAACGATAATCTGTACGCCCTTGCGCAGGGCTTTCATCTGCGGCACGATGTTGGCACCGCCATATACCGCCTCGATATGGATGTCGTCCATATACTTGGCAAAGTCTTTCATGTCGTCGGCAATCTGCAGACACAACTCACGGGTAGGAGCGAGAACCACAGCCTGTGTCTCCTTGCGTGTGGTGTCGATACGTTGCAACAATGGAATGCCGAAGGCTGCCGTCTTGCCCGTTCCCGTCTGTGCCAAGGCTATCACATCGTTACGGTTACCCAACAAATAGGGTATCACCTCCTCCTGTACAGGCATGGGCTGTACGAATCCCAACTCTTCAATAGCGCGTCGAATCTCTTCGACAACGCCCAACTCTTCAAATGTCTTCAATACTTAAATTATTAGTGATACTGTCATTTCGGTTGCAAAGGTACGGTTAAGCGAGGACAAAGCAAAGCGAAAACTTGTTTTTCTTTGCTTAGTCGAGCGAAAGTATCTTATTCAAATCCCCCCAGGGATAGCTGCCGGGCTTCATGGTGACGTAGGTGTCAGTGCCGATGGCGTGCATGCGCACGACACCTGGGGCAATCTCGTCGGTAATGTTGAAGTTCTTCCAGCCTAACTGTTGCAGGATTTGCCAGGCGGTGGCACCTCCCTCGATGATGAGTTCCTTTGGAGGGTGGTTTTCCACAAGCTGTTGCACCACCTTACCCATGACTGTCCGCAGATAGATGGCAATCTCTTTGCCTGTGCGGTGGTGGTGAGGGATGGTGAGCATCAGGGAGTGGGAAGGCTGGCGGTTCTGTTCTTCTGTCAAGGCAGCTGCCCATGCTTCGGCATCAGCCTGCTGGTCGTAGACCTCTAACGGCATCGGACAAATGGGGATGCCAAGGTCAAGGGGCTTGCTCTGGGTGCTGCCGCAAACGAAAAGGAGGGAGGAAAGCTTGGTGCCTTCTCTTTTACTTGTCTCTGAAGGACGGGGAGAGCTTATGGATGAGAGAAAGGCGGTGAAGAGGTCGGCTGCTCCGGCAAGAAGTGTTGTAGAAAGGTCGGTGGCAGCTACTGCACGACGGATGTCTTCCATCGAGGTGGCATCACACCAACAGATGCCTTTCTCTTCGCCATGAGCGAAACGGTCTGCCATGGAAGAGGTGGTGGCAGGGAATTCCGGGTCGAACGAGAAGTCGGTATCGCTGATGGGGCGGTCGCCGACATAGTAGATGCCGTTGCGGATGGTGCGACCTTTCGATGGATTGGCAGGAATGTAAAGGGCACGCTCATACGGGGTGTCGGCGATGATGGCTTCCAGTTCTGCAACGACATGGCCGCGCAAGGCGGAGTCGGTCTTCTTGAAGAGAACCACCCCAGCCCCCCAACCCCCTAAAGGGGGAGTAAAGAAGGAAGTTATTAGTTTGGTGAGATGGTGTGTTTCGGCGACAGCTTCCTGTTCAGTCATGCCGCGGGTGTCGGTGGCGAGGACGGTAACCTCCGCTGCGTTGGTAGCGCTGCCTAGGGAGCCCGCTACGGAGGGCGCACTACAACATAACAGCCGAACTTGCAAGCCATGCTTGAAGGCGATGCCGGCTATCTCTGCTGCACCGGTAATGTCGTCGGCAATAACAATGATGTTCTTCATCATATTCCTATATTCTCCCCTCCCTTAGGGAGGGGCAGGGGTGGGTCTGTTTAATTGCTTTTCTTGTACTTCGCCATCCTTGTGGCGTAGTCGATAGAAAGCATCATGGCATCTTCACTGGCAATGCCTTTGCCTGCAACATCGAAAGCTGTACCGTGGTCTACGCTGACGCGGATGATAGGCAGTCCGAGTGTGATGTTGACACCTTTGGCACTCTCCATCTTCCCCGTCTCCTTGTTCCAGTTGAAGGCGCACACCTTCAATGGGATATGTCCTTGGTCGTGGTACATGGCAACGCAACCGTCATACTTTCCGCACTTCGCCTTGGCAAAGATGGAGTCTGGCGGTACCGGTCCGTCGACGTCGAAGCCGCGAGCTTTCAGTTCCTCCACGGCTGGGATAATCTCCTGTGCCTCTTCCCATCCGAACATTCCGTTCTCACTACTGTGCGGGTTGAGGCCGGCGATGCCGATGCGCGGGTGCTCGATGCCGAATTGCAGGCAGGCATCATGGATGAGTTCGGTGACTTCTATGATGCGTTCCTTCTTCACCAGGTCGCATGCCTTGCGCAAGGGCACGTGAGTAGACACGTGTATGACGCGGATATTCTCGTCGGCGAGCATCATGGCGTACTTCTTGGTATGGGTGAAGGTGGCATAGATTTCTGTATGACCGTCATAGTGATGGCCTGCGAGGTTGAGCGCTTCCTTGTTGAGCGGTGCCGTAACAGTGCCGTCAACTTCACCCGCCATGGCAAGTTCGATGGCTTTCTTGATATACTGGAAGGCAGCATTGCCACATTGGGGCTGCACCTTTCCAAACTCAAAGGTAGAGAGATCGACACATTGCAGGTCATAGACATCGATGGTGCCGTACTGGAAGCGGGCATCGGCGACGTTGTTGACAGCGTTGACGTGCAAGTTGTAGCCAAGGAGTTGCACTGCCTGGCGCATGATGGCCGCATCTCCAGTGACGATGGGGCGGCACTGCTCGTAGGTCTCGCAATGGTTGAGTGCGCGTACGATAATCTCAGGTCCTATGCCTGCAGGGTCTCCCATGGTAATCGCTAATATCGGTTTCATGTTGTTTCTTTCTAATATAAACTGTTATAGATTTCTATTGCATCTTGTTCGGTCACCTCGCGCGGGTTGTTCTTCAGCAGGCGTTGCACCTCCATGGCTGCCTTTGCAAGGTGTGGTACGGCAGACTGTGGTATGCCGATGTCAGAGAGTTTGGAAGGAATGCCTACCGCTGCGGACAGCTGGTAAATGAAATCTACCCCGTTTTGTGCGGTTTCATCGTCGCTTTTTCCTTTTTCAGCACCCATGGCGATAGCTACTTCCGCATACTTACGGAGGTTGGCAGGCCGGTTGAACTTCATGACCGACGGCAGGAGGATGGCGTTAGAGAGTCCGTGCGGAATGTGGTACTCGCCACCGAGCGGATAGGAGAGTGCATGTACGGCTGCCGTGTTGACCGGTCCGAGGCATAATCCTCCGTAGAGGCTGCCGAGTGCGCATGCCTCTCGTGCCTCGATGTCGTTGCCGTCTTTCACAGCCCGCAGCAGGTTGTGGGCAATCAGCTCGATGCCTTGACGCGCATACAAGTCTACCATGGGGTGAGCGAACTTGTTGGTATAGGCCTCTATGCAGTGGGTGAGGGCATCCATGCCAGTGTCGGCGGTGACCTTGGCAGGTACGGTGAGCGTCAGCTGAGGGTCAGCGTATGCGGCGTCAGCCATCAGGAAGGGCGAGACGATGCCTTTCTTCAGCTTGTCACGCTCGTCTAACAGGATGGCATTGGGCGACACCTCGCTGCCTGTTCCTGCCGTTGTGGGCAGACAGGCAAACCACAAGCCTTTCTTCTTGATGAATCCCGTGCCGAAACAGTCTTCTACCTGCTGGTCACTATATAATAATGTGGCGACAAGTTTCGTGATGTCAAGAACACTACCGCCACCGATGCCAATGACGCTGTCCGTTCTGAAGGCTTCAGCCTTGGCGAGAATGCCTTTGAAGTCGTTGACAGTAGGCTCGGCAAGGATGTTGTCGAAGACCTCTATTTCGATGCCGGCACCCTGTAATTTCTCGATGGAATCGGCAATAAGTGGTCGGATAGGCGGCGCTGTCAGGAGAAAGAGCCGTTGAAATCCTAACTTCAGGTAGTCTTCTACCAATGTTTCGATGCAGCCTGAACCGAATACTATCTTCTGTGGCTGCTGTAAAGTGATGGTTCTCATAGTTATTTGAAGTATTTATTCCAGTCGCTGAACGTCGTACTTTTGTAGTTGAATTCTATGCGATGGGCTTCGTTGGCATAGAATAGCCCGTGAAAGTTGGTGTCGGAAATCACGAACTCATTATTGTTGTAGGTGGTATGGACAGAGTTCCAGCCCGCTTTGTAGTCAATGCGTAGGTTGTTGCCTATGAGCGTCCATGTAAACTCGCTGCTACCCTTGAGCTCAGTCTTGTATGAATTGGAGAAACCTAAGTGGTAACCCGTTCCGCTGTTGGCATTGTCATTGGCACGGTTGAAGCGCAAGACCACGTAGACATCGTCACTTCCGCTATCCAGCCATTTGCCCAGTTCCCTGTATTGCGAGTGGTTATAGCCCTCCCAGTCGTGGGCACACAGCATCTTGGCGATGTTGGGTGCCGTCTTCCAGTCGTTGTCGTCACTGCCACAACTGTTCATGGCTATTGCTGCAATCATGACAGTCATGTAGATAAATGCTTTTTTCATCTTGATGTTTTGAGTTTTGGTTTATGATTGATGTTTTTTCTTTTCTTCCAAGTATCCGTAGATGGTCAGTTCCTTGTCAGCCAATGGTGTCTTGAAGAGGAAGCTGGCAAGATAGCCCACGACAAGCACGATGAGGTGGCTGTAGACACCGAGCATGTACTTGTGGTGTGAGAAGTTCCAGTCGCCGAGGTCAAGTAATGTCTCTTTCACCCCAGTTCCGTGTATGTCAACCTTGGTAGAGGTGAGTACAGCGTAGGCGGTGAAGAGTACGGCGGCAGCGATGCCCACATAGAGTCCTTGTTTGTTGGCACGTCGGCTGAAGAGTCCGAGCATGAAGATGCCGACGATGCCTGCAGAGAAGATGGCATAGAGCGAGAAGAGCGCTCCCAGCACACCTTCACCTCCCCACGAGATGTAGAGCAGGGCTACGGCGACGGCTCCTATGCCGGCGATGACCACCATGCGTTTGCCGAAGCGCAGTTGCTGTTGGTCGGTAGCATGCTTCTTAAAGCGCACGTAGTAGTCTTGTACGGCAATGGCAGAGATACAGTTCAGGTCAGCATCAAGGCTGGAGATGGCTGCCGCAGCGAGTGCCGCGATGATGAGTCCGCGCACGCCTACCGGCAGTTCGTGGGCGATGAAGTACGGGAACACTTCATCAGCCTTGATGCCTTCGGGCAGGACTGGTGCTCCGGTGGAGTGGTAGTAGGCGAAGAGTGCTGTTCCGATGAACATGAACAGTGCCCAGATGGGTACGCTCATGAACACGCCGATATAGGCGGCACGCTTGGCTTCACGGTCGTTCTTTGCAGCCAAGTAGCGCTGAACAATCGTCTGGTCAGTACCATACTTCTGCAGGGCGTAGAAGATACCGTTGAGGACCATGACGAGGAAGGTCAGCTGTGTCAGGTCCCAGTCGTAAGGTCCGAAGCTGATTTTGTTGTTCTCACCCGCTATGCGGAAGACTTCGGCAGGGCCGCCTTCGGGCAGGAAGAGCAGCAACAATACACAGATGACGCCGCCGCCGATGAGCAATGCACCCTGTACCACATCCATCCACACGATAGCCTCCATGCCTCCGAGAAGGGTGAGGATGATGATGGTGATGCCCAGGACGATGACAATGGTATAGATGTCAATGTTCAGGAACGTTGCCAGCGCCATGCTTACGAGGAAGAAGACCGTTCCCGACTTGGAGAAATGGCCTAAGGTGAAGGCAAAAGAGCTGTACAGACGGGCGAAGAGTCCGAAGCGGCGCTCAAAATACTCATAGGTGCTAAGCCGGATGACTTTGCGGAAAAGGGGTACGATGATGCCGATGAGTGCAACCAACACGATGGGAACCATCAGTCCCTGTACCAACAGGATCCAGTTGCCGGCGTAGGCAGCCCCTGGATAGGCAAGGAAGGTGACGCTGGAGATGAGCGTGGCAAAGATACTCATGCCCACTGCCCATGCCGGTATCTTTCCGCCGCCGGCGAAGTAGGTGCTGGTGTCTTTCTGCCTGTGGGCGAAATAGACGCCCATACCGATAGCGATGAGGATGGATACGATGACGATAGTCCAGTCCAGCCAATGTAGTTCTGTCATGATTGAGTGTTAAGTGTGGAGTGATAAGGGATAAATGTGGGGTGAAATGTTAGGAGTTGAGGGCTTCTACAATAGCCTGCTCTTCGTCTTGGGAGAGACGGGTCAGCGGCGGCAACATCCACGGTTCGCACAGTCCTTTGGTCTGCATCATCACCTTCAGCGCAGCCAGTGACTGGCCTAAGGTACGTCCTGCCTGATAGATCTTTGCCGTCTCGTTGGTCTCTTCCTGTAAGGCAATGGCACGTTCGGGGTCACCGCCGACGGCTGCCTCGTAGAGTTCGTTGAACTTTTCCGGGCAGTAGTTGCCAGTAGATGGCACGATACCGTCGCCGCCCAGTGCCAGTGAGTGTTCCGATTGTGCTGCCCAACCGCAGAAATAGGCGAAGTCATCGCGATATTTGGCCATGTTGATGCACTGTGACATGCGTTCCATGTCGCGCTCAGAGTCTTTCAGTCCCACGATGTTGGGATGATGGCTGAGTCGTTCTATCACATCGACGGGTATACTCATGTGGGTGGTGGCAAGGATGTTGTACAACATCAGTGGACCAGTGATGGCATCGGCGAGGTTGCGATAGTATTCTTCCATCTGCTCTGGCGTCAGGGCGTAGTAGGTGGGCAGCGTGGCAACAATGACGTCGGCACCGGCTGCGGTGTAGGCGTTGGCTTGGCGTATCTGTTCTGCCACGCAGTTGCCCGTCAGCCCGGCATAGATCAGGATGCGTCCCTGAGCAGCCTTCACAGCCGTCTCAACAAACAACAGTCCGTCGGCTTGCGAGACGGAGTTGCCTTCGCCCGTCGTACCCATCAGCAGCGGAGCAACGTTGTTTTGTGCAAAAAAGTCGATGATTCTCTCCACGGCGGCAGTGTCCAACTGCCCCTTGGCGGTTACGGGTGTCACCATCGGGACGACAACACCGCAGTATTTTTTCTTTTTCATAGTTTGGATAGTGTTATGATGTCGGATAATCTTTCTTTACTAAAATGACGCATCAGCAGATGAAAAGTCCTTAACAAGGGCGATAAAAAAAGCAAGGGGCGTTGCCGCTTGCACGTAAGAAGCTAAACTGAAAGATCCTTGATGGTCTTTTGAAGTGTTTCCAGAAAGCGTGTAGCCTCCCTTCCGTCCATCTGGGCGTGGTGGAACTGCATGGAGATGGTCAATGTCGTCTTGAACCAATGGTGCCGGTATTTGCCCCATGCCAGGAAAGGATTGTTGAAGATGCCGGTGTATTGATTGACGATAGCGTCCAGTTCCGTACCTATGACAGCCGATGTACCTATAATCACGGCATCCTCGTCGGCGATGTCCTTGCATGAGGCTTGCGTCTCTTTTGTCAGCGTGTCGTAGTCATGGACAAACTGTTCCAGGCTGTCGCTATAGGGGATGTCGCAGTTGTTGATACCACCCCGTATGTTGTCTACAATCACGTTGACGGCGAGGCGGTCGTACCTGTACAGGCATCCTTTCTCTGGCAACAGGTAGAACTCGTCTATGCTGCTTGCCGCCTTGCCGATGCACCAGCAGAGCAGCATGTTGAACTTCAGTCCATGCTGCCTGCTGATGTTGTAGATTCTCGTCACGTCGAAGGTCTTGATCAGCGTCACCATCGGCATCGGCGACTTCATCCACAGCTCAAACGCCTGTGCGCGTGACGTCTCCTTGGGGTTGATTTCCTGTCTCATCGTTTTGCATCAAAGCCTGTAGGGACATCACTTCAGATGCTTGTTGAAGAATTCAGCCAGCTTGTCCCATGGAATAAGGTTCTTGCTTTGCAAGCGTCCTTCGGTCGAGCGCCCCACCTGTTCTGTGTAGCCTCCGTCGTAGAGGTCGCAATGGGTGGCACCGGGAATGATGAGCAGTTCCTTGTTGCCGGGTACGGGGTTGGGCTTTCCGGTCACGTTATAGCCCTCAGCCTTTCCGTCAACCATGTAGTGGTAGGCAGCCTCACCGAAATAGCGCGAATGTGCCTTCTCGCCGTGCATGACGAGTACGGCAGAGCGAATCTCGTTGATGTAGTAGAGGAACCGGCTGTTGGCGTAAGCCTGTGTGCCGATGACGCGCCATCCGTCGTTCGAGTTTCCGCTGCGCTTGTGGTAGCCACGTGGGGTGATGTAGTAGTCGTAGTAGTCCTTTACAAACTGCGGAGCGTCGGCAGGCAGGGGATTCACTACGCCGCCAGCCATCGCCATAGGATCGGTGAGCCGTTGCTTGGAAAGCGCCTCACGAGCCTGGTGGCGCGACTCTTCTTTGTCTTCGCTGTCGAAGTAGCCGTTGCCGCTGACGCGCGTCATGTCATACATGGTGCTGGCAACCGTAGCCTTGATGCGTGTGTCGGCAGCAGCAGCATTCAGGGCGATGCCTCCCCAGCCGCAGATGCCGATGATGCCGATGCGTCCTGCATCTACACATTCCAGTTTCGACAGGTAGTCGACGGCTGCCATGAAGTCCTCGGTGTTGATGTCGGGTGAAGCTGTGCGGCGAGGTTCGCCACTGCTCTCACCCGTGAAAGACGGGTCGAAGGCTAAAGCTACAAACCCACGCTCTGCCATCCGCATGGCATAGAGTCCGCTCGACTGCTCCTTCACGGCACCGAACGGTCCGCTGACGGCAATGGCTGGTAGCTTGGAGTGAGAGGTGTTGCCCGTCTCTTTCGGAAGATACAGGTCGGCGGCAAGCGTCAGCCCGTATTGGTTTTCAAACGTCACCTTCTGGTGGTTTACTTTCTCACTCAGCGGAAACACTTTGTCCCACTCCTGCGTCAGTTGCAATGTTGTCTTCATATTGTCTTTTCCTTTAATACTGTTCTCTGAACCGTAGCCGCTCAACGCTACGGCAATGAGGATGATGGATAATAATGTTTTCTTCATAGTTTCTATATATACCGACTGCAAAGTTACAATATTTATCTTATTTTCATGCTTTTTCTTCCTTTTCTTTGCGGATATAAGGAGAAATGACGTACCTTTGGGCGCTGGAAAACAGATATGAGGAAGGAAGAAAAACGATTACTACAACGGCAAAGGCTCATGCAAAGCAAGAGCTATCAGACCATGTGCAGCCTGACACGCTACATGGACCGCTATTATCTGGATGCGCTCATCGGAGTCATCCCTGGCTGGGGCGATGCCGTTGCCCTGCTCTCCGCCGTGCCCTTTGTCTATTTCTCTGCCAGCATCATCAGAAGTCTACCGCTGACATTAGCCATTCTGAACAATGCCCTGCGTGACGTACTGCTCGGTATGATACCGTTCTTCATCGGCGACATCATCGATATCTTCCACCGAGCTAACACCCAAAACATGGCAATGATTCAAGGATTTGTCGACGGCAACGAGACGGTCATCAAGGAAGTAAACCGTCGGGCTTGGCAGTCGGCCATCATCCTGGTGCTCCTGCTCCTGCTCATCGGCGTGGCTCTCTGGCTCCTCATTACCTTCGGCAGTTACCTTTTCTCGTTGGTGGCATCACTCTTTTGACTCAGTCATAAGCCCCACCTTGCCTAAAGGATCCCCCATACAACTGTTCACCCATACACTTTCAGCGTACACATTTTGGTAAAACTTCCTAAAAGAAGGCTATTTCCCCTCAACCCACTTCTTCAAGTTGTTCTTCGAAGCGTGGTTCAGCAGCTTGCCTTCTTTCCAGTTGAGGTTGGGATAGGCGGCTTTCAGGTCGGCACAGGCTTTCTTGATACTGCTGCCTCCTGAGGTGGCGAAGGGAATGACGGTCTTGCCGCTGAAATCGTATGCCTCCATGAAGGTGTTGATGATGGTGGGGCAGGTGTACCACCAGATGGGGAACCCTACATACACAACGTCATAGTCCTGCATGTTCTGGAGCTTGGCTGTGATGGCTGGGCGGGAGTTCTTGTCCTGCATCTCCACCGACGAGCGGCTCTGCTTGTTTCTCCAGTCGAGGTCGGCATCGGTATAGGGTTGTTCCGGCTTGATTTCGTGCAGGTCGGCACCAGCCACCTCAGCCAGTTGCTGGGCAACTTCCTTGGTTGTGCCCGATGCTGAGAAGTAAGCTACTAATGTTTTCATTTCTTTGTTTTCCTTTTTACTGCTCTGAGAGCAGGCGCTCAGGCTGACGGTCAGCAGTGCCGTGAGCATCATGATGATTTTCTTCATATCTTGTTTGGTTGTTTTGTCGTTGATGGGGGTATTTATTTTACCAGGAACTTTCTGCCACTTCTGATGATGATACCGGTTTGTCCTTTGGATGCAAGCCTCCCATTCAGGCTGTAGCTGTGGTCGTTGGAAGCGGTATCGCCGGCTCTTACCGTGCGAATGGCTGTTGCACCCCCAACGGCTTCTACGCGGATGGTACCTGTGAGGTCTTGGATATGAGTGGTTCCTTCGACGGCTTTGCCGAGGATATACAGGCCGCTGTATCTGCTGGCAGCACCGTAGTACATCACGACATTGCCCCAGGGCGAGAAGAGTGCAAGTGTTCCGGCAGGGCAGTCGCCCTCGATACAGTCGGTTCCGTAGCTGACAGCCGTTGAGGGATAGAATATCTTCTCGTTGTTGCTGTAGTTTTCCACCTTTACTTCTAATGGCAACATGGCATATAGCGACTTGGCAGCACTGGTCTCATTCAGTTCGAAGATGATGGTGTGCGAAGCGTCAGATACTTTTATCATCCTGCCGTCAGACGTATTGCCGTCCGTAAAGTTGATTTGTTGCAGCCATTCGTCAACGAGTGAGCCTGCATTGCCAACCTGTGAGGAGCGAATCCACAGGCTCTCGCTGTAGTAATTGGCATCGGAAACCAGTCGCTTGAAGTCTTCCTCTACGCCGCTGATGCCGCTGCTGGAACTTGACACGATCAGCCCGATGCGTTTGCCTGCCATTTGGGAACCATAGTTGAACAGGAAGGTCTGCATCGGAGCTGCCATCTGACTCCACCATAGTGGCGTGATGACGATGACGTTCTGATAGTCGCTCATCGAGATGCTGACAGGGTCGATGGCTGGATAGCTGCCGGCATCGTTGGCATGGGCATTGATGGCATTCAGCAACTGGGTGCCTAAAGCATAGTTGTTGGCATCATACTTCAAACCTTTCTCGGCAGGTTGAATCTCCAGTACGTCAGCCGTTATCTGGTTGGTCAGCGCACCGGCTATCTGCTTGCAGTTACCCGTATAACTGTAATACACCACTAACGTCTTTCCCTGAACCGTTGCAAGTGCAACGTTCAGTAGCATGGTGAGGAATAGAATCGTTCTCTTCATATCTTATTTTGCCTTTTATTCTTACTTGCTGCTACCCATACAGGCTCTTCGTTCATAACAGGCTTGTTTACTGCCATTACGCCAGAGAGTTGATGAGGCACGTAGGGTTCCTCCAGATAGCGGATGTCATCGGTGGTCAGATGAACGTTGAGCGACTTCACGGCTCCCTCGATGTGGTGTAGCTTAGTGGCTCCAACGATGGGTGCCTCCACCTTCGTCAGCAACCAAGCCAACGAGATTTGCGTCATCTCCACGCCGTAGCGGTCGGCAAGTTCCACCACACGCTCCACGATGCGGTTGTCCTGCTCGGCAGTGGCATCATACTTAAAGTGCATGAACGAGTCTTCTTGCTGTCGTTTTGAGGTCTCGCCCGGTCGCTTGGCCAGTTTTCCTGAAGCCAATGCGCTGTAGGGAGTCATGGCGATGTTTTCTTCCCGGCAGAAGGGGAACATCTCGCGCTCCTCCTCTCGCATGATGAGGTTGTAGTGGTTTTGTACGCTGATGAACTTTGCCCAGCCGTTCTTCTCTGCCAGTGCATTCATCTTAGCCACTTGATAAGCATAGGCATTGGCGATTCCTATATAGCGGGCTTTGCCTGTGCGTACTGCCTCGTTCATGCCCTCCATGATTTCCTCGGCAGGAGTCTTGTAGTCCCAGATGTGATAGATGTAGAGATCTACATGATCCATGCCGAGATGTTGCAGGCTGCTGTTGATGTTGTTCAGCACATGTTGACGGCCATCAATGCCCTGCTGGATTTCCTCGTCAGTACGAGGCAGGAACTTCGTGGCCACCACCACGTCTTCGCGCCTGGCCATATCTCTCAGGGCACGCCCAACGAACTGTTCCGATGTTCCAAGCTGGTAGGCAATGGCCGTATCGAAGAAGTTCACGCCCAGATCGATCGAGCGGCGTATAATCTCGCGTGTCGGCTCCTCGCCAATGGTCCATGAGTGTTGTCCTATGCTGGCATCGCCAAAGCCCATACATCCCAGGCAGATGCGTGAGACGCGGAGGTCTGAGTTTCCAAGTTTAACGTATTCCATTTCTCAGGGTTGTGTGTTTTATCGTTCACTCCATGGAGTGTTCCCATCCGCCGCGGGTGTCAATGCCTGTGGCATCGGCGAGTTGTTCCAGTCGGGCAACTTCTTCGGCTGTCAGCTGAATATTTGCAGCTTCTGCAGCTTCGATGACGTGGCGCTCCTTGGTAGCTCCGATGATGGGCATGGTGCCTTTGGCAATAGCCCAGGCAATGCCTACTTGTGAGCATGAGGCACTGTACTTCTCGCCGATGGCTTTCATCTCATTCGTCAAAGCCTCCAGCTGGGGCAGTACAGGGTTGTACTTCTTGCCTCGGTCGCTCTCTTCGGGCAACGGGTTTTCCTTGTTGTATTTACCTGAAAGTGCGCCCTGCTCCAGTACCATGTATGCCCAGAACTCAATGCCGTTCTCCTTGCAGTAGTCAAGTACGCCACCTTTCTCTGACGAACGATAGAGCAGGGAGAAGTGGTTCTGCACGGCAGAGACCTTGAAGCCGGCCTCGCCAAGTATCTCGTTGCCACGCTGAATCTCCTTGATGTTGTGGTTAGAGACACCTACGCGCTTCACCTTACCCGACTTCAGCAGGGGAAGCAGCCCTGGTGTCCAGCGCTCCACATCCATCGGGTTGTGAATCCAGTAGATGTCGATGTACTCGCAGCCCATGCGCTCGATGGAGGCATCAGCCATCTTTTCCACATTGTTGTCGTAGAACTCGGCAATCTGCGGTGTGAACTTCGTGGAAATCTGCACGTCTTCACGCTTATATCCTTTAGCCAATGAGCCGAGAATCTTCTCCGACTCGCCCATGCCGTAGGCAGTAGCCGTGTCCCACAGGCTCAGCCCTGCCTTCATAGCCGCGTCGAAAACGGGCTTCAGGTTCTCTACGTCAGTCTTACTTCCAAACACGGTGTCTCCACCGAATGCTCCTGCGCCCCATGCCCAGGTTCCTAATGCGATCTTTGCCATAATCTTCAGTTCTTTTAATTTAATGGTGCAAAGGTACGGCAAAAAAGCAAAAAGCCGGTTAACCGTTTTACGGATTAACCGACCAAAATTACGGATAATCAAGTTTCGTGTCTGTTATAAGGCAGAAAAATAGTACTTTTGCACATGATTTACTAAATATGGAGAAGATTCTGCGCGTTCATACCGTCAACGACTACGCCCGATATATCGGAGCACCAGAGTTACATCCGCTCGTCTCGGTGATTCACTACGACGAGCTGGAGCATTTCCGGCACTCGCTCAACAGCTATGACGTCTATGCCTTGTTCATTGGCGACGAGGAACTGGAGGACTTGTCATACGGACAGCTGCAATACGTCCTGCACCGCCATGCACTCATGTGCGTTTCTCCCGGACAGATAGGCGGCAAGACCGATATGGGCGAGGAGATACACACCAAAGGGTGGGCGCTGCTCTTCGATACCGAGCTGTTGCGAAATACGGAGTTAGGTCGGCGTATGTCCGATTATACCTACTTCTCCTATAGCGTCAGCGAGGCCTTGCTGATGACCGACGACCAGCGGCAGTCACTCGTCAGCCTGCTGGAACAGATTCGTCAGGAGCTGAGTCGTAAGGAAGATGCTCACACCCTGCGCATTGTCACTTCGCTGATAGAACAGGTCTTGGAACTTGTTGCCAGATACTACTCCCAACAGCTGTCAACGGCAGCCACGTCGGTCAATTCCGACTTGTTACCGCGCTTTGAGCACCTGCTACGTCAGTACTACGATGACAATCTTCAGCGAAAGTACGGGTTGCCAACAGTGAAGTATTGCGCCCAGCAGTTCTTCCTGTCTCCCAACTATTTCGGTGACCTCATCCGCGAGCTGACAGGCGATTCTGCCACCTTCCACATCCGCCGCTTCATCATGCAGCGGGCACAACAGCTACTGGCGGGTGGCACCTCCATCTCTGAAGCAGCCGACAGCCTTGGATATGACTACCCCCAGCACTTTACCCGCATGTTCAAGAAGCACTTCGGCGTCACGCCCTCAACATACATCAGGAAGTAGATGGATTTCTCAGCATACATACAGAACGAATGGTCATGGGTAGTATTGTTCATGATGGCTGTCTTTGTGGGTATGTCAAAGACAGGTGTTCAGGGATTGACCATCCTCACCATCCCGTTGCTGGCAATGACCTTCGGTGCCAAGCCGTCAACGGGGCTGATGCTGCCGATTCTCTGCTTTGCAGACATCATTGGTGTCAGCTACTATCGGCGGCAAGCCGAATGGAGGTATATCCTCCGGCTGTTGCCGATGGCTGTTGCAGGATTCTTCCTGGCCTTGTGGGTGGACAACATGATACCGGCAACCCAGTTCAAACACCTCATGGGAGCCTGTCTTGCCGTCGTGTTGGCAGTCATGCTCTGGAGCCAGTGGCGTGGTAAGGAGAACGTGCTCATCGACAAGTGGTGGTACAGTCCTCTGTTCGGGCTTCTTGGCGGGTTTACGACGATGATAGGCAATGCAGCAGGGCCGGTGATGGCCATCTATCTGTTGTCTACCCGTATGCCCAAGCTGGCGTTCGTCGGCACCAATGCCTGGTTCTTCCTCTGCGTGAACTACCTGAAACTTCCGCTTCAGGTGTTTGCCTGGCACAATATCAACATGACCACACTGGCTATCGATGCCTGTGCCATTCCTTTCGTTCTGGCAGGTGCCTTCCTGGGTATCCGGCTGGTGAAGTATCTGCCCGAAAAGGGCTTTAGGATATTTACCACCATCGTGACCATCGTGAGCGTCCTTGTGATGCTGCTCGTCTGATGTTGCGTGGTTACTTTTATTAGGCTATCTCTGACAGGGGGACAACAAATGGCAGATAAATTGTCAATTCTCACAGAAAGGCAATGGGCTGAAAGGTAATGGGGAGGGGGACGGGATTTAGAAGTTTTCTTCCTGACGACTTCATTGTTCTAAAGTCCAACCATTATCGCCATGGTAAATTTGAAATCCATCATAGTTCCTGTTTCTAAATTGGAATTTAGTCGCTATAATTATGGTCAACTAT
>DEJO01000012.1:43513-46969 GCA_002353555.1 Prevotella sp. UBA2746 | reverse complement strand
GGATATGCTCGACAACCTGAAAAAGAAGTCGGCAGAGCTGGAAAAGGCTATCGAAAAGGCGGCAAAGGCTGGGGATAAAACGAAGCTCACACGCCTACAACGGGAACTGAGACAAACAAACCGACAGATAGCACAGATAGAATCGGCTACGATCGGGGTGGAAAAGGTGCTGCATAACCTTGATAAAGCTACTCCGAAGGAGCTGAACAGGGCTTTGTCGCAGCTGAAGAAACAGCTGAATGGCATGGAACGGGGGTCTGAAGCTTGGAACAGACAGTGTGAGGCAATCAAAAGGGTAAGGGCTGAGATTGACCAGGTGAACGCTCAAATCCGGGTCGGAGAAAGCCGATGGGAATCGTTTAACAGGAAACTGAATGACTGGCAGATGTCAATCATGGGGGCAGCGGCTGCTGTGACGGGTATGGTGATGGCTGGAAGGGCAGCGGTGCAGGCGTATGCGGACATGGACGCGGAGATGGCGAACGTAAGGAAGTACACGGGAATGGACGCGGAACAGGTGAGTGACCTGAACGAGGAGTTCAAGAAAATGGATACTCGGACTGGGCGTGAGGAGCTGAACAAACTGGCGGAGGAGGCTGGACGGCTGGGAAAGTCTTCAAAAGAGGATATTCTCGGCTTTGTCCGTGCTGCTGACCAGATAAACGTGGCACTCGATGAACTGGGGGACGGGGCTACGCTGACATTGTCGAAATTGACGGCTATTTTCGGGGATGAGAAACGACTGGGAACGGAGAAGTCTCTGCTGGCGGTGGGATCGGTCATCAATGAGCTGTCGCAAAACTGTACGGCTTCGGCTCCTTACCTGGCGGAGTTCGCACAACGGATGGCTGGCGTTGGGGCTCAGGCTCGAATGACCATCCCGGAAATCATGGGATTGGCGGCTGTCCTCGATAGCCAGGGACAGAAGGTGGAGATGGCTTCGACTGCCGTTTCTAAGGTTATCATGGACATGTTCAAGCAGCAGGACAAAATCGTGAAGGCGACAGGGCTGAACGCGCAGAAGTTCAAGGAGGCGGTGACGAAGGACACGAACGAAGGTCTGATGATGCTGCTGGAACAGCTGCATGCGCTGGGAAACATCGACGTACTGGCTCCAGTGTTCAAGGACATGGGGGAGAACGGTGCTCGTGCCGCTCAGGTAATCTCGGCACTGGCTGGTAACATTGAAATGGTTCGATGGGAACAGCAGGAGGCGACAAAGGCTTTCGAGGAAGCGACATCGGTGGGAAAGGAGTATGATGTGCAGAACAACACGGTGCAGGCTGGACTGGACAAGGCGAAAAAGAGGGTGACGGAACTGGCTGTGGAACTGGGGGAGAAGCTGCAACCGGTGATGCGGCATGTAATCTCATCGACGACACTGCTGCTGCGCTTCCTCTCTGCTATGGTGGACTTCCTCATCAAGTATAAGGTGGAGATAGTGACGGTGACAGGGGCTATTGCGGTGTATGGCATCGCGGTCAACCTGGTCACTATACGGACAAAAGCTGCTGCGGCGGCTCATGCGCTCTGGAACGTCGCGCTGAAGGTACATAACGCGCTGATGCCGACGGCTAACTTGCTGCTGGCGGGAATGAGGCTGGCGTATGAAAGGCTGGTTTGGCAGACAAGGGGGGCTACAGTGGCGCAGCAGGCGTTTAACAAGGCTCTGAAGGCAAACCCGTGGGGATTGCTCCTTGCTGGTCTGACTGCGGTGGTGGCTGCGGTCGTCGCTTGGCGTGCGAAGATGAGGGCTGCAAGGGAGGAGCAGGAACGGATGAAGAAGGAGGCGGCTCTGGCGGCTAACGAGATACGGCAGGTGGAGGCTCGGATAGGGGAGGAGACATCGGCAGTGACACGGTTGAAGAATGCCATAGACGCGGAGAACATGGGGAGCAACAGACGAAATGCGCTGATAAGGGAGTTCAACAACAGGTTTGGGGCGTACCTGTCGAAGCTGCTGACGGAGAAGAGCACGGCACTGGACTTGGCGAACGCCTACGCGGAGGTGGTTCGCAACCTACGGGCGAAGATGCTGCTGGAAGCGAAGGAGAAGGACTTGAAGGAGAAGGTCGGGGTGCGCTACGGATGGGAGGCTGCGAAACTGGCGGACTTTGATGCGTCGGCAAGGAAGAGTAAGTCGGTGATGTCGGGTGACTGGCTGAAGGCGGTGGTGGACGAGGAGTTCCAGAAGCTGAAGAAGCAGAACAAAGCATCGGCGGCAAACTTGGAGAAAGCGGTGTTCAAAAGCTACTCGCGGATGATGGTGCGTGACGGGTATGCGTCGGATAAGTTTGACGCGGAAGCAAACTCTGTCATGCAGTCACAGATGCATGAGTATATCAAGCAGTATGTCAGCACAAGGGTGCATGAACAACGGATAAACCAGAAATGGAAACCGTATGAGAAGGAGATCAACACGGCTATAGACGCTGGACTGAATACGGAGGGCACAACGGCATCGGTGCCGGCAACGGCTCCGAAGACTGGAAAAGGTGACCACGCTGGGGAACAAGTTGCTTCGGAGGATAAATTCAAGAAGGAAAAGGAATGGAAGGCGAAGGAGGAGGCACTGAACCGTATCGCGTATGCTACGGGGAAAAGGAACTATGAGGACTATACGTCTAGGATGCTGGAGATAGAGAAAGAGTACCATGAGAAGGTCCTGGAGAGGGAGGACTTGAAGGAACAGGAAAGGCTAAACGCTCAGGTGGGCTTTTATGAGGCGAAGAAAAATCTTACGGAACAGCAGGCAAAAAGGGATGCGGCAAACGAGGAGTCGCTGTACTTCGAGGCGGTGGCGACACAGAAGCAACGGTACATCGACGGGGTGATTGACGAGGAACTGTACAAGGAGTCGTTGGAGGTGCTGGAGATGAGACACCTGAAACGGATGGCGGAGATATACAAGGAGGGGACGAAGGAGCACGCACAGGCGGTTCGCTCGTATCAGGATAAACTGATTCAAGACCAGGAACGACGACAGAAGGAAACGGAGGAGAAGGAGAAAAAACACCAGGAGGAGCTGAAGAAACTGAAGGAGGAGTACTTCGGGGATAACAGCGGTGAACGGTACGGGAAGTATTATGCTGACCTTGCAGCACTGAAAGAGGTGTATGACCTGGAAGTGATGGCTGCTGAAGACAACGCGAAAGAGAAGTTGCGCATCGAGGAGGCGTACCAAATAGCGAAATTGGCGCTGCGGAAGAAGTATGGTATCGACGAGCTGGAGGACAACAAGAACTTCCTGGAACTGTGGAACGAGGATATGCAGGAGTGGCTGCAGAGTGACTTGGGAAAGGCGGTGACGGGGTCTATAGAAATGCTGTCATCGGGGATGAGCAGTATCTTCTCACAACTGACTTCTCTGGTACAGGCTGAAATGGATATTCAGACGGCAGCGATAGAGAAACGCTACAAGAGCGAAATATCTAACGCTGAGGGGAATAACTACAT
>DEJO01000012.1:0-43474 GCA_002353555.1 Prevotella sp. UBA2746 | reverse complement strand
GCGAACAAAAAGATGTTTGCCATGCAGGTAATCCAAGCGGTGGCTCAGACGGCAACATCGGCACTGAATGCCTATAGCTCGGCAGCGGCTGTCCCCGTAATAGGTTGGACGCTGGCTCCAGTGGCAGCTGCTATGGCTGTAGCTGCCGGTTTGCTACAGGTGGCTGCCATCAAGAAACAGCAGCAGGCTTCGGAGGCGCAAGGATATGCTGAAGGTGGCTTCACGCCTGAAGGTGGGAAGAATGAGGTGGCTGGCGTGGTACACAAAGGGGAATGGGTGGCTTCGCAAAGGCTGCTGCAATCGCCCGTAGCCCGACCCTTGATTGAAGCCCTGGACTATGCGCAACGAACGAACGCCATCGGTTCGTTAAGGAGTGAGGACGTTTCACGATTCTCTCCGTATTACGCACAGTCACAGGCTCCATCGCCAACCGTCATTGTGCAGACTACGCCATATGCACAAGACGAGATTGCAGCAACGGGCATCGCCATGCGCGAGTATGCTGCGGTGATACGACAGCTGAAGGAAAGACTCGATGAGCCGTTTGTGACTGTCAATACCGTGTCGGGCGACAACGGCATCAAACAGGCGCAGGATGAATACGATAAACTGATGAGAAACAAAACTCCTAAATCAAGACGTAAATAATGGAAATCATCATCAATGGCAAACATGCCTATCTGAAAGAGAAAACATCATTCGAGTTTATATCTGAAAACTCGATGTTTACGGGGTCGGACAGCTATACGCTGACCATATCTTTTCCACTGAAGGACTGTCCGCAGAACATTGCCATCTTCGGACATATACACCGCGCAGACGTGGAAAAGAATAAGGTGGTGTTCAACTGTGATATTCGTGATAAAGCGTTCTTGAAATCTGGGTCTATAACAATCACTGAAATCAATGAGGTGGAGGTGAAGACGCAGTTCCTGGAGGGACGGAGCGAACAAAATTTTGATGATACGTTCGATGAAATCTATCTGAATGAATTGTCATTGGGATATCCTGATGCTGCCCACAGAAATCCTGCCGATGTGCCGCTGATGCAGGCATGGAAAAAATACCCGGAAAACAAATGGGTGCCGCTGCCGTGGGTGAACAATTCATCGGGCAACTTGCAGAATGAGGTCAGATGTCTGTCGGTAGCACCGGAACAGTATGAGTGGGCTTATCCTTCCAGACAACTGACTTTCCAACCGTACCTGCTGCATATCCTCGAAAGGATATGTGAGGTGCTGGGATATACGTATGACTTCGAGGCCATCCGTAATTCTGACTATAAATACTTGCTGATATGTAACACGCTGCCGTATACGTGGGAGGCGCATGACTTCGCCATTGCGCTGCCGCACTGGACGCTCACAGAGTTCTTTGAACAGTTGGAGCTATTCCTGTTCGGGGAGTTCTCCATCAACCACAAGGCACGGCATATTTCGTTCAGGTTCTCGAAGGAGAAGATACAAAATACGCCTGCGGTGAAGATTGACAGGGTGGAGAACGAGTATACGGCGGAGGTGAGCAGGGAGGAGAACGATGAATACCTGGGATTGAAGAACTTGGTGTATACGGAGAATGACAACCGCTTCTGGGCGTATCGCTCCTGTGAGTGGTATCTCAGGGCGCATAAGGGCGAAGCGGTGGTGTATGACAGGCTGGATGACTTGCTACAGTATGCGAAGACGCTGAAAATGAGTGGGTACTACAGGTCGAGTGCTCCTTATGGAGGGACACAGGAGATGTTTACAAGGGGATACCCGAAGGACAGTGACGGAAACAAACTCTTTTATGCAAAGGACGTGGATACGTATTTCATCATGTTCTGCTATCGCTCGGAACTGATTGACTCTACGTCGGCAGGGGATGTGACGTATAACTGGTATCGGTATTATAACAGGCTGGAACCGATAAACCAATTCGGAAAAAGGATGGTGACGGATGATGGCGATGAGACGGAACTGAAAATTGTTCCGGCATGGATAGATGATACGGATGATGAACATGGCCCGTGTCTGTTCCTGGAACCGGGAGAGATGGGGGAGGGGGTGTCATGGCAGAATGACACGGATGGCAATGGTAACACTTCGGGAGGTCTGACAGGTGGAGGAGGGGGGCACTTCGGGAGTGCCACGGGACAGCCTTCCACACCTTCTAGTGGCAATCCGGGCAACGGACATCTGAACAGCTACGATGAAACGGACTATGACAGTGGTGCACTGGCGCAGGGGAGAGCGGGAAAAATGATAGAGAGGGGGGAGGTGGAGAAAGGGGATGCATACTATGACTGCATCTATATGGCTTTCTGGACTGGGTATATTCTCTGGCAAGGAAAGCAGCCGTGCCCGATAATAGATAAGGTGATGACAAGCAACGACTTCCGAAGCGTCACGTCATCTTTCTCTATGAGGCTGTATAGTCCGATGCCACAGGCTGACCGCACGGCGATGTTTACTATTGACAGCAAAAGGAAATATACTTTTTCTTTCTTGGCGGAAGAGTTGCCTGACCCTCATGCGCTGTTCCATATCCGTGGAGGAAGGTATGTCTGTGAAAAGATAACGGCTCACTTCACGGAGAAGGGAATGAGCAGCTTGATGAAAGGGGTGTTCTACAGACTGGAGGATTGACTCGCAGGCGTAGGACACCCCTATACCTTATTATATATTATAGGATGCTCTTGCTGAGGGCTATGGAATGGCGCTCAATGGTAGAGTGGAGAACCTTGGCGTAGATTTGGGTGGTCTTCACATCCTGATGCCCTAACATACGGGCTACATTCTCTATAGGTACGTCATGTGCCAGTGCTAAAGTAGCAAAGGAGTGACGGGCGACATGGAACGTCAGGTTCTTGTTGATGTTCAATTTCTCCTGTATCAGATGCAGATAGTCGTTGGCTTTCTGATTGCTGATCTTCGGCAACTGGTAGCTGTACTTCTCCAATACCTCCATGGCAGGCTGGAGGATGGGGGTGAAGAAGGTGCTGCCGGTCTTCAATCGCTCTCCGTTGATGTAGAACATCTTGCCTACCTTCTCTGTCATCGTAGCGAAGTCGAAAAGTTGCGTGTCACAGAATGCCAAGCCGGTGTAGGCAGCGAAGATAAAGAGGTCGCGTACACGTTCCATCTTTCCGTCAAATATGGCATCACGCATCTTCTTCAGTTCCTTCTCGGATAAGGGCTGGCGTTCCTTACACTTGCCACGCTTAATCTTCACTTTGTTGTAAGGGTCGTAAGGAATCATGTCTGCCATGCGCAACTGCTTCGTGTAACACTTTACGTTCTTGTGATAGCCGTAGATGGTGACATCGGTACGGGTGCCGTCACGAAGCCAGTGGTCGAAAGCCATGATGTTGGCTGTAGTGAGGTCGGCAAGCGTTTCAAGTTGACCGAAGCGACGGATGGCATCGACGACACACTGCTTGTGTTTTCTTGTGCCGATGCGAATATCCTCTGACTGAATATATTTCTCTACCCATCCTGTAAAACTCATGGATAAATCGGTGCCGTTGTACATATTCTTTTTCTGTACTTCGGGCTTTTCCTTCTTCTCCATGCGCAGGTAGTGAGAATCGAAGTTGGCTGGGATCATCTCTTCTCCAAACACTTCCATGACTGAAAGTATTTTGTTACACTCTTCGATTTTCTCTAATACATCAGCTGCTTGCGCTTTGCTCTCCCAGTCATAGATGGTGGCTTTGCCTACAGTGATGAACTTGCGGACTTGCCTGCTGAAATAAACGCAGATCTCTAACTTACCAGTACCTTTCTTGCTGGCTACATGCTTCCTGTCAAATACGACATAAACCTTTGGACTTTTCATCTTTTTCGGTTTTTTGCGCAGTCGAAAGGATGTGGTGAATAGGTGGAATTGGAAAAGTGGTATCGCATTTTGCGAAGTGGTATCGCACTTTTGGTATCGCATTTGTCCAATGATGTCCAACGACGTCCAACCATTTCCAATCGGCTGCAATGTTAAACTTTCATTTTAACACCTCGTAAATAACTGGAAATGTGAACGTTTAGGCTTAATTCCTAGGGGGAGAAGAGAAAACGAGAGCGATGTCAGATTGCTCTCGTTTTTATCTCTCGTGATTCCGTTGGGGTTCGAACCCAAGACCTACTGCTTAGAAGGCAGTTGCTCTAATCCAACTGAGCTACGGAACCGTTGATGAGATTTCGGTGTGTGCATGCCTGCACGTTGTTGAAATCGGGTGCAAAGGTACAAAATAATTGATAATTGGCAATTGATAATTGACAATTATTTGCAAATAAGGCATGAAAATCGTGTGTTCCAGATGTGTCGTTCACTTTTTTCGTGCCGCTTTGCAGCGTCTTTGTGCCCTTATTTGTATTTTTTTAGGAAGCTGTCGGCTTGTGCATTGCCCAGTTCCTTGGCTTTCTCGATGTTCCGGATGCCCTCTGCCTTCTTTCCCGTCTCAGCCTGTACGATGCCGAGGATGAGGTAGGCATCGGGGTAGGAGGGATCCAGTTCTATGCACCGTTGTGCAGCTTTGGCGGCATTCTCCTTTTCGCCCACCTTGAGTGTGAGCGAGGCGAGTTCAGCCCAGTAGAGCAGGTTCTTGGGGTCGAGGACGATGGCACGTGCATAGTCGTCGAGAGCAGGCTGGTAGATGCGACCGCGTGCCTCGCTCTGCGCGCGCAGGTGGTAGAAGGCGGCGCCGACCTGTCCGACTGCCAGAGCTTCGTAGGTGTAGAGGTCACTCATAGCCTTGCGGTATTGCTTCATCTTGTCGTGTTGCACTCCGCGGGCGAGGAAGTAGGGTGCTGCCATGCTGGTGTAGGGGGTGTCGCAGGCTTCCACTGCCGAGTCAAGGAGTGCCAGCAGTTCGTCGTCCGTGCCGCCCAGCTGCTGTCGTGAGCGCATCGCCTTGTAGTATAGGTCAGCCTTGTGCATGTCGGTGCGGGTGAGGCTGATGAACATGTCGTATGCTTGCTGGTATTTGCCTTGGTCGAAGAGGATGGATGCCTCCTGCTCCTGATAGACCGGCAGGGGCGAGACAGCGTAGGCAGCCTTGGCCTCGCTGATGGCCTGGTCGTACTTTCCCGTCATGGCGAGGATGCGCGAGTAGTTGTAGTGGGCTTCAGCCTTGTCGTCGGCTTCCCTGACGGCAGTCTTCATGTCGGCTTCGGCAGCGGTGATGTTGCTGTCGTTCAGTGAGAGCAGGGCGCGCGCGTAGTAGCCGTCGTTCTGCTTGGGGAACATGCTGACGAACTCGTCGACCGTCTTCCGGTAGTTGGCGCCGCCACGCTCACCGGCAAACATCATAGCCAGTCGCGCATCGGAGAGCTTGGCGGGGAGTGCCGTCCTGATGGCTGTCTGCCGCAGGGTGGGCTGGTTTTGCGTCATGCCGTCGGGCATCAGCACTTCGGCAAAGTGAGCATCGGTGACGCTCTGGTTGCTGGTGCTGACATGATACAGACCGAGCAGCGTGCCGTCAGGGGTTGCGACGGGGCAGCCTTCATACATCGACATATCGGACGGGCGCGATGACGCCACCTCAACGACATAGTAGGCATAGCGGTTCATGAACGTCTCGACGGTCTTGACGGTTGCCGGCTGTGGGCTGTCGCTCTGCTTGTTGGGGATGAGCCACGCACGGCTGCCTGCTGCCAGTCGGCTTGTGGTTGCCTTGGCGAAGGCTGGCGACTTGTCGGCGATGCAGAACTTGGCGAGGTCGTAGATTTCGTTGGCTCCATAGATGGCATCAACTTGATGGCGACGCCCCTTGGCATCGATGACGACGGCATAGTCGGCACCCTCGAAAGGCTTCCACGGACTGACGGCAGTTCCGTTACCGTCGATAAAGACTCCGCTTGCTGTTCCTACGATGCTCCCGTCGTTCTTGAAAGTGGTGAGCGTGAAGGCAGCCTCTGCCACCTTCTTGACCGCCGCGCTCTGTGCCATCAGTCGTGGCATGGCAAGCAGGGTAACGAGAATCAGGATAATGGTCTTTTTCATGTGTTCAATAGTTCTTTGGCATTGTTGATGGCGGCATCGGTGATGTTGTCGCCTGATAGCATCTGGGCGATTTCGCGTATGCGCGCTTCGTCGTCGAGCTGTTGCATGTGGCTGACGGTGCCCTCCGCGCCCTCTTCCTTGTACACCTTGTAGTGGTTCATACCGAGAGCTGCAATCTGGGGCAGGTGTGTGATGGAGATGACCTGTCGGTTGTTGTTGCCCATCTCCTGCATGATGAGCGCCATCTTCTGCGCTGTCTTTCCGCTGACACCCGTGTCTATCTCGTCGAAGATGATGGTAGGCAGCTTCACCGCCCCGCTGATCATGGCTTTCAGTGCCAGCATGACGCGTGCAATCTCGCCGCCAGAAGCGACTTGGGCAACGGGCTGCATGGGGGTGCTTGTGTTGGCACTGAAGAGGAACTGCACCTTGTCGGCACCTGTGGCGGTGAGCGACGTTGCCGAAGAGGTGATGCTGACGGCAAAGCGTACGTTGGGTATGCCGAGCGGGATGAGTCTCTGCTGCATCTCCTCTTCAATCTTGCGTGCCGCCTTCGTGCGCTGTTGGGTTAGTTTATCAGCTTTTTTCGTACAGATACCAAGTTGTCGGCTGACCACTTCTTGCAGTTCGCTCAGTGCTTCGTCGATGTTCTCGATATGGTTTAACTGACTTTTAAAATTACTCTGAATGTCAATTAGTTCCTTCACGGTCTGAACGTGGAACTTCTGTTGCAGTGCATAGATGGCATCCAGACGTGAGTTGATGGTATCGAGGCGTGCCGGGTCGAAGTCAATTACGTCAACCTGTCCGCTAACTTCCTGTGCAATATCCTTCAATTCGACGTGCGTTTCGTCAAGACGCTCAGCCAGTTCCTTAGCGGCGGGGAAAACCTCGGCAATGTTGCGAAGTGACTGTGCTGCCGACCTGATACTTGCTACCGCATTCCTCTCGTCACCATTGAGCAGCTGGTCAGCCTCAAAGAGCGCCGACTTGATGTCTTCAGCATGGGAAAGTGTACTGCTTTCCTGTTCAAGCTGTTCTTGCAAGCCCTCTTCAAGAGCCGCATTTTCCAGTTCATGAAGCTGGAAGCGGATGTATTCTTCGTCGCGCTGACTCCTTTCGATGTCATCTCTCAGCTGTTCCAGTTCGTCCTTCTTCCGACAGTAGAGCAGGTATTCCTTCCGATAGTCTGCCATCTGGTCGCCATCCTGTGCGATGATGTCCACCACGTTCAGCTGGAAGTCCTCTTTCTGTAGCAGCAGATTCTGGTGCTGTGAGTGTATGTCTACCAGCTGTTCGCCCAGCGTCCGCATCAGCGAGAGCTGCACCGGCGTGTCGTTGATGAAGGCACGTGACTTACCAGTAGCCGTCAGTTCGCGCCTCAGGATGCACGCCTCGGCATCGTAGTCGATGTCGTTTTCCTCGAAGAAGGGTTGGAAGTTGTAGCGGCTGATGTCGAATTCAGCCTCTATCGTGCATTTCGCAGCTCCGCTCTTGATGCTTTTCGAGTCGGCACGTTGTCCCAGCAGCAGTCCGATGGCACCGAGTATGATGCTCTTTCCTGCCCCCGTTTCGCCCGTAATGACCGAGAATCCCGGCTGAAACGTGATGTCCAGCTCTTCAATCAGCGTAAAGTTGCGTATGAATAGTCTTTTAAGCATGTTACTGTTTGATTTTATCCCATGCGGTATTCTGGCTGGCATTGATGCCGAAGAGTATTTCGTAGACGCTCTCCTTCTCTTTCTGTGTGCCCTTGCCTTTGTAGATGTTGGCGAGTTCGTCCTTCTTGTAGTCCGTCCATATCTGTGGCAGTGCGCTCAGCGGACGGTCTTCATGGGCTTTCTTCAGGCCCTTTTCCAGTGCCGTCGTGATGTTGGTACGTCCCCGTTCAGCGTTGTTTGCCATCTCGTCGAGCCCCGTCCTGTAGTAGTCGTACTGTAACTGGCGGAACGGTTGCATCGCTCCGTCGAGGTATTCGTTGATGATGGCAAATCGGTTGCGGTCGCTGTCGAACGCTTTCCAGCCCGGATAGTTCAGGTTCTGCGCATTGTTGGCGAGGTTCATGCAGCGTTGCAGCACGTCCTCTCCGCCCATCGGCGAGAAGCTGTCCAGGTCGAGTCCTATGATGAGGTAGGCATAATAGGCGATGAGTGCCGTCAGCTGGTTGTCCACATTCTCCTCGTTGAACTCCAGTTGGTCGAACTGTGCGAACTGGAAGACGAAGTCTCGGTCAGTGTTGTTATACAATGTCGTCGTATATGCCGAGTTGTATACAGGTCGGTTTGCTTGTATAAGGGCTGAACAGGTGAACGTATTGTTCGACTGGTCGTACTTCGTCACGGTGATGTTGAAGTTGCAGACGATGCGTTCGTTCTGCTGAAACTGCAGGTTGGTCCATTGCCGTTCGTTGATGAACTGTTCGAGAGTCTGTTGCAGGTTTTCAAACACCGATCCGTCGGTACCCTGTATCTGGTTGCGGTTGATGGTGACCTTGGCCTGCAACTCCTGCGCCACAGCCTGTTGAGCCATTGCCAGCAGGAGCAATAAACTGATGATGATGGAACGCTTTTTCATGTGAATCGCCTTTTTATAACCGTTGTTGTAGTTCGTCGATGATGTCGCATGCCACCTCGCTCTTGGGCTTCTTGCCGAAAGCCTTCTTCCCTTCGGCAGAGATAATGGTAATCTGGTTGTCGTCGCTCTGGAAGGTGGTGCCGGGTATGCGCGTAGAGTTCAGCACGATGAAGTCAGCATTCTTCTTCACCAGCTTGTGCTGTGCGTTCGCTTCCTCGTCGTTGGTCTCCAGGGCAAACGCCACGATTCGTTGCCCCTCCTTCTTCATCCTGCCCAGCGTGGCGGCAATGTCCTGCGTGGGTTTCAGCCTGAGCACCAGCTCGTCACCCTCACGCTTCATCTTCTGTTCTGCCACGTCAGCAGGGCGGAAGTCGGCAACGGCAGCACAGAGAATGGCTGCATCCTGCTCAGGAAAGGCTTTTGTGGCAGCGTCATACATCTGCTGGCAACTCTCTACGTCGATGCGGCGGATGGCAGACGAGCATGTCAGCTGCACAGGCCCCGCTATCAGCGTCACCTCGGCACCCCTCTTGGCGCACTCTTCAGCCAAGGCAAAGCCCATCTTCCCGCTGGAGTAGTTGCCGATGAAGCGTACTGGGTCTATCTTCTCGTGGGTAGGTCCGGCGGTAATCATGATTTTCTTGCCGCAGAGCGTCCCTTCACCGTCCTCCCTGTTCAGGCATCGGGCTGTTGAGGCTTCACAGTTGCCAGCTGAGCCGCTGTCCCTGAAGAAGCGAGAGAGTGTCTCCACGATGGCTGCCGGCTCCTCCATGCGTCCTTTTCCTTCGAGGCCGCTGGCAAGAAAGCCGCTGGCAGGTTCGATGATATGGTTGCCGAAAGACATCAGGCGCTGCATGTTGGCTTGTGTCGTGGGGTGCTGATACATGTCGAGGTCCATTGCCGGAGCAATGAAGACGGGTGCCTTCATCGACAGGTAGGTGGTGACCAGCATGTTGTCGGCAATGCCGTTAGCCATCTTTCCGAGCGTGCTGGCTGTGCAAGGGGCGATGAGCATGGCGTCTGCCCACAGTCCTAAGTCTACATGCGAGTGCCACGTGCCGTCGCGTTGTGAGAAGAACTCGCTCACGACAGGCTTGTGGGTGAGGGCAGAGAGGGTGATGGGAGTGATAAACTCCTTGCCGGCAGGGGTGATGACGACTTGTACTTCTGCCCCCTTCTTGATGAGTTCCCGGATGATCAGGCATGCCTTGTATGCGGCGATGCTGCCCGTAATGCCCAGTACGATTTTCTTTCCTGCAATCATTTCTGTTTCGTTTGGTGAGATGAGGAGTGCTGATGCCGCCTCAGAGAGTGGGGTTATTTCTGTGCTTCGCGCAGTCGGATGCGTGTGAGCACCTGCTTGGTGTTGTAGGTGAAGTCACCGCTGAGCATCCAGTTGTAGTAGCCTGGATCGCGGCGCAGCACATCGGCTACCGCGTGTCCCTTGTATTTTCCGAAGTTGAACACCTCCTCCATGAGCGGCTTGCCGTCCTTTCCGGTCAGCTGCTTTCCATGTGTGTCGGTCTTCTCCTTCCATACGATGCGCCCTGCAAAGTCTACGTTGTTGTTCATCTTCGACATCTCTGCCAGTTCGTCCATGTCGTTGTGCAGCACGCGGTCGGCTTCTTCCTGCATGCCGGGTGCATACTTGTCGAGTTGCCCCTGCAAGACCAGATAGGTAGCCTCGGTGTCCTGGTCGGCAAGGTGAGCCTGGAAGTCTTCCTCCATCTTCCGTCCTGTGTAGAACTTATAGGCAGCTGCCAGGTTGCGTCGTTCCATCTTGTGGAAGATGGTCTGCGCATCTATGAGCCGGCAGCGTGAGAAGTCGAAGTCAATCCCCACGCGCAGGAACTCCTCAGCCAGCAAGGGTATGTCGAAGTGGTTGGAGTTGAAGCCGGCAAAGTCGCAACCCTTGAATTTCTCACAGAGCTTGGCAGCGATGTCTTTGAACAGTGGTGCGTCCTTCACCTGCTCGTTGGTGATGCCGGTAATGGCAACCACCTCCTGCGGAATGGTGCGTCCCGGATTGATGAAGTGGTTGCCCCGCTCTTCGCTTCCGTCTGGCATCACCTTGATGTATGATATCTGAATGATACGGTCTTTTACAAGGTCAAGCCCCGTTGTCTCCAAGTCGAAGACAATCAGGGGCTTAGTAAGGTTTAGTTTCATTTCTTCTTGAAGTGTTTTTATTGTACTACGCTGCGTGCTGTCAGTCGTTGAGCAGCATCGGCATGATGAGCATCAGCACGTCTTCATCGTCGGGCTGAACGGCAGGGACGATGATGCCGGCGCGTGAGGGGTCAGCCAGCTGTATGATGACGTCGTCGCTCTCCAGGTTGTTCAGTATCTCTACCATGCTCGAACCCTTGAAGCCTATGCTGATGGGCATGCCTGCATATTCGCAGGTGACGGTCTCCTTGGCGCTCGTCGAGAAGTCGATGTCCTCGGCGTTGAGGGTCAGCATGCCAGCCTCGGCATGGAAGCGGATGAGCTGACTGCTGTCGCTGGCGAAGGGAAGTACGCGGCGCAGGGCTCCCAACAGGCTCTTTCTGTCGATGGTGATCTGGTTGGGGTTGTCCTGAGGTATCACGCTGTTGTAGTTGGGGTAGCGTCCTTCGATGAGGCGGCAGGCAAGCATGCCGTCCGAGAAGCTGATTTCTGCAGCGCGTTCGTCGAACTTCAGCACCACGTCACCGCCGTCCTTTGCCAGCACGTTCTTCAGCAGGTTGGCTGGTTTCTTGGGCAGGATGAAGGCAGCCGGCACGTCGCTCTTAAGCGTATAGTTCTTGTTGCGCACCAGCTTGTGGCCGTCGCTGGCAACGATGGCGAGTGCGTCAGCCGTCAAGTCGAAGTAGATGCCGTTCATCACGGGTCGGAGCTCGTCCTGAGCCGTTGCAAAGATAGACCTGGTGATGTTGTTGGCAAGCACAGCAGCGTCGATGGTCAGCGTCGTGGCGTTGTCGCTTACGGGCTGAGCCTTCGGAAACTCGTCGGCATTCTGTATGGGGAAGTTGTATGAACCGTTCTGATAGGTGATGTACATCTTCCACTCGTCGTAGTTGATGTCAATGGTAAGCGGCTGCTCCGGCAGTTCCTTGACGGCGTCGAGAATCGTCTTGTTGTTCACGGCAAAGTTGCCTTCGCCTTCACAATTGTCGAGGATGAAGGCCGACTGCATGACATTTTCGCTGTCAGAAGCTGTTACTACAGCTTGTCCGTTGTGTACTTCGAAGAGGAAACTGTCGAGTATCGGCAGTGAGTTTTTGCTGTTGATGACCTTTGAAAGGTTCATCAGGCGACTGCTCAGCGCATTGCTTGAAATGTTAAATCTCATGGGTATTTTGTTTTTAATTATTTATTGTATCTTTTGAACGTACAAAAATACAAAAAAGTACGCTCATGCGCAAAAAATAACTTTAAAAGTTTCAGAAATTAGAACTATTTTAGTAATTTCGCAAACTGAAACCGTCAAGCGGCTGATTATAAGATAAGAATACATTAAAATAATAAACAATGGAATTACAAGGAAAAATTATTGCAGTATTGCCTGAGCGTAGTGGCGTTTCGGCGCGTGGTGAATGGAAAGCTGGATCGTTTGTATTGGAGACGCATGAAAACTATCCAAGGAAGATGGTTTTCGATGTTTTTGGAGCAGATAGGCTCTCTCAGTTTGCTATTAAGGCTGGCGAAGAACTCTTGGTTTCTTTTGATATTGACGCGCATGAATACCAAGGACGCTGGTATAACAGTATCCGTGCATGGAACGTTCAGCGTATGGACGCTGCCGCAGCACAGGCAGCGGCTCCTGCACCGGCGGCAGCACCCGCTCCGGCAGCACCTGCCGGCGGCGCTACAGCTCCCTTCCCACCGGCTCCAGAGGGTGAGAGCGCTGACGACCTGCCGTTCTGAGCAGCAACGACACCCCACAGGTGAACAACAACTGACGGCGGTTTCTGCCCTGAGAGGGTAGGAGCCGCCGTTTGGTATGAGCGCTCAATCAGCGTACGACATTTTTGCATCCTCTGTTCCGTAGACTACTCTATTAGAGCAGTTTACAGAATTTGCGTCGCATGATTGAAATATCTTACGCCGGTTCGGGATAAGTAATACTTCTATTTTTTTATTCTCCCTGTAGGGGAACCTTCATCGGTGCTGTTTGTGCTTGATACACGGTTAGATATACATCACCCACTTGCACGGGTATCAGTCTTTCTTATCCCCGAACTGGGGTATGTCTTTTACTTTTTCCTTTCGTTCTCCTTGATGATACCGTGGCGGTAGGCGTAGAGCAGTTCCTCCAAGTCGGCGATTTGTTTGCGTATGTCGCGTCCCTTGTCTGTGTCGGCAACGCGCATGCGGCGCTGCGACATCTCCACAATCTGTGTGGTGCTCTTGATGTCGATGCCTCGCTTGATGGCGTCGGCAGTACTGTTGAACGGTTCGTGCTGTACGAGTTCGAAGCCGCGGCTGTGGTAGACGAGCGTATATCCGGCAATACCCGTCTCCTTGTGGTATGGTTCCGAGAAGCCACCATCGATGACCATCAGCTTGCCGTTGGCACGCAGCGGCGACTCACCCTTGGCGACATGAACTGGAACATGGCCATTGATGATGTGGCGGTTGGCACCTTTCACGTCGAAGGCGTCAAGTATCATGTCTGCAATCTTTTCGTCGTTGCGCAGTTTGAAGAAGTTGCCTTTCTCCTCGACGTGCGTCTCCTTCTCGCGGATGAAGTAGCGTTCGAAGGTAGCCATCTTCGACTTGTCGAAGAGCGGCGAGTCCGGTCCGCACCACAGGTATAGGAAGTAGTCCGTGGCATACGCCTTGTCGTACTCGTCGGAGTCGCTTTGGAAGGCGGTGCGAACGATCATTCCGATGTTGTGCATGAGGTCTTTGCCGCTGAACGTCTTGCCCGGAGCAATCTCCACATTCTTCATCGTGCCGTCTTCGTTGAGCGGTACGGAGGCGTGGAAGAGCAGGTTGTGGTTGTAGACGGCGTACATGCAGCCGTGCTGCAGGATCTTGCGGATGTGCTTGTGCAGTTTTTCGCAGATGATGAACGAGTTGTGCAGGCCTGCCATCAGTTCCCGTTCGTCGTCGGTGAGCGCGTTGGGCGCCTTCGGGTCGATGGTGGGGAAGGTGCAGGAGGTCATCTGGTAGGTCTTGCCGTCTTGGGTGAAGGTTCCCTTCTCGTAGTCGATGTGGCTGAGAACGCATCGGTCTTCCATCTTCCACAGCTGGTGGCGGAGGTAGAGTTGTGCCTCCAGCTTGAACTGGATGACGCTGATGGCCTTGTGCATGCGTGCATACAGCTGCTTCACCTTGTCGGAGAGCAGGTCTTCGCCTAATATCTTCGGCTGGAACTCCGTGCAGGGGTCGTCGGCATAGACCTCCATGGCAAACGAAGCCAGCGGTACCAGGTTGATGCCGTAGCCGTCTTCGATGGTCTTCATGTTGGCATAGCGCAGGGCGATGCGCAGGATGTTGCAGATGCAGGCATCGTTGCCGGCAGCCGCTCCCATCCACAAGATGTCGTGGTTGCCCCATTGTATGTCCCAGCGGTGGTAGGGCACGAGCGTGTCCATGATGAGGTGGGCGCCCGGTCCACGGTCGTAGATGTCGCCGAGGATGTGCAGCTTGTCGATGATGAGTCGCTGGATGACCACGCTGATGGCGCTGATGAAGTCGTCGGCACGTCCGGTGGAGATGATGGTGTCGAGGATGGCGCTCACGTAGTCGGTTTTGTCGATGTCGTCGGTGCGTTCGTGTAGCAGTTCCTGGATGATGTAGCTGAACTCCGGCGGCAATGCCTTGTGGACCTTTGAGCGTGTATACTTGCTCGACACCTCGCGGCAGACGCGCACCAACTGGTGTATCGTGATATGGTACCAGTCATTCATGTCCGTCTCAGTCTGCTTGATCAGTTCGAGTTTCTCCTCCGGATAGTAGATCAATGTGCACAGGTCGCGCTTCTCCGACTCGCGCAGCGTGCTGCCGAAGAGCTCGTTCACCTTGCGCTTGATGTTGCCCGATGCATTCTTCAGGATGTGCAGGAACGCCTCATGTTCGCCATGAATGTCTGCCACGAAGTGCTCTGTGCCCTTCGGTAGGTTCAGTATGGCTTGCAGGTTGATGATTTCCGTGCTGGCTTCAGCCACCGTCGGAAACGTCTGCGACAGCAGTTCGAGGTATCGTGTGTCGTTTTTGAAATCGTAATGTTTTGCTGGCATAAGATTCTTCACTGAGGGGTTAGTGGATGATGGTGTTTCTGATTCGCTGCGTTCCGCGGTCATTGCGGGTGGGCATGGGCAGGAATCCCTCGCTGATGTATAGGTCTTCCTGTATGATTTGCAGGATGCGCTCGGTGAACTTCCTGATGCCCAGCTGTCTGGTGATACGCACCAGCTGGTCTTCATCATAGTCGGAGTATTTGAACGCCTGGTAGAGTTCGGCTATATGGCGCATGCTGAGCGTCTGCTTCTTGTATTGTTCATGCGCAGCCAGGAGCAGGGCGCCTATGTCGCAGAGCACCTTCTCTTCCTTCGAGGTTACCCTGACCGCCTTGTCCCTGACGCCAGAGGTGTCAAGGGTGCCTTTAGCCTTCGGCTTGTCGGGCAGGTAGCGGTCGATGGCTTCGGTGTCGATGTCTGAAAGGTTCAGGTTCAGCTTCTCAGCACCATTCAGCAAGAGGTGGTGGATGCTCTCGTCGTCGGCATAGAGCAACATGCGGCGCCACTGTTCGGGAGTGATGGTGTGCAGGAGGCTGATCTGTTCGCTGCTCAGCAGGTTGCGGATGCTCTCTTGTGAGGTACCGATGCAGAGCAGTGAGCAGACGGCTTCCTTCTCGGCGTCGCTCATCTGGTGGTAGTAGTTGGTGTCTATCACCTTATGATAGAAGGTGAGGGTGTCGCGGGCTTGCCGTTCCATGGTCATCGTATTGTTCAGAAGGCTGCTCTTCACGACATGTACGCGCTTCTGCCATCCCAGTGCTTCGAGGTTCTTGCCCTCACGTTCGGTGGTGACCAGCAGTGCTTCTGCCTTCTCTACCGTCCTGCGTTGGTAGAACCAGCTGTTCAGTAGTTTGGCTATGCGATGTTCGTGGCGCATGGTGTAGGGTTCCAGCTGCCAATGGGGGGAGATGACCACGGGATACTGCTTCCTGGCGGCATGCCTGACCCATGTTGCAGCCTTGAAGTTCCAGCAGGCATGCACATGGACGATGTCAGGGTGTAGCTCGTCCAGCATCTTCTCAATCGGGTCCTTAGCTGTAGCCACACTGACTTCCGCCATGTCTTTCATGGCTTCAGCCAACGTCCTCACATGGTCGGAGATAAGGTCATTGGCTCTTAAACGGGGTATGTAGTGCAGTATTCGCATCAGATTTTATGACTGATAAAGTCGTATTTGTCTGCCTTACGGTATTTCAGCATATAGCCGAGCTGGTGCCAGACGATGCCCAGCTCATAGGGGATGATGCTCCACGAGCTGATATCTTCGCGGTAGAGTCGCAAGGACTTCTTGCAGATGGACAGACGAAGCATGACCGTCAGCACGAGGGCGATGGCAGCATCGGCGGTGAGCAGCCATCGTTGGGTGACGATGGAGTAGGCGGCGGCAGCTATGATGAGCACATAGTTCAGGTGCATGGCGCATTGGTCTATGTTGAAAGGCAGCCTGTGACGCCATGTCCGCATCATGTGTTGGCGGCTTTCCATATAGAACAGGTGCTTGTTGCGCCATTGCTTCTCTGTCGGTGCCTGCTCAGTCAGCCAGCTGTCGGGTGCCAGTTGCAGGGCGGTATTCGTCCTGTTGGCATATTTGTTGACTAAGAAGTCGTACTCTCCGCGTATGTATTTCAGGTTACCGCGATAGCCGTCTTGCTCAATGAACATGCTCTTGCGGAACAACAGGTTGCTGCCGTTATGACGATAGGGCGTGGAGCAGAGATCTTCACGTATGAGATAGTGGGCTGTATGCAGGCGTTCGAAGCGCCGGTAGGCTGGTGTCTCGTCATCGTAAGCAGTATAGCCGATGACCATCTGCTTGTCGTCGCTGCACATGGCAGCCATCGTTGCCAGCCATTTTCGGGTATTCGGCCGGCATTCCGCGTCTGTCATCATGATCCATTCGTGCTTGGCAGCCTTGATGCCCAAGGTGATGGCAAGTTTCTTGCGGCTCATGTAGCGCGACGAGTCGGGGATGTAGGTGGTATAGAGCCGCGGCTGGTCGGCAAAACGCTTCAGTACATCTTCTGTCTCGGCATCACCTTTCCATACCACTACTACCACTTCATAGTCTGACGGGTAGTCTTGATCGAGATAGAGGGGGAGGTTTTCTTCCAGCTCCCGCCCGTTCTCGTGTGGGGTGAGGATGATGCTTACAGGCGGAAGCGGCTTTTCAGGCTCTTCCGACTTGTCTGACCCGTCCGACTCTTCAGACTCTTCAGCACCGTCCGGCTCGTCCGCCTTTTCTGCCTCATCCGCCTCATCATTTCCTAATGCTGCCGTTACGCCTTTCGGTCTTCTGAAGAAGCCGTTCAGGAACGGTGTGGTGAGTGCGAAAACCAGCAGTATCGCACTCAGTATTAGCGTTATAAGGTCTATGTTGATGTACTCAGTCATCATGGTTGCATGTCACTTTTTTAGAAGTCTTCCGTGATGTAGCCCTTCGGCAGCTCACGACAGTTGTACTGGCTTGCCATGATTTCGCCGTAGGCTCCTGCCGACCGCATGGCGATGAGGTCACCGCGGTGGGCTTTGTTCACGTCGATAGCTTTGGCAAAGACGTCGCTCGACTCGCAGATAGGACCTACGACGTCGTAGGTTTCTGCCGGTTCCTCGCTGGAGATGTTCTCTATCTTGTGGTATGCCTGGTAGAGAGCAGGGCGGATGAGGTCGGTCATACCGGCATCGACGATGAGGAATTGCTTGGCTGTACCCTGCTTTATATATAAGGTACGCGTAATAAGCGACCCCATCTGACCTACCACGGCACGTCCGAGCTCGAAGTGAAGTTTCTGACCTTCGCGCAGTTTCAGCAGGCGTGCGTAGGTGTCGAAGTAGGCTTTGAAGTCGGGAACGGGCACTCGGTTGGGGTGTTGGTAGTCGATGCCTAAGCCGCCGCCAACATTGATGTTCTCCACCTTGACGTGCTTTTTCTCCAATACGTCCTGCAATTCGTTGATACGGTTGCACAGGGCAGCGAAGTCGCCCATGTCGAGTATCTGCGAACCGATGTGGAAGTGGAGGCCGGTAAACCTGATGTTCGACATGGAGGCAGCCTTTTCTATCGTTGCCTCCATATCTTGCATGGCAATGCCGAACTTGTTCTCAGCCAGTCCCGTGGTGATTTTAGCGTGGGTATGTGCACCCACGTCGGGGTTGATGCGGAAGCATACCGATGCCACCTTGTCCTTCTTAGCCGCCAGTTCGTTGATGACCTCCAGTTCGGCAACACTCTCTACGTTGAAGCAGAAGATGTTCTTGTCGAGTCCCAGGTTGATTTCCCAGTCGCTCTTGCCAACGCCGGCGTAGACGATCTTCGATGGGGAGAAGCCTGCCTCCAGGCAGCGTCTGATCTCTCCGCCGCTGACACAGTCGGCTCCCAAGCCAGCTTGACAGATCATGTTGAGCACCTTTGGGTTGGCATTGGCCTTGATAGCATAGTGTACGACGAAGCCTTCGTGCCTGCCTGCTTCCTGGTTGATGGTTTGCAGCGTTCGGCGCAGCAGCTCCGTGTCGTAGTAGTAGAACGGAGTCTGCAGCTGCTCGAACTGTTCTATAGGAAAATTCCCTTTCATCGTCTTTATCTTCTTTTGGGTTTTGTGTTGTGTTGATGTTTTTGTTCTTATTTAAACAGCTCGTCGCTGAGCGCTTGCAAGGCACGCTTCTTGTCCATTTCCTTGATGAGGAAGGAGATGTTGTAGTTGCTGCCGCCGTAGCTGATCATGCGGACGGGGATGTTCTTCATCGCTTCGAGAGCAAGAGTCTCAAAGCCAAGGTTGCTCCAGTCGAGGTCGCCGACGACACAGATGATGCACATGTCTGCATCGACGGTGACGGTACCATACTTCTTCAGCTCGTTGACGATTTCGTTCAGGTGAGTATCGTTGTCGATGCTGACCGATACGCCCACCTCGCTGGTGGCAATCATGTCGATAGGAGTCTGGTAGCTCTCGAAGATTTCAAACACCTTGCGCAGGAAACCCGTTGCTAGCAGCATGCGGCTGGACTTGATCTTGATGGCGATGATGTTGTCCTTGGCTGCTACGGCCTTGATCTTGCCTCTTACCAGCACGTTGTCGATGATGGTTCCTTCGGCTTCCGGCTCCATCGTGTTTTTCAGGCGCACGGGAATGCCTGCATACTTGGCAGGCTGTACGCAGGTGGGGTGTAGGATTTTCGCACCGAAGTAAGCCAACTCTGCAGCCTCTTCGAAGTTCAGCTGTCGAACGGCTTCAGTCTTGTCGACGACGCGTGGGTCGTTGTTGTGCATGCCGTCGATGTCGGTCCATATCTGAATTTCGTCGGCGGTGATGGCAGCACCGATGAGCGAAGCCGTATAGTCACTGCCGCCACGTTGCAGGTTGTCCACCTCGCCGTAGGCATTACGGCAGATGAAGCCCTGAGTCAGGTAGATCTGGTAGCCTTCGTTCTCTGCCATCAGCGCATTCAGCTTCTCCTTGATATACTGTGGGTCGGGTTCTGCGTTCTTGTCGGTGCGCATGAAGTCGAGAGCCGACAAGAGAATAGCCTTGATACCTTGTTCCTGCAAGTAGTTGACCACCATGTTGGTGCTCAGTATCTCGCCCTGAGCCACGATGCTTTTCTCCTCGAAGCTGGTAAACAGGTCCTTGGTAAACGTGCGCAGGTAGTCGAACTCATCTTTCAGGAAGAGTCGGGTCTTCTCTTTGTACTCATCGGTAGAGAAGAGTTCATCTACATGTCCGAGGTACTTCTTCTCCAAGGCGTTGATGACCTCGTTGGCACCTTCCGGATTCTTCTTGTACAGGTAGTCGGAAATCTCTACCAGCGTGTTGGTTGTTCCGCTCATGGCGGAGAGAACGACGAACGTGGGTTCGCCTGATTGGGTAATGAGAGAGGCTACGTTCTTCATCCGCTCCGGTGAACCTACGGATGTGCCTCCGAATTTCATGACTTTCATAATGATATCTTTTTATTTATGATTTTACAATTCCTTCAATCTTGTGATCTTCAACTTTTAACCTTCAACCTTCTTTTTCTTCTTCCTCTTCTATTCCGAAGTCGATGTTCTCGAAAGACTCCATGTCATAGAACTCTTCGGTGATGTTGCTGACGGCACCATCCTTACACTTGTAGATGATGCCTGGGAACTTCTCCAACAGGTTGACGTTGTGGGTAGACATGATGACGGCGGTACCGGTCTTGCAGATGTCCTGCAACAACTGAACGATATAGTCAGCCGTCTCTGGGTCGAGGTTTCCGGTGGGCTCGTCAGCGATGATGATGGTCGGCTTGTTCAGTATGGCACGTGCTATGGCGATACGTTGCTGTTCGCCCCCCGACAGCTCATGAGGTTTCTTGTCCATCTTGTCCAGCATGCCCACCTGTGAGAGTACCTCGTTGATGCGGTCGTTGATTTCGCTCTTGCTCTTCCATCCCGTTGCCTTCAAGACGAACATCAGGTTTTTCTTGACGGTGCGGTCGTGCAGGAGTTGGAAGTCCTGGAAGATGATACCCATCTGTTTGCGCAGCGATGGTACCTTGCTGCGCTTGATTGGCAGCAGGCTGACACCCAGCACTTCAGCTTTCTCGGCATCGCCCTTGTCGATGTCGAGTTCGCAGTAGATGGTCTTCAGCAGTGAGCTCTTACCCGATCCCACTTTGCCGATGAGGTAGATAAACTCACCTTTGTCAGCTTTGAAGTTGACATTCTCCAATATCAGTTTGTCGTCCTGATAGATGTTTGCGTTTTTATATTCAATCAGCATGATGTGATTATTGATTTCTGTTTTATTTTTCCTTGCTTTTTGCTTCGCGGCGTTGCTTGTCCCAATTGGGGTCGTGGCGTTTACGCAGTTCTGTTGCCACGTCTTCTATGCGCAGTCCTTTGCTGGTAAGCATGACGATGAGGTGATAGAACATGTCTGAGGCTTCATAGACGAGTTGCTCGTCGGTGCCGTTGGTGGCTTCGATGACCGTTTCCAGCGCTTCTTCGCCCACCTTCTGTGCAATCTTGTTGATGCCCTTGCGGAAAAGGCTGGTCGTATACGACCCTTCTGGCATCTCCTCGTGGCGCTTCTCGATGAAGTCCTGCAGCTCCGAGAGGAAGAGCAGTGGATTGCTGTCGTTGTCCTCACCCCAACAGGTGTCAGTCCCCTTGTGGCAAGTCGGCCCGATAGGGTTCACCTTCACCAGTAGTGTGTCGTTGTCGCAGTCGTTCTGTATGCTTACTAAGTTGAGGTAGTTGCCCGAAGTCTCTCCCTTTGTCCACAACGTGTTGCGGGTTCGGCTCCAGAATGTCACCTTTCCGGTCTCTACGGTCTTGTCGTAGGCTTCCTGGTTCATGAATCCCAGCATCAGCACGTTCTTTGTAGCAGCGTCCTGGATGATGGCTGGCACAAGTCCACCTAACTTTTCAAAGTCTATTTTCATTCTTTTCTTGTTTAATATCCTTATGTTGATGCCCTCACGGTGCAATTATATCCTTACGTTGATGCCCTCGTTGCGCAGGTATTGCTTGAGGTCGGGTATGGCAATCTCTCCAAAGTGGAAGACGCTGGCAGCAAGTGCGGCGTCGGCTTTTCCCTGAACGAAGACATCGCGGAAGTCCTCCATCTTGCCGGCACCTCCGCTGGCGATGATCGGTATGGGCAGTTCGTCGGCAAGTCGTGCAAGGGCTTCGTTGGCAAAGCCGTTCTTCGTACCGTCATGGTTCATCGATGTGAAGAGAATCTCTCCGGCACCACGTTCAGCCACTTCACGTGCCCACTCGAAGAGTCCTCGGTCGGTGCGTTCGCGTCCCCCCTTCACATAGCAATGCCAGCCGTCAGGGTCTAACCGTGCATCGATGGCTACCACGCACACCTGCGAACCGAAGTGGTCGGTGATGTCGTTGATGAGCTGCGGGTTTCTCAATGCAGCGCTGTTTACGCTCACCTTGTCTGCACCGGCATGCAACAGGCGTTCTACGTCCGCCATCTCGTTGATGCCGCCACCTACGGTGAAGGGTATGTTGATTTCACGTGCCACGCGTTCTACCATTTCGGTAAAGGTCTTCCTGCCCTCAAAAGAGGCTGTGATGTCGAGGAAAACCAGTTCGTCGGCACCGGCATCGCTATACGCCTTGCCCAGTTCCACCGGGTCGCCGGCACTCCGCAGGTTGATGAAGTTGGTACCTTTCACCGTCTCTCCGTTCTTGACATCAAGGCAGGGAACGATTCTCTTCGCCAAGGAAGCCTCACCCCCAGCCCCTCTCCAAAGGGAGAGGGGAGTAGATACGTTTTCCTCTTGAGCATTCATTTGTGGAAATTCCTGACCATTTATTTGTGGAAAATCTGGAGCATTCATTTGTAGAATCTGACCACTCCCCTCTCCCTTTGGAGAGGGGCTGGGGGTGAGGTTTTTTATCCTCCCCTCATAGTATGCCTTTCCGAAGACGACGGCGGGTATGCCTTCTTCTTGCAGGGTTATGATATCTTCCGTGGCAGACACTCCGCCGCTGGCTATAAGGTGCAGCTGCGGATATTCAGCCATGATGCGCTTATAGAGTGCTGTAGCAGGTCCGGCAAGTGTGCCGTCCTTGCTGATTTCCGTACACAGTACGTTCTTCACTCCGTGGTCGATGTATTTCTTCAGGAAGGGGAGGAGGTCTTCTTCCGAGTCTTCCTTCCATCCGTTGATGCTGATTTTTCCGTTTCTGACATCAGCACCGAGGATAAGCCTGTCGGCACCATACTTGTCGAGCCACGAAAGGAACAGGTCGGGGCATGTTACTGCGATGCTGCCCACCGTGACCATGGCGGCACCGGCGTGGAAAGCCTTCTCGATGTCTTCTTCTGTCTTGATGCCTCCGCCGAAGTCTACGACGAGGCTGGTGGCTTGGGTAATGTCGCGCAAGACCTGGTCGTTGACGATATGTTTCGACTTGGCACCATCAAGGTCGACGACATGCAGCCGCTTGAAGCCCAGACGCTCAAACTCCTTGGCCTGGGCAACAGGGTTTTCATTGTAGACGGTCTTCTGGTCGTAGTCGCCTTTAGTCAGGCGCACACATTTGCCGTCTATAAGGTCAATGGCGGGTATCAGCTCTATCATAATTCATAATTGATAATTGACAATTCATGTCTTCAGGAAGTTCTCGATGATGCGTTCTCCTACACGGCCGCTTTTCTCCGGATGGAACTGGCAGGCATAGAAGTTGTCCTTGTGCAAGGCGGCGGAGTAGGGCAGGATATATTCCGTTTGTGCTGCTGTCCATTCACACAGGGGGACGTAGTAGCTGTGTACGAAGTATACATATTCGTTTTCGGAAAAGTCCTTGAACAGCGGTGAGCATGTGTTGCCCAGGGCGTTCCATCCCATTGCCGGCACCTTGTCCTGATGGCGTTTCGGTTGAAAGCGCTTGACGTCGACATCGAAGACCCCGATGCAGTCGGTGTCCCCTTCTTCGGAGTGTCGGCAGAGCAACTGCTGTCCCACGCAGATGCCCAGGACGGGTTGCCGCAGGTCTTTGATGATGGTGTCGAGTTGTTTTTCCCGTAGGTATCTCATGCAGTTGCTTGCCTCTCCCTGTCCTGGAAAGAGGACGCGGTCAGCTTTCAGCAGCTGCTCCTTGTCGTCGGTGAGCAACGGTTCCACTCCCAGCCGTCGCAGCGCGTTGACGACCGAGTAGATGTTACCTGCATTATATTTTACGATGGCGATGTCCATTTAGCTGAAGATGATCGTTTTGTTCTTATACGTGAGAATTTTACGCTCGATGTGCTTGGTGACGGCACGCGAGAGCACTATCTTCTCTAGGTCTTTTCCTTTCAGCACAAGGCTTTCGGGCGTATCTTTATGAGTGATGCGCGTCACGTCCTGTTCAATGATGGGACCGGCGTCAAGCTCTGCCGTTACGTAGTGGCTCGTGGCACCGATGATCTTCACTCCGCGCTCCCATGCCTGGTGATAGGGTTTGGCACCGACAAAGGCAGGCAGGAAGGAGTGGTGGATGTTGATGATGTGGTGCGGATATTCTGCAATCATGTCGTCAGAGATGATCTGCATGTAACGTGCCAGCACGATGAACGAGATGTCGTTCTCCTTCAGCAGCTTCATCTCTGCAGCTTCCACCTCCGCCTTGTTCGAGTGGTCTTTCTTGATGCTCCACACGTAGTATGGAATGCCGAACTGTTCGGCTACGTAGCGCAGGTCTTCGTGGTTGCTGACGATGCAGGGTATGTCGCAGTTGAACTCCCCCGCCTTCCAGCGTGCCAGCAGGTCGTACAGGCAATGGCTCATCTTCGAGACGAAGATAGCCATCCGTGGGCGAACATCGCTGAAATACAGCTTGAACGTCAGCCCGTAACGTTGTGAGTATAAGGTTGATATGTATTCGTCTATCTTCTCTCTCGGTACCAGGAAGTTGTCCAGTTCCCACTCAATGCGCATAAAGAACATGCCGTCTTCACGGTCTACATACTGGTCGATGTAGACGATGTTACCGTTGTTATCCGTAATAAACTTTGTCACCTCAGAGATGATGCCTGGCTGGTCTTGGCAGTGCAGGAGTAGTATTGCTGTTGGTTTCATTTTTCTTTTCACTATATTTATATAGGGTGCAAAGGTATGAAAAAAACGAGTAAACGAGGAAAAAAGGGATGAAATTCTTGCTGTGTGTCTGTGATTTTTATGAAATCTTCGGGCAAAGCATAAAGGAATCGTGAATTTTTCTTTTCCCGTTCGGCTGTATTTATTACCTTTGCATGCGGTTGAAAAGCAATGGAGATATGGAGAAGAACGACGAGATGCGGCTGGCATGGGAGTTTGTGGAGCATACCGGCAAGAGCATTTTCCTGACAGGCAAGGCCGGCACAGGCAAGACTACATTCCTGAAAACGGTGTGGGAACACTCGACGAAGCGCATGGTTATCGTTGCGCCGACGGGTGTCGCTGCCGTCAATGCCGGCGGTGTCACCATCCATTCGTTCTTTCAGCTACCCCTCTCCCCGTTTGTTCCCAATGCCACCATCAAGAACCGTTTCGACTTCAGCAAGGAGAAGCGTAAGATCATCAGTACGATAGACATGCTTGTCATCGACGAAATCTCGATGGTGCGCAGCGACCTGCTCGACGCCATCGACTCCGTCCTGCGCCGTTTCAGGGAGCACAACAAGCCCTTTGGCGGCGTCCAGCTGTTGATGATTGGCGACTTGGGACAGCTGACGCCGGTGGTGACGCCCGAAGACGAGCGCATGCTGAAGCCCTACTACGACACCCCATACTTCTTCGGCAGCCATGCCTTGCAGCTGACCGACTACGTGACGATACAACTCGACCATGTCTACCGTCAGCAGGACGAGCGCTTCCTCGACATCCTGAACCATATCCGCAGGGGCATGCCGACCGCCGACGACCTGGCACTGCTGAACAGCCGTGCGCAACCCTTCCGTCGGGAGGACGCGGAAGGCTACATCCGGCTCACCACCCACAACCAGATGGCAGACCGTTACAACCAGTCGTCGCTGGAACAGCTGCCGACGCGGGCCTACAACTACCAGGCAGAGGTCGAGGGAACCTTTCCCGAATATGCCTATCCTACGGCAGAGCGGATGACGTTGAAGGTGGGGGCGCAGGTCATGTTCGTCAAGAACGACACGTCGGCGGACCATCTCTACTATAACGGGCGGATAGGAAAAGTGGTCTTCTTGGACGAGAAGACCATCAAGGTGGCGTGTCCCGGCGACGCAGAAGCCATAGACGTGCAGCCGCAGGAGTGGGAGAATGCGAAATACAAGCTCAATGAAAAGACGAAAGAGATAGAGACCGAGGTGGTGGGCGTCTTCCGCCAATACCCTTTGCGGCTGGCGTGGGCCATCACCATCCATAAGAGCCAGGGGCTTACCTTCGACCATGCCATCATCGATGCCAACCATTCGTTTGCACCAGGTCAGGTTTATGTGGCGCTGAGCCGATGCCGCACCCTCGAAGGCATGCGCCTGTCGGCACCGCTGACACCGTCGGCTGTCATCAACGACCAGCGTGTGGAAAGCTATCTTTCCAACCAGCAGCAGACGGCTGCCGAGAGCATCAGCCGGCTTGCCGACCTGAAGGAGGAATACTTCCGCTATCTCCTGACAGAACTCTTCGACTTTCACAGAATCCAGCAGCACGAAGAGTCCTTGTGCCGTGTCTTCATCGAGTATTTCACCAAGAGTTCTCCCGCTTTGACAACCCTGCACAAGCAGACGATGACAGACCTGAAGGCAAAGGTCGTGGATGTTGCCGTTAAGTGGTGTCGGCAAATCGGCAGGATGCCGACTGAAGCTTTGCATGAAGACGATTTCCTGGAACGCGTCAAGCGCAGTTCTTCCTATTTCGCAGAAACCTTATGTTCGCTTTTTGACGTTCTCTTGCAAAAGACCAAACTCGTTCAGACCAACAACAAGCAGGCAGCCAAGCGTTTAGACACCGCTTTCACCGACCTTCAGCTGGCGTTCCGTTCGCAGCGTGAGCTGCTGCAAGAGATGTCTGCACAAACCTTCTCCGTCGCTACCTATCTGAAAGTGAAACAAGAGGCATTGCTCGATGCGATGGGTGAGCCCCGGAAGGGCAACAAGGGGGAACGACGGGAGCGGAGAGAGAAACCACCCAAGCCGAAACGGGAGCCTACGCGCGAAGTCACGATGCGGCTCTTCCAGCAGGGCATGCAGCCAGAAGCCATCGCACAAGAGCGTGGCCTCAAGCCGTCCACTATCTATTCACATCTTTCGGGTGCCATAGCTGAAGGCAGGCTCGAACTGGGTGATGTCATTCCGGCAGAGAAGATTCTTGCCGTGAGACGTGCTATGGAGAAGGTAGGAGAGGTTACCGACCTGACTGCGCTGAAGATATTCTGTCCTCCGGAGGTCAGTTGGGACGAGTTGCGTATGATCTGTCACTTCTCGTAACGAGCACACATATTCGGTCAATAGCCGAGAGGCTCACCCACAAGCACGACGATGTGGCGCCCTGCGGGGTGGCTCATGCGCTGGATGCTGACGTAGTTGCAGATGGAGTCGGGCGACTTGCAGTCGTGACAGGTGCCGTCGTGCTGGCAGGGCGTGTCGAAGTCGAAGCGTGCCATGTTGACCGGCGCAGCCTCCGAGCGTGCTCTCTGGATGGCGGCGTCCACATCGCGGCACACCTTGTTCAGCCCCACGACGAGGATGACGTGGCGCGGTCCCCACGTGATGGCAGCCACGCGGTTGCCGTTGCCGTCGATGTTGATGATGACGCCGTCCTCGCTGATGGCGTTGACGCTCGACAGGTAGTAGTCGCACTCGAAGGCCTTGCGGTAGATGCTCACCTTCTCCTCGGCTGTCGTCGCGTCATCGCGGTCGAAGACGCGGTAACGTCCCGCCTTCAGGCGTGCCGTCAGCCCCATGTCGCGGATGGTGGCGCTGCCGCCCCATGTGACGGTGCTCTGCTCCGGAATGAGCGTCAGTACCTTCTCCACGGCCTCCTCAGCCGTCTTGCAGTAGTACGCCTCGTAGTGGCGTTGCTTCAGTTGCCCGGCGAGCTTCTCGCCCAGCCTTTGGTTTCGTTGTTCGCGTGGTGTCATCGTTGTTACTGTTTTTTCATTTGCAAAGATAATCGTTTTTGGGGAAGTAGACGCCACTTTACCGTGAAAAATAATCGGCACGCGCCCCTTTTTGTGTTCCGTCCGACATTCCGTAACATCCTACCCTAAGGTCTTTGCTGCCGTTGGAGCAGAGCCACTCTAAGTTTCCTAAGTTTCCTTTTGCTCCCCTTAACGAAAAAGTGTACTTTTTCTTGGCGGTATGAAGAATAATCCTTAACTTTGTAGCCGACTCGAAATAGCTCATGAAGGGCATGAGGGTCATTATCTTATTGGTAAAGGACGTTTACGAACGTTATCTTCTACGTGAGAATCTCGCAAATTCAAGACCAGAAGATGCGCAACCGTATCGTCCACATTGGGTGTATTGTACCCTGTTCCTTCCATTATACGAACAGCATCAATATATCTCGACGTGGGCTATCTCGAGTTGCTTATCCTGGTCAAGGCAATGCGAGAGCCCTCACGTGGGATAGGCGAGAAGTAGAGCACCCACGTCTTTCCGTATATATCATGTTAAACCGCTGAATCCGGGTTGCTATAGGCAGCACTGTAAGCCCTATGAATGTCGTATATCATTATACATCGTTTGACTGTTTTAGAAGCATGTTGAAAGAATGTAAAAACACTTCTACAAATAAAAGCGTCACATTTTGGGCTAGTAGTGCTTATGATATGGATGACCAGACGGAAATGAATTTCGGCTATCCGGTGATTAAACATACACTTGAAGAATATGAGCGAGATTATAAATTTCAGATTAGGCAACGCTTAATAGACATTTGTACAGCAGAGCCGAAATTGATTACTAAACCTGATGAGAATTTTTTCTTAACTGAACAACGAACCCCTTTCGTTATTTCATTTAGTCATGTCCATAATGATGAAAAGCTATGGGAAGAATATGGCGATCATAAACGCGGTATATGTCTGTTGTTTGACGCAGATGGCTTAGCTGAATTAGCACATAATAGGACAAATAATTTCTTTACAGATATTGCATATTTAACACATCGGGCTCGTGACAAGGAAACAATGCTTACACTTGTTAAGATTATCGAAGAAGAAGCTAAGAGAGCACAACAGCTTATACCACGATTTAAAAATGAGGAAGATATTACGTTTTATAAAAAATACATTTTGGAAAGTATCTGTCCAGTAATAAGTGCGGCTATAAAAGAAGAAACATTTTCTTGGGAAAATGAGGTTCGATGGATTAGTCTTTATGATAATAATTATGCAAATAAAAGAGAGGTAGATGATGAAAGAAAGGTTGATTACATTGAAATCAAAATACCTTTCAAGTATTTTATTTCCTTTCAATGTGGCTCTAAGTTCAATAGGAATGATGAACTCATCACATTATGTAAGGAATGTAATATAGATATGAAACCTGTAAATATAAAATGGATTTAAACATTATGACTATGAAAAGATTTTATTTCTTTGTAATGATGCTCTGTAGCAGTGTGTCATTATTTGCGCAAGCAACTGACTTAGTGGTTGACAACCAAACTCCAGGCTGGCTGTCTAGTAAGATTAATTATGGTGACCAAATGACGGTGAAGAACTTAAAGGTTACTGGGTATGTAAACGAGACAGATATAGAATTTCTTGGTACACTGATTAATTATAATTTAAGAAGTATTGATATGTATGATGCCAATGCTGTTAATAATAGTTTAGCTCCTGAAAAAAATCTATTTGGTGATATAAGTGGAGAATTGAGTTGCTTGAAGTTACCTAATAGTTTGGAAAATGCAAAAAATTTGTTTGGTAATAGTAAGGTAACAATTGATACTTTGTATTTTAATATACCTGATTTAACGCAGTTGAGTTTAGGTTCCGGAAATTTATCTATCCACCATATAATCTTTGGTGATAAAGTTAAGATAATTCCTATGGTTTTTCAGAATTGTGATAAAATAGAATCATTTACGTTTCATCCAAATACATTGTCAATTGCAGAAACAGCCTTTTGGTATTGTACATCTCTGAGCAAAACGAATATTGGCGAGCTGAAGAAACTATACTCGTTAGGGGAAAATGCATTTATTGGTTGTTATAATTATCCATCTGACACATTAGTGATACCTAACTCTTTAATTGAATTGAACTTGAAATCTTTTAGATTTAAACCAAAACAGCATATTTTTATAAGCTCAAGTACTCTTAAACTCAATAATAACTTCGAGTTGAATTATAACAATGCTTATTACATCTCCAAAAATGTCGATAACTTATATTTACATATGGAGTCAAAGACTCCTCCTCTATTCTCTTCAACTCTTCCCTCAAGCTATACTGTATATGTTCCTAAAGGAGCAAAACCAGCATATATGAATGATAAACATTGGAATAAGGCGACAATCATTGAAGTCGAAAATCCCTTAAAGAATATTGAATTATCCGAGCAAATAAAAATTATGGAGAATAAGGAAAAATATCAGTTTTCTGTTTCTTTCACCCCTGCTGATGCCGACGACAAGAGTGTAGTTTGGAGCATCGAAGACCCTGCAATAGCTACTGTAAATGAAGAAGGCTTGGTAACAGCTTTAAGTCCCGGTAAAACAAAAGTCACAGTTACGTCTGTACCGACTGGTATTCAAGCATCATGTGAAATTGTTGTTTTACAGCATGTAACAGGTGTATCAATGAGTGTTCCTTCATTAGAAATGACAAAGATAGGAGAAACCTATCAACTGGATGTAACAGTAGCTCCAGAAAATGCAACTGATAAATCTGTAAAGTGGACGAGCTCAAATCCATCTGTATGTACGGTTACAGAGAGTGGAAATGTAATAGCATTAGGATATGGTACTGCAATAGTCATTGCGACTACAACTGATGGAAGTTTCCCTGCTGCTTGCGTTGTGAATGTCATCCAACCCGTCACTATCAAGGCAAAGAATGCAACAAGGACTTATGGTGAAGCTAATCCCACCTTCGAGTATTCGAGTGAGGGAGCAGAGTTGGTCGGTACACCAGTGATAACCTGTGAAGCTACAGAGACTTCTCCTGTTGGAGAATATCCCATCGTTGTAACTAAGGGAAGTGTTACTAATAGCAACGATTCTTATGTCAACGGAACGCTGACCATCACAAAGGCTCCGCTGAAAGTTTCTGTAGGGAACTATAGCCGGACAAAGGGTGAAGACAATCCTGAGTTTACAATAGACTATGACTGGTTCAAGAATGGCGACGATGTTTCTGTTCTTCTAACAAAGCCGACAGCCTATACTACGGCAACGAAGGATAGTGAGGCTGGTGAATACCCCATCTACATCTCTGGTGGTGAAGCGCAGAACTATGAGTTGTTCTATACCGATGGAGTTTTGACCGTTATCGCTTCAACGGGTATTGACTCAGTCGTAAGCTCTGAAAGCAAAGTGTTTGACGTATACAGCATAGGTGGAACAAAGGTTCGTTCAAAGATTTCAACTCTTGACAACCTTCCCAAGGGCGTTTATATTGTCAACGGTAAGAAACTGGTAGTGCAGTAACAAACACCTTATATTTAATATCCATCCCTTCCTCATGCTACGATGGGGAAGGGATTGTTGATTACAATCGTTTTGACACACCCTTATCGTATACCCATCCTTTCATTGACGTATACCCAACCTCTCATTGACGTATACCCATCCTTTCGTTAACGTATACCCAACCTCTCAGTAACGTATACTCATCGTATCAGTAACGCTTACTCGTCGTGTCAGTAACGTATACTCATCGCGTCAGTAACGTATACTCATCGTGCCAGTAACGCTTACTCGTCGTGTCAGTAATTTATGTGAGCGGAGCGAGTATTAAGATGTTACTTCGTCTCGGCAATAAAAGAAAAAAGCTGTTTTTTCTTTGTATTGCTCTCGACTTTCCGTAACTTTAAATAAGTTACAATGCACTCGGCATAAAAAATAAACGAGTTTATTTTGTCCTGCACTCGTTTTTCCGAAACTCTGGCTTCGCCGAAGTTACTACGTCTCGGCAATGAAAGAAAAGCAAGCTTTCCTTTTGCATTTCGCTCGACTTTCCGTAACTTTGCACCACAATGAGAAGAAGTTATAAAAGCAGAGAGAAATACGCGGACTACACGGTGGGGGAGAGGGCTCCGCTGCTGGAGTGGCTGTTGGAGAACCTCCGCATGAGCAGGTCGAAGACGAAGGCTACCCTGCAGGGCAGGGGCATCAAGGTGGACGGCAAGGTGGTGACGCAGTTCGACTACGAGCTGCTGCCCGGTATGAGGGTGTCGGTGAGCCAGAGCAAGAAGAACGATATGTTCAAGAGCCGCTACGTGAAGATTGTCTACGAGGACCAGTACCTGGTGGTGGTGGAAAAGAACGTCGGCATCCTCTCGATGGCTGCCGGCCACAGGTCGCTGAACGTGAAGTCGGTGCTGGACGACTACTTCCACAAGTCGCACCAGAAGTGCCGCGCACACGTGGTGCACCGGCTGGACCGCGACACGAGCGGGCTGATGGTCTACGCGAAGGACATGGAGACGGAGCAGATTCTGGAGCACGAGTGGCACCAGATTGTCTACGACCGGCGGTACGTGGCTGTTGTCAGCGGGGAGATGGAGGACGACGAGGGCACGATAGCCAACTGGCTGAAGGACAACCACGCCTACATCACCTACTCGTCGCCTGTCGACAACGGCGGCAAGTATGCCGTCACACACTTCCACACGCTGGCGCGTACCGCCGACCACTCGCTGGTGGAATACCGGCTGGAGACGGGGCGCAAGAACCAGATACGTGTCCACTCGGCAGACATGGGACACCCCGTCTGCGGAGACGTGAAGTACGGCAACGGCGACGACCCGCTGCACCGGCTTTGCCTGCACGCCTACGTGCTTTGCTTCTATCATCCTGTTACCCATGAGCGGATGGAGTTTGATACGCCTATTCCCGTGGGGTTCCGTAACATGTTCAAATAGAGAAAAAACAGCTGACGAGTATGGAAGAATTCAAATACTACCTCATGATACTGGCTGCCCTCGTCGTGGGCATCTTCCTCATCAGGAAGGGGGTGCACTGCCTCTTCCGCATCATCATCACCGTCGTCTTCCTGGCGGTGCTGGCTTATTCGCTCTACAAACTGGGATATATCACCCTTTAGTATTCCGTCCGGTCTTCTTTCTCCTGCCACTGCCGGAAGGCTTCGAGGGCTTCCGTCCTGAGCAGCGTCTCGGCAGGCTTCTGGCGCTCCTGCGGTGCCAGCTCGAACTCCTTGTAGATGAAGTCGTCGTCGAAGCCTATCCTGCCTGCATCCTTGCGGTCGTTGGCATAGTATATCTTGTCGAGGTGTGCCCAGTAGATGGCGCCCAGGCACATGGGGCAGGGCTCGCACGAGGTGTAGATCTCGCAGCCGCTGAGGTCGAAGGTGTGCAGTTGGCGGCATGCCTTCCTGATGGCCGACACCTCGGCATGTGCCGTAGGGTCGTTATCGACGGTGACGCAGTTGCTGCCTTCGGCAATGATCTCGCCGTCTTTGGCGATGACGGCTCCGAAGGGTCCTCCTCCGTTCTTGACGCTATTGACAGACAGCGCAATAGCTCTTCTCATCAATTCTTCCTTCTTCATGGTATGGTTGTTTTATTTTGGTGTTTCAGATGGTTTGACGTCTGCCGCCTGAGCCGTCTCCTCGTCGAAGAGCCGGTCGAAGACGGCACGCAGCCGCCGCCTGTCGGCAATGAGGTTGCGAATGGCATTCAGGTGCTCGGCGTTGGGCGAGTGGGGCAGCCACAGCTTGATGTATCCTTGCGAGGCATATTTGTTTTCCATGTGCTCCACGAACCGCTCCCAGTGTTCCTCCTTGCTCTTTTCGGGGTAGTGGCTCAGCCCGAACTGAACGGTGCGCCGGAAGACCGACAGAGGTTCAAGGTCGCGGTCGGCCTCAGCGACAATCTTTCCGTAGAGGCTTCGCGGGGCGTGGCTTGCAGAGGCACGATGGTCTTCAACCGCTTCTTTGATGATGTTGACCTGTTCTGCTGAGAACCAGCGCCTCAGGCGCTTGTCTGCCGCGACAATCTTTCCGCTCGTCAGGTGGTGGACGGCACGCGGCCCCTCCAGCCCCAGGTCGTGGTAGGCGGCAGCGGCGTATGCCATGTTGATGTCGGCACCCAGCCTGCGTGCCAGCTCCAATGAGCGGCGGATGACGCTATTGGCATGAGCCAGGTTGTGTGCCTTGTCGAAGGCTGCATAACGGGGCAGGATCTGAGTTTCTACAAACTCCATCAGGTCGAGGCTTACGTTGGTGTCTATCATCGTCAGCAGGTTGTCAGTTTCGGTTCACTGTGCAAATATAGATAAAATTTCCGAGACGGTGAACCTGCCGGGGCTAAAAATGTATCATTTTGCCGTACTTCCGTTTATTATTCGTATCTTTGCAGGCATGGAAGCTGAACAGATTAGAACAAACGGCTGGAAGGCATGGCTGCTGGCGGCACGTCCGAAGACGCTGACCGGGGCTGCCGTCCCCGTGATGATGGGGCTGACATTGGCATGGGCGTACCACGTCCGCAGGGGCGACGCAGAAACGTTGGATGTCGTACCGGCAGTGCTGTGCGTCTTGTTTGCATTTCTCATGCAGATAGATGCCAATCTGGTGAACGACTACTTCGACTGGAAGAAGGGCACCGACGATGAGCACCGGATGGGACCGCGACGGGCATGCGCACAAGGATGGGTAACGCCGAAAGCCATGTGCCGCGCTATTGCCGCGACAACGCTGGCGGCATGTCTGGCGGGATTCCCGTTGGTCTTCTACGGCGGTTTCGGCATGGTATGGATAGGAGTGGCTTGCGTGGTCTTCTGCTTCCTCTACACTCTGCTGATGTCCTACATCGGGCTGGGCGACCTGCTGGTATTGGTGTTCTTCGGAATCGTCCCCGTCTGTGCCACCTTCTATCTTCAGACGCAGGCGCTGACCAAGGAGGTGCTGCTTTCGGCTGTTGCCTGCGGAATGGTCATCGACACCCTGTTGGTGGTGAACAACTATCGTGACCGCGACAACGACCGGAGGGTGGGGAAGCGGACGCTGGTGGTGCTCATTGGCGAACGGGCTACAGAGATACTGTACTTTGCACTGGGACTGATGGCTTTCCACATGGGGCTCACCTTCTTCTTCCAGGGACAGTATTTCACCTTCTTCCTGCCCACCATCTACCTCTCGCTCCATGCCCGCACCTACAGGAAAATGAAAGCCATCAAGCGCGGTAAGGCGCTCAATGGCATTTTGGGCGAGAATGCACGTAACATGTTCATCTACGGCATCCTGTTCTCCATCGGAGTCATCGCCGATGTCCTTGTCTCTTAGGCTTTCCAGTTCCTGTTTTCCTTTCCTGTTTTTCTCAGTCCATCATCTCGAAGCCGCAGTAGGGAACAAGCACCTTCGGCACCCGGATACCTTCGGGGGTCTGGTTGTTCTCGATGATGGCAGCAACGATGCGGGGCAGAGCCAACGCCGAACCGTTCAGCGTGTGGCAGAGTTCTATCTTCTTGTCCTCGGCATGGCGGTAGCGGCACTTCAGGCGGTTGGCCTGATAAGTGTCGAAGTTGCTCACTGACGATACCTCCAGCCAACGCTTCTGAGCCTCTGAATAGACTTCAAAGTCGTAGCAGATAGCAGACGTGAAACTCTGGTCGCCACCGCAGAGCAGCAGGATGCGATAGGGCAGCTCCAGTTTCTTCAGCAGTCCCTCTACATGCTCCAGCATCTCTTTGTGGCTCTCCTTGGAGTGTTCCGGCGTGTCGATGCGTACAATCTCGATCTTCGAGAACTCATGCAGGCGGTTCAGTCCACGCACATCCTTGCCGTAGCTGCCCGCTTCGCGGCGGAAACACTCGGTGTAGGCGCAGTTCTTGATAGGCAGGTCTTTCTCGTCGAGGATGACGTCGCGGTAGATGTTCGTCACAGGCACCTCAGCCGTAGGAATCAGGTAGAGGTCGTCAAGGTCGCAGTGGTACATCTGACCTTCCTTGTCGGGCAACTGTCCCGTGCCGTAGCCGCTGGCGGCGTTGACCACCGTGGGGGGCATAATCTCGGTATATCCCGACTTGCGAGCCTCGTCAAGGAAGAAGTTGATGAGCGCACGTTGCAGCCGGGCACCCTTCCCGATGTAGACCGGGAAACCGGCACCCGTAATCTTTACACCCAGGTCGAAGTCGATGAGGTTGTATTTCTTGGCGAGTTCCCAGTGAGGAAGCGGGGTGTAGCCGGCATCACCGACGGCAAGCGACGGGTTGACGCTCCAGTTGCCCACCGTGTCGCCCTCCTTGCAGTCGCAGAGGTTGCTCTTCACCACGTGGTTGTCCTCGGCGGCAACGCCCTCCGGCACCTCCTCGTAGGGGATGTTCGGAATCTGGCAGAGCAGCGTTGTCAGTTCCGCCTCGGCATTCTCCATAGCTTCCTTCATGGCTTTCTCTGTTGCCTTCAGCTCGCCCACCTTGTTCTTGATGTCGTTAGCTTCGTCACGCTTCCCTTCCTTCATCAGCATACCAATCTGTTTCGACAGCTGGTTGCTTTCAGCCTTTGTAGCGTCCATCTTCTGCTGAGCCTCACGGCGGCGCTTGTCCGTAGCCAGCACGTTCTCAATAGCCTCCTTAGCATCCTTGAAATGCTTTTTCTCTAAGCCTTTGATGACTTTCTCGGTATCCTCCTTAATCAGATTCAGTGTAAGCATATCCTTCTTTTTTAATCATTGTTTTTTCTAATTGACTGCAAAGGTACAGCAAGTCGGAGACAATACAAAATAAAAACCCGTTTTTGTTCTTATTGTCAACCCACATCCCCCTTTATCATTTCTCATTTCTCCTTTATCATTTATCATTTATCCTTTATCATTTAGCGCAGCGCCCTTTCTCATTTCTCCTTTATCATTTATCATTTAGCGCAGCGCCCTTTTCGCGCAGCGCCCTTTTGCGCAGCGCCAAAAAAGTAGAAATCCCGACGCTCCGTCTGGAGTATCGGGATCCTATTGTTTGTTTGGAATAGTTTTGAATTTTGTTTTGAGTCTCTGTTAAGCCTCTGGTATTACGTTGACAACGCTCTTGTTGAACTTGCCCTTGTGGAACTCTACTGTTCCGTCTACAAGTGCATAGAGGGTGTCATCCTTGCCCAGACCCACGTTCTTGCCGGGGTTGTGCTTGGTGCCACGCTGACGAACGATGATGTTTCCGGCTACGACTTTCTGTCCTCCGAAAATCTTAATACCTAATCTCTGCGAAGCCGACTCACGGCCGTTCTTAGAACTACCAACACCTTTCTTATGTGCCATTTCTTCGTCCTCCTTAGTTTTAAGCTATTACTGATTTAACTTCTATCTGAGTGTACTGCTGGCGGTGTCCGTTCTTGACGCGATAGCCCTTGCGACGCTTCTTCTTGAACACGATGACTTTCTCACCTTTTACCAGAGGATTCAATACCTCAGCTTCTACTTTCGCACCTTCTACGGTTGGTGCACCTACCGTGACGGCACCCTCGTTGTCTACGAGCAATACCTTGTCAAACTCAACAGCCTGGCCTTCTTCTGCATCTTTGATGCGGTTGACAAAGAGCTTGGCGCCCTTTTCTGCCTTGAACTGTTGACCGTTGATTTCTACAATTGCGTACATTTTTTGGTTTATTGTATAACGGTTTTCTCCGTCAGGCGTCTGACTTCGTGCCAGCACTTCTCCGAGCCTGTGCGGACTAAATTTTCTCTAAAATGATGTGGCTATGAGCCAAATCGGGTGCAAAGGTAGCAAAAAGTTATGATATGCAAGGCGTTTCCGTAGAAGTATTTCCTCGTTCTTTAAGATAAAATAACATTTCCATCCCTCTCTTCTCTGTTGTTGCCGTGTCAGAAGTTGGGATAAGTCTTGATAAAGAACAAAGCGATGACCTTCTCAGGCAATCGCTTCAATCTTCAATAGGTATTAGTTCCTTTAAGGTAAAAAGATTGTTTTCAGGATAACACTGCAAAGATAAGTCATTTGAAATTAACTTCCAAATGTTTTCTGTGCTTTTTTTTATCTCATTGTTGTGTGTTCCCACACATACACGATTTTAAACATTCTTTAACAAGTTAAGTGCTCTATTACGATGAAAAAAGGGAAATCGAAGTTGATTTCCCTCATGTTATGTGTAAAAATGTTGCAGCAGGCAGTGCATCCTGCTGTGCGAAAAGTTTTATTTTTCTCCCAACTTGCGTCTGACGTATGCGTTGGCTTTCACCCAGTCGGTGTCGAGCGAGAACTGGGTGAGGAAGTCTTCGCGGTTGTAGTAGGTGAGCACATACTCGCGGTCAGGGTCGTTGAAGAGCGGATTGTTGATGCTGGCTTCGCGGAAGGTCTTCAGGATGCGCTCTTTCTCGCCTTTCTTGTTGGCACGGCTATACTCTCTGGTGAACAGGTTCACGTAGTCGTACATGAAGTACGCCATGCTGTCGCGGCGTGCCATCACGTTGTAGCCATGCTGGTGGGTGCTGTCGAGGAGCACCTCCAAGAGTTTGGTGTTAAGATAGGTGAGCGCGTCAACCTTGAAGAGAGCCACCTTTCTCACCTCCTTGTCTTCTTTACTGTCCATCAGCGTCTTGTTGCTGAGTTCGTATATCTCTTTGAAGGCTTGCTGAGCCTGTGTGCCTACTGCTGCCATGCAGCAGATGGCGATGGAAATCATCAGTCTTTTCATGCGTGTATGTATTTGTTTGATTTTATGATTATGACTTGCTAATGCCGTAAAAGTTTAACGTGTTTAGTTCCTATTTATTGTCATGTGTGCCGCTTCAGGTAGAGGCTGTGGTCTATGCAGGCAGGCCATTCCTCGCGGTAGTGGGTCACCATGATGAATGTTTTGTTGTGCCGTTGGCAGAAGGTCTCAATGATGTCCTTGACCAGTCGGCGGTTGGTGTTGTCGAGACCGTGCAGAGGTTCGTCGAGGATGAGCAGCTCAGGGTCTTTCACGAAGGCGCGTGCTAATAGTACCAGCCGTTGCTCTCCGCTGGAGAGTTCGAGGAAAGAGGTCTCTTCCTTGCCCTTCAGTCCGAACATGTCCATCCAGAAGCGGCAGATGTCGTAGTCGCCTTCAGAGGGCTTGACATACAGTCCAACCGAATCTTTCAGTCCGCTGGCAACAACACGTATGGCAGGCAGGTTGCGATGGTATGAACGGTGCATCTCAGGCGATACATACCCGATGTGCTTCTTGATGTCCCAGATGGTCTCACCGCTGCCTCGTGCCTGTCCGAAGAGGGCAATGTCGCAGGCGTATGACTGTGGGTTGTCAGCACAGACGAGGCTCAGCAGCGTCGACTTTCCGGCTCCGTTCTGTCCGCTCAGCGCCCATCTCTCTCCGTTTCTCACCGTCCAGTCGAGGTCCTTCAGTATGGTCCGCTCTCCGTAGCGGATGCTCACCTTATTCATGCTTACCACCTCTTCGCTGACATACTGCCGGTCTGAGTAGGGAAGGTTCAGAATCTGTTGCTCCTTCTCGTGTGAGAGTACGCGGGTAGGGAAAGGCGCCCTATTATATAAATAATGTTCGCGCGAGACTTTCGGCATCACCTTCATGTCGCGTACTTCAACGACATGGGTGATGAAGTCTGGGATGTCGTCAGTCTTCGACAGCACCAGCACGATCTGGATATGCTGCTCTTCAGAGAGTGTCTTCAACAGGTCGCGCAGTTGTTGGCGTGTCTCTTCATCCAGTCCGATGAAGGGGTTGTCCATGACCAGTATGCGTGGTGCCGAGAAGAGGGTGGCTGCCAGCTTGAACTTCCGCAGTTCACCGCTGGAGAGCAGGATGATGTACTTGTCGAGCAGGTGTTCCATGTGGAAGATGTCGTAGATGTGCTGCTGCATCTGTCTGCGTTCCGGCGTGTCGTCGCCAGCCGACTGGAAGGCTTCTTCCAGTTTCATGCCTGCCGTGGGTGTCTCCTGGTCTATCTCCATCTGGTTCCACCGCTGTTGCAGGAAGTAGGTGCGGTCGTTGTCGCCGCCGTAGGTGTCTCTGAAGGTGATATACTTGATGTTGTCGGAGACCAGTTCTTTTGTGCTTGGCGAGAAGTCGTAGCTCACCATGTTGGGGTAGAGGGGGTGTCTGCCTGTCATGATGTCTACAAACATCGACTTGCCGCCGCCGTTCGGACCGACGACCGCAAGGTGTTCATCATCGAGCAACTCGAAGTCTACAGGTTCTGCCATCCGCCATTTCGGCATCTTGCATACCCCTTTTTCTATCTTTATGACTGTTTTCATACTTCACGTCTCCTCTTTCATTTTTCCATCTTCCAATCTTAATCTTTCATCTTTCATCTTTCATTTTTCCTCTTCCCTCTTCCCCGACACCCGTTTCTGGTTCTTATTGACAAAGTCCTTCCAGCTGCTGAAGTGTCGGTCACTCTCCGGCCGTCCCATCTGCATGAAGTGGCAGTAGGCGGCAGCCAGTGCGTCGGTGGCGTCCATCAGCTTCGGCATCTCGTCGTTCTTCATGTTCAACAGACGTTGCAACATGCCCGCCACCTGTTCCTTAGAGGCACTACCGTTGCCAGTTATCGCCATCTTGATTTTCATCGGAGCATACTCGTGTATCGGCACGTCGCGCTCTATGGCGGCAGCGATGGCAACACCTTGTGCCCTTCCCAGCTTCAACATCGACTGCACGTTCTTCCCGAAGAACGGGGCTTCTATCGCCATCTCGTCGGGCAGGTATTCGTTGATGATGCCTGTGACGCGCTCGAAGATACGTCCTAACCGCAGGTAAGGGTCGTTCTCCTTGCGCATGTCGATGACGCCCATCACCACCAGTTCGGCTTTGTTGCCCATGACACGTATCACTCCATATCCCATCACGTTGGTACCGGGGTCTATGCCGAGTATAATCTTTTCAGGTTTCAATCTTTTAATTTTTCAATTCCTTCAATTCCTTCAATTCCTTCAATTCCTTCAATTCCTTCAATCTTCTTATCTATCCATGTACGGATTGTGTGCCAGTTCGTTGCCGATGGTTGTACTCGGACCGTGGCCGGAGAAGACGATCGTCTCGTCGGGCAGCTGAGCCAGGAAGCGCAGGCTTTGTATGATCTGTATCATGCTGCCACCTCTCAAGTCTGTACGTCCGATGGAGCCTCGGAAGAGTGTGTCGCCCGAAAACAGCACGTTTTCTTCCGCACAGTAGAAGCACACGCTGCCCTTGGTATGTCCTGGCGTCTCAAGCACTTTCAGCTTATGGTTGCCGAAACTGATGAGTTCGTTGTCCTCGAAGAAATGCTTGATAGTCGGGGTGTTGAGTTCCAGCGAGAGGTTGTAGAACTGCTGCGCCTGCATGGTCAGGTTCATGATGATATGTTCGTCACGAGTCGACACCTCCGGTTGCAGTCCGAACTCGCGGTTCAGCATGTCGTTGCCGAAGTTGTGGTCGAGGTGTCCGTGCGTGACAAGCAGGTGGCGTGGCACCAGTTCGTTGTCCTTGATATAGCTGACGATGGCTTGTTGCTCATCGTCGTAGTATGCTCCGCAGTCAATGATGACACACTCCTTGGTCTCGTCGCTGACCACATAGCAGTTTTCCTGCAACATGTTGCAGGTAAAGTTCTTGATATTCATAATGGTAAGTAAATCACATTTTTCTCATTGAACCACTCTTCCGTAAACCAGTTGCTGATGGGTGATACCTCCACCTGCTTGCGGAAGGGTTGGATTTCGCTCTCAATGTTGCCGCCTTTCAAGACGAAGAGTCCGTTGAGCATGGCGTTGCGCTGTGTCTTCGACACGTTCTTGCGCACCATCTTCACCAGGTCGGGCAGGGGCATGACGGCACGGCTGACGATGAAGTCGTACTTACCCTTCTCGTCTTCGCCGCGCAGGTGCTCAGCCGTGACGTTTTTCAGCCCTATGGCGTGTGCCACCTCCGTTGCCACACGTATCTTCTTGCCTGTTCCGTCGATGAGTTTGAACGACACCTCCGGAAAGAGAATGGCCAAGGGTATGCCAGGGAAGCCGCCGCCCGTACCGAAGTCGAGAATCTTCGTTCCCGGCTTGAAGTGCAGGGCCTTGCCTATCGCCATCGAGTGCAGCACATGGTGCTCGTACAGGTTGTCGATGTCCTTGCGCGAAATCACGTTGATCTTAGCATTCCAGTCGCTATACAGTTCGTACAGCTCACCAAGCTGCCGTTGTTGCTCCGCCGTCAGTTGCGGAAAGTATTTCAATATCTGTTCCAATTCAATCTTCCAATTTTTTAATCTTAATCTTTAATTTTTCATCTTTAATCTTTCATCTTCACCCTTATTTCTCCTTTCTCAGCCGGTGCAATCTCTCCCGGCACATAGATGAAGGTAATGCCCTCGTCTGTCAGGAAGAAGTTCTCCGTGGCGTAGGGTTCTATGCCTTGGAAGAAGCCCTCTTCCTGTAGTGCTTCCAGGGAGAAGCAGTGCTCCATGCTCTTCAGTTCGCTCACGATGTTGTCGGTCAGTTGCCTCCGCTGCTCATCGTTATAGAGGTCTTTCAGCGTCAGCAGCTTGCCGTTGCGCCGGTCAATGTTCTTGGCGATGGTGAACGTCGTCTCCTGTTCGCCACCTTCAAAGAGCGTTACCTTGGCAAGAAGAACGACGTTGCCGTCTCTGCCGCCTTTCAGCTGTGTGTCTACAACATATTTCCAGTTGAGCTGTTGCAGGTTGTCAGGTTCCTGCTCCAGTATCAGTCGGGCAGTCTCCTTGTAGTCCCTGGCATACTGTCTTACGAACGCATCGACGGTTCTGCGCATGCTCTGGTCGGAGTAGGGCAGCGTGTCGGGTCTCACCAAGGTCAGCACTCCTGAGTTGATGAGTGCCGTGTTGACGTGGGCATACTCCTTTTTGTTGATGAACTTCATGTTCAGGTGGAGTGTAGCCTGCGGTTCACCGCTGCCGTTCAGGTGTATGGTGGTGTCTGTGCAGATGCTGTCCGTAGGCAGCTCCAGCTCATGCAGCCCGTCGCCCTTGCTGCATCCCACGACTGCCGTTGCCGCCATCAGTATCATCAGGGCGGCAATACCGTTTGAAGACCACTTCTTTCTCTCTGACAGGAACATGTCGTGTCCGCTTATTCCTCTACGTAGTTCTTGATGTTCTTCCACCAGTCAGCTTGCCGGTACAGCTCTGTACTGCCCTTGGGAATGTAAACCGTCAGCGTGTCCAGTTGCAGGCCCCACAGATGGTCTTCAGCCACGGCAGGCGGAGTTGCCGCCTTGCAGCGTATCGTCTTCAGCTGCTTACAACAGTTCAGAGAGTTCTTTCCCATCTCCTTCAGCGTTGCCGGCAGGGTGATGCTCTCTATGTTGCTGTCATAGAATGCACTCTTGCCCACCTTCACCACGCCGTTGGGCAGGATGATCGTCTTGATGTTGGCTGCTTCTTCAAACGCCTCGTCAGCAATCTCCCTGACCGTTGCCGGAATGATGACCTTCTCGCGGTGCTGTTTGGGACAGACACACAGCGTCTTCTTGTCCTTCGTGTAGACGACACCGTTGACGTCGCAATGCGTAGGATGGTTCTTGGCAATGAGCACCTTCTCCCATTTCGAATTGTAGGACTTGAAGCTGCTCATGTACAGCTTCTTCATCGATGCGGGAATGTGTATGATCTTGGCAGGGATGTCGCCCAATGCAAACGGGTTGATGTAGGTGATACCCTCCGGCAGGAAGATCTCCTCCAGGTTGGGCATACCCCTGAAGGCATGGCCGTCTATGGCGGTGACGCGCAACGTCTCAGTCTCCTGTCCGTCAATACGCCTCGCCTTCACGACAGCCGGCACGCGCAGCACCTTCAGTTTCTCGAACTTCTCAACCACCTTGTCGTCTCTGTCTTCGAAGCCCCACAGCTGCACCTCACCCTGGTGACCGGGAATGTCCTCATTCGTCCTGTCGTCACGAAACTCTTTGTACAGCAATCCCTGGTCGTCTATGTAGTCTGGGAAGTCGGGAATGCGGGCATCGGCGGCAATGCACATATAGAGCATCGTCACCACCATCATGATCTTCTTCATATTTATCATTTATCATCTTTATCATTTATCATTTATCATTTATCATTTATCATTTAGCGAAGCGCATTTATCATTTATCATTTATCATTTAGCGAAGCGCATTTATCATTTAT
>DEJO01000017.1:6157-39456 GCA_002353555.1 Prevotella sp. UBA2746 | reverse complement strand
TAAGGACGAGGTTTTTATCATTTCTTGATGCTTTCGACTGCAAAGGTACTACAAGTCGAAGACAATACAAAAGAGAAATTGGTTTTTCTTTTGCTTTGTCCTCGCTTAATCGTACCTTTAAATAAGGTACTTTCGTTCGGAAATAAAAATAAAAGTATACTTTCATTTTGTATTTCCCTCGCTTAATCGTACCTTTGCATCAATTTTATTGAGTGAGAATTAAACTGGAGAAGAATATGAAACTGAAAATTGCCGTCCTCCCCGGTGACGGTATAGGACCGGAGATTATGAAACAGGGTGTTGCCGTGCTGGATGCTATCGCTGAGAAGTGCGGCCACGAGTTTACGTACAAAGAGGCGCTTTGCGGTGCCCATGCCATTGATGCTGTCGGCGATCCGTACCCGGAGGAGACGCATAAGATTTGCATGGAGGCTGATGCGGTGCTCTTCGCTGCTGTCGGTGACCTGCGCTTCGACAACAACCCTACGGCAAAGGTGCGCCCCGAACAGGGGTTGCTTGCCATGCGCAAGAAGTTGGGACTCTTTGCCAACGTGCGCCCCGTTGCGACCTTCGACTGCCTGCTGCACAAGAGTCCGCTGAAGGACGAACTGCTGCGTGGTGCCGACTTTGTGGTAATCCGCGAACTGACGGGCGGCATGTACTTCGGAGAGAAGTATCAGGACAACGACAAAGCCTACGATACCGACATCTATACCCGTCCGGAGATTGAGCGTATCTTGAAGGTGGCGTTCGAGTTTGCCATGAAGCGCAACAAGCACCTCACCGTGGTAGACAAGGCCAACGTGCTGGCATCCAGCCGCTTGTGGAGACAGATCAGTAAGGAGATGGAGCCGCAGTACCCGGAGGTGAATGTGGACTATATGTTTATCGACAATGCTTCCATGCGCGTGCTCACGGAGCCTACATTCTTCGACGTCATCGTCACGGAGAACACCTTCGGCGACATCCTCACTGACGAGACGTCATGCATCACCGGTTCGATGGGGTTGCAACCCTCGTCGTCGCTGGGTGAGCACACACCGCTCTTCGAACCTGTCCACGGCTCATGGCCGCAGGCTGCCGGAAAGAACCTTGCCAACCCGCTGGCGCAGATCCTCTCTGCTGCCATGTTGCTGGAGCATTTCGGACTGAAAGCAGAAGGTGCCCTCATCCGCGAGGCCGTCAACGCTTCGCTCGATGCCAACGTCCGTACACCTGAGATTCAAGTAGAGGGTGGCGAGAAGTATGGCACAACGGAGGTCGGTGCATGGATAGTTGACTACATCAAGAAAAATGAAAAATGAAAGATTAATGATGAAAGATTAAAATTAAAAGATTGAATAAAACCGATCTCTATCCTTTGCTGAAGATTGCAGCCATGCTGTCGGCAGGCATGGCGGCAACCCTATATACAGACGGTTGGTGTACGCCGACCGTCTGTTTTGCGTCATGCCTGGCGACATTGCTTCTTGCCCTTGCCAGCCATCGCCATGAATGGTTGCAGAGCATACTGCTGTTGCTGACCTGCTTCTTGCTGGGTACCTTCCTGATGAGCCGTGCTGAACAACGGCTGCAGGTGTCCCTGCCTGCTTCCCCCGTGGAATACCGTGCCATTGTCAGTAGCGAACCAGTACGTCGTGGCAAGGTGGTGCAGTGCGACCTGCTGATGGTTGGCAATGACGATCCCGTGAAGGTGAGGGCTTCCATCCTGTGCGATACCATTGCGAAAAGATTTGAAAGGCTTCATGTGGGAAGCGGCATCGAAGCCTATTCGCAGCTGATGCCGATAGGGCAGGGGGGCGACAGTCTTCAGGGGTATCGTCGCTGGTTGCACAGCCAGGGCTATCAGGCACAGACGTTTATCTTCTATTCCGACTGGCATGAGGCTTCCGTAGCCCTGACATCGCTGTCGATGGTGCAGCGCTCCCGGCTGACATTGTTGCAACTCAGAAAACGGTTGTTAGAACGGCTGTCTTCCGGTGATAGCGAAGAAGGTGGTTTGGCTGTTGTAGAGGCGATGTTTTTGGGTGATAAGTCGCAACTATCCAAGGATTTGAAGGACGACTATTCAATCGCTGGTTCATCCCATATACTCGCTATCTCCGGTCTCCATCTCAGCATCCTCTACGGCTTCCTCCTGTTCTTCTTCCGCCGTTGGCGGCGCAGCGTGCCGTTCCTCTCGTTGGCGATATTGGTTGTTTGGGCGTATGTCTTGTTGGTGGGTATGCCAGCCTCTGCCGTCCGTGCCGCCATCATGCTGACGATTTGTACGATGGTGTTGATGTTGCACCGTCGTGCCGTCTCGCTCAACACCCTGTCCTTTGCCGCCATCCTGATGTTGATGGTTAATCCGCTGAATTTATTTGACGTTGGGTTCCAGTTGTCCTTTGCCGCTGTCTTTGCCATCCTGCTGTGGATGCCCCTGGCGGAACCGCTTTTCAGGTGGCGCACGACGGCATGGTGGGCTTCGTCGTTGCGGGCTGTATGCGGACTCCTTGCCGTTTCGCTGGCAGCACAGCTGGGCACGGCTCCGCTCGTTGCCTACTACTTCGGACGATTCTCTTGCTATTTCCTGCTCACCAATCTGATAGCCATTCCCTTTGCCTACCTGCTATTGCTCATGATGGTGCTCACCCTTCTCGCCATCCCCATTCCGGCACTACTGTCTGTTTTCCTCTCCGTGACAGCCTACCTTGCCAACTTGCTGAACACGGCGATGCATGCCGTAGCTCATTTGCCGGGTGCCAGCATTGACCATCTGCATCCTTCCGCCGTACAGGTGCTGCTGATTTATGGCCTCCTGCTGACCTTTTATTTTATCTGCAAGATAGTCATTCGTAGAATGAAGGTCTCGTAAAATAGTGCCTTCAATGTTTGGCTGTTATTGATATTCGTTGTATTTTTGCATGTTACAACATCAACGAACCGCAAAGTAAAGATGAAGAAAAGCACATTTTTCCTGACTATATTGTGCCTGCACGTGTGTATACTTGCACGGGCGCAGCGCATATCGTTCAAAGACTACACGTATCACTTGATAGGCAGAGTGATGGTGAATGGCAGCGTCGAGGCTAATGCCATGATTGATACTGGAGCTTCTGTCAGCATTATCGACAGCACGTTTCTCGCGGATTCGGGTCTTCATTTGAATCTTCGTAAGTTCAAGAAAGCTCCCAAGTTACGTTTCCCTGCCTTGCGTAAGAAGCTCAGATGTAGCTATGAATTGATGGACACGCTTGACATCAACGGACTTCGCAGTACCAATCAAGTGGTTGTGGCTGACTTGAAGCACTTCTTCCGGAAGTCGTCTATCCCTTCTGTCGATATCCTGATGGGTTCCAATTTCATGGCAAGAGACGGTAGCCGCATGCTGACTTTGAACATACGGAAGGGTTATGTGGAATATGGGCGGCGTACCATCAATGAAAAGAAATATGCCAAGGGCATATTGACCGTCGATGAAGAGGGCTTTGTCGGGACGAATGCTCCTTTGAGGGTGCTGTCTTCTGACAAGATAACTGCTCAGTTCAGCGGAATCTTCTTCATTGATACCGGCAATCCGAATTACTTCTCATTGTTTTATCAAAACGAGCATGTGCGAAATGTGTTGAAGACATCCGGCATAAAACCCTATGAGCTCACGGTAAGGGGAAAGGAGCTGAAGTGTGTCGAGGCTGTTTCTGCGGAGATGCTCGGTGTGGAAGTAGCTCAACACAAGTATGGTGCTCAGGGAAAGTCAACGAAAAACTTCCTGATTTCCGTAAAGCCCAATGGAAAAACTCGCCATGACTATGCCGGCACGATCGGTTGCAACTTCTTGCGTGAGGTAGAACTGATTCTTGACTACGACAACAATTTGCTGTACGTCAGATAATGTTTCTTGTTGGGTGACGCTGATACGATACAGTCACCATACGGAAAAAGACTTGCATCCCGTATTGGCATGCAAGTCTTTTCTATAAGTAGGTATTGTTGTTTCCGTTCTGATTATGCGTTCATGGCTGCTACACCAGGAAGTTCCTTGCCCTCGATGGCTTCGAGCAGTGCACCGCCACCGGTAGAAATGTAGCTGACCTGGTCGGCAAGTCCGAACTTGTTGACGCAAGCTACAGAGTCGCCGCCGCCGATGAGTGAGAAAGCGCCTTCGGCTGTAGCCTTGGCAATGGCGTCGCCGATGGCACGGCTACCGGCAGTGAAGTCGTCACACTCGAAGACTCCGGCAGGACCGTTCCACAGAATGGTCTTTGCACCGTCGATGGCAGCAGCGAAAGCCTTCTGGCTGTCGGGACCTGCATCGACACCTTCGTAGCCGGCAGGAACCTTGTCGGACGGGCAGGTGATGATGTCAGAGCCAGCCTTCACGGTCATGGTACCGAAGTCGAGACCGTTGGTAGCGGTGCAGTCGGTAGCCAGGACGAGCTCAACGCCGTTCTTCTTGGCCAGTTCCTCAACGCCGAGGGCTACGTCGAGCTTGTCCAGCTCAACAATAGATTCGCCGATCTCGCCGCCGTGAGCCTTGGCAAAGGTGTAGGTCATGCCACCGCAGAGGATGAGCTTGTCTACCTTGCCCAGCAGGTTCTCGATGATGCCAATCTTGGAAGACACCTTTGAGCCACCCATGATGGCTACGAACGGACGCTTGATGTTGCCCAGGACGGCATCAACGGCGTTCACCTCCTTCTCCATGAGCAGGCCGAGCATGCGGTTGTCTGCACTGAAGAACTCGTCGATGACGGCAGTGGAAGCGTGCTTGCGGTGAGCGGTGCCGAAGGCATCCATCACGTAGCAGTCAGCGTAAGATGCCAAGGTCTTGGCAAACTCCTTCTGGCTTGCCTTCATTGCCTTCTTCGCCTCGTCGTATTCGGGAGTACCCTTCTCAACACCAACGGGCTTGCCTTCCTCTTCGGGATAGAAGCGGAGGTTCTCCAGCAGCAGCACCTCGCCTGGCTTCAGAGCATCGGCCTGAGCCTTAGCCTTAGCACAGTCGGGAGCAAACTGAACGGGTACGCCCAGGGCTGCACTTACCGCATCGGTAATCTGTCCGAGGGAGAGCTTCGGGTTGACCTTACCTTTGGGTTTGCCCATGTGACTCATGATGATGAGTGCTCCACCTTCATCGAGAATCTTCTTCAGGGTGGGAACGGCACCGCGGATGCGAGTGTCGTCAGTAATCTTTCCGTTTTCGTCGAGTGGCACGTTGAAGTCTACGCGCACGATTGCCTTCTTGCCGGCAAAGTTGAAATCATTGATTTTCATTGTCTCTATACTTTAAATTGATAAGTCTTTACCTTAATTCACTTGAATACCAGTTATAAAACTTCCTGAAAAGTGATTGCAAAAATACAATAATAAGTTGATATACTGAAAGGAATGGGAGAGTTTTATGCAATTTTTTGCCTTAAGGTGAGTGATTGCAAGGTGTGCTTTGCACTTTGAAGCCCACACCATGTCTATAGAATAGGGTAGAGGGGTAAAGAAAAAGGAGACCTTCGAGGTCTCCTTTGTACGCCTGCAGGGGTTCGAACCCTGGACCCTCTGATTAAGAGTCAGATGCTCTACCAACTGAGCTACAAGCGCATCCTTTTTGTTTTGCGGTTGCAAAGGTACGTACTTTATTTTGTTCCACCAAACTTTTTCTGCACTTTTTTTATTCTTGACGCATAAAAGCACGAAAAAGGGGAGCTAAAGAGCCGAAAAAGAGGAGCTGATGCTCCTCTTTTCCGCTTACTTTCTGCTGAAAGGCAGTGTGTTTTTATCGGATTTGCACACCCGTTGTGGTGTACTGCTTGCCGTCTTTCTCGATGATGATTCTTCCGTCCTTGACATATTTTGCTATGCGGTTGTTGGCAGAGTTTGTCGTGACGGAGTTGATGGTAGTTGTGATATGCGTGATTTTATTGCCCTTTTCATCGTAGCAGCTTGCATTGAGCTGTGTTGCCAGTGCCTGGTTCAACTTGTTGATGTCGACGGCAGGAACGGCCTCGTTCCATACGACAATCTTGCCGGCACCTGAATACTTCTCGCAGATGGCAGGCACGTCGGCTGTCTTGTCATGGCTGTTCACCATGTAGCTTGATACTGTCTGCGTTGGTAGCCATGAAGACTTGGTAATAGACAAGTTTTTGCTGATTTTTGCTCCGTCTATGTTGGTATAGCCCGACATCAGGTTGTCGCAGCCTTTGTAGACGACATCATATCCGCTGGCGGTATTGATGTTGAGGCCGCCACCACGGTCACTGCGAATAGGCGATTTTGTATTTTCAAAGTAGTCGGCATCAACATATCCTGTTGCTCCGGTACGAACGTCCCATCCGTCCTCACATCCATACTGATAGTTGTTCATGTAGTGGAGATAGCCGCCACGTTGTAAGGGTAAGCGTGAACCTTCTATGTTTTTGAGGTAATTGTGGTGGAAAGAGATGGTACGGCAACCTTCATAGATGTCACTGTCGCCTTTACCGAAGAGGCAGGCTTTGTCATGGTCGTGGAAATAGTTGTAAGAGATGGTTATCCACTGCACGTTGTTTTTGCAGTCAACCAATCCGTCGTAACGGTCTTTGTTATTGGCGTTGCCGTTGAAAAACTCGCAATGGTCTATCCAGATGTGTGCTCCCCAGTCGGTCTTGGCACTGACTTTGTCGGCTTGTATGCCGATGCAGTCGGGGTCGCCGACTTCCACCTGGGTACCGTCACGCCATGCCACAATCTTATTCTCTCCCGACTTCAGGATAGGCACACCATTCATGGTGAAGCGGCAGTTACGGATAATGACATTTGAAGAACACTGCATCACGAAAGTAATGCGCGAGAAGAGCGGTGCTTCGCCTCTTTCGTTGGCAATACCGATGAGCGTCTTGTTCGGAGCAATCGTGATGCGTTCGCCGTATGTGGTCTTGACACCCGTCTTTCCGCTTTGGTCATCGCAGAGTTTACCAGTGCTCAGGTCATCAACGTATGCAGGAATACCTGTGCTAATGTCCTTGTCGACGAGCACGATGTAGGGTTTGCTCGACTGCAGGTAGGCCTGCAGCTGGGTGAAAGTCTCTGCCTTGACCACCTCGCCTCCGGCACCACCGGTGGTGCCACCTGCAAGATAATGGTTAGTACCTTTCTCTCCGGCGCATGCGGCAAAGCCGTCGATGCCGAAGTTACGCCCGTCAACGACTTGTGCCGTTGCGGTGAGAGCCATGACGAACATGGCTGTAAGAGTAAACAGTTTCTTCATTTTTAGTTATGATGCTAAGTATTTTGTTTTCTTTTTCGCCTGCAAAGGTACACTTTTGTGGTAGATATACCATCAGTGTATTCTTAAAAATGCTGAAAACGTTTGCAAATTGGGAGATTGAAGATTGAAAATTGCAAATTGGGAGATTGGGGAATAAAAAGAAGGCGAAACCGCTATGGGTTCCGCCTTGTTATGGGGTATTTTGCAAAGACTACTCTATGCGCATGCCTGCAACATTGAACTTCTTGCCGTTGCGTTCGATGACGATGGTGCCATTCTTGGTGTATTTGAATACCTTATTGGTGTTGAGGGCAGGCAGGTAGTTCACCTGTGAGATGCCCGTATCTGTGTTTGTCGGCTCAAAGACGATGGCGTAAAGGAATGTGTTTGAAGTACCTTTGTTGCCTTTGTACAGCTTATATGAAGCACCGGCAGTTCCTGGGAAGGTTGCAATGTAGGCGTCGCCGCTCTTTGTCAGGTTGACAACTTCACCGTCGTTCATCATGATTTTGGGTGAACTGTTGGTAGATCCGAATACAACAGTGATGTTACAATCGGAGGTAGGAGTGATATAGCCTTCGGTTGAGGATTCCATTTTTACGCACTCGCCAAACTCAGCACCGCCGTAGGTAACTCTTTCCTTGTCGGTAGAGCTGGTCATGTTGCCCTTGTCGAAAAGTAAGGAAGCGTCGGCATTGTCGCAAACGGCTTCTTTCTGCTCGAAATAGACAACGGTCAATCCGTCGAGCTCAGGTCCTACTGGAGTCACGGGTTCGGGTTTCACCTCTTCCTTAGTCTTGTCGATGACGATGGTGTACTTCATGACGGCATCGTCGTTGGTAATGGTGAATGTAGCGGTGACGGTAGCACCGGCTGACGGTGCAGCGATGGTGTAGTTGTTACCGCCTGCACTTGTCGCACCATCTGCGACAATGGATGACGCTGCATCAGAGGGAGTGACCACAATGTTGAATGAGGCTTTTGTGTCAGATGAAGCAATGCTCTTCGTGTAGGTAAGGTTGCTGAAGCTGATAGCCGCTCCGTCGAAGGTGAAGGTTGCCGAAGCGTCAGCCGGTTCCTTGGCGTCGCCGAGGAATCCTTTGAATTGTGCAGCCGTCTGATATGCCTTGAGAGCGTTCTCCAATGCGGTGTTGATTTCGTAGCTCTTGTCGTCGGCATCGGTGAAGGTGAACTTGAAGTCGCCACCCTGGCAACGTCCGGCACCCCATGTACGGTTGGTGACGATGGCAGGTACGTCAGCAGCTGCATCGGCATTGTACTTGTACATGAGTGAGGAGTTGGTGTCGAAGTTGTTGTACTTGTTGCCGCCAGAAAGTGAGGTAACGGTTGACGGCACCTCCTTAGAAGCATCATCCACTTCATAGCAGTCGAAATTTTTGTTGTCGGATGCGGGATACGGTTTGTAATTCACCGTTCCTGTCATGACGTTGCCATACGACTTGATCATACCGCCGCTTTCTCCAGAGAATGTCGGGGCATCTTTGAGGTCTGTACCGTACTTGGTGTCGGCACCCTGAAGGGAAATCATCATGGGCTTGGAGCAGTTGCGGAAGTAGTTGCGATCCATAAAGACGGAAGCACCGGTGCATGCTCCGGAGCCATACTTGGCAATGCCGTCATAGTAGTTGTTGTACATGTGTACCGACATGGTGCGGATACGTGCATGGCGGGAGTCGCTGTGGTCGAACCAGTTGTGGTGGTAGGTGATGTAGTTGGGGCCGCTCTCGCTCTTCATACCGCACATGGTTGACTTGCCGGTATCCCAGAAGTGGCAGTTGTCAATGGTGACATACTTCGAGTCGGACTTTACGTCGATGGCTCCGTCGCCTTTCTTTTGGTCGCCGCCCTTGTTGGGACCGTAGAAGACATCGACATGGTGAATCCACACGTTGGAGTTGTCGGTGTCGAGAGAGATGCCGTCGTCGATGCCGGTCTTCACGCCGATGTTGCGAATCTCAAGGCTCTTGGTGTTGCGCACGAGGAATCCGAATCCGTAGATGACGGCATCGTTGCCGACACCTTCGATGGTGATGTTGAGTTCAGAGTCGGCAGCACGTCCCTTGATTTGCAGACCTTCCGACTTGCTTCCCAGGGCATCCATGTCTGCGGCATTGATGGTACCGATGATGCGGAAGGCGATAGGTGTCTTGTCCAGTCCTTTTTCGTAGGCAGCTATAATTCCCTGGAATCCTGTGCAGGTAGTCTTGCCGCCCTTGTCGCTGGTGACGACGTCGGTGGAGATGCTCTTTGCCGACTTTGCCGTGACGTAGAACACCTTGGCTCCTGCCTTCAGTGTTCCGTCGTTATTGTATGCTCCCACGCCGCTTGTCCATGTCTTGTGGGCAAAGCCGTCGCGGTTGAAGTTTCTTACTTCGAGATTGCCGGAAACCACTTTGTCGGCATCGACCTCGGTTTCACCGACAACGGGGACAACTTTCAGCATGTAGTTGCCGGCGGGAAGGCCGAGAGCTTCCACACGACCGTAAGAACCGTAGGAGCGCAAGAGCTGTCCGTCGAGTTTCGTCCACGAACCGCCTCCGTTGCCAGAGACGTATCCGTTGTAGGTGTCGTAACTGCTGCTGAGGCCTGTAAATTCCATCCAGCAACTTTCATACCAGCCACCTTGAGCCTTCTGTGTCAGGGCTGCTGAAGCCGTCAGTGCCATGGTCAGCAAGGCGGCAAAAGTAAATAGTTTTTTCATGTTAGTATTATTGATAATAAATTATTTTGTTTTTCAATCAACCTTTCATTTTGCAAAGGTACACTTTTGTATGAGATTACAATGCTTTTGGTGTAAGAATTTGTTGTAAACGTTTGCAATCGGACGCCATTCGTGCGCTGTGGTTGCCCTTATATTCTCCCTGTTATATATGCAAAGCATGCGGAACTGTCGATAGTTCCGCATGCTGTTTATAGATGTTGGCTTGCCGGTGTCCGTCATGTGATGCAGACACTGGCGACTTACCTTACTTCTTGATGAACTTTTTGCCGTTCATGATGTAGATCTGACCGGCGCGGGGAGCCGTGATGCGGCGACCCATGAGGTCATACATGATGCCGTCGGCAACCTTGGCTGCGCTGATTTCCGTGATGCCAGTCGTTGTGTTCTCCTCCACGGTGAGTTGGAATTTAACACCGGCAGCGTAGGTTACGGTGAAGGTAATGGTACCTGTCAGTGCTACATTATCAACAGTAGCTGTCGCAAAGGCTGTACCGTTCTTACGGCTGGGCAGGCTTACGTTGAAAGTCTTGCCGGCGAGTTCGGTGATGGCACCCTTGTTGTCAGAGTTGTTGTCGCCTACAGCATACATCACGATTTTGGTAACCTTGGCGTTTGCAGGCAGTGTGATGGTATGTTGGTCGCTTGTCACCTTGATGAGCTTAGCTTCTTTGCAGAGGTCGCTGCTATAGCTATATGCCGTGACAGAAGACGAACCATCGATTTGATAGCCAGCAGGGACGTTGTCTGACTGCAGCGTGACTGCTCCCGTCTCGACAGGAACAGGAGTTCCGCCGCCGCTTTCACCGCCTTCGCCGCCGCTTTCACCACCTTCGCCACCTTCGCCGCCTTGCTCGCCGCTCTCAGCGTTCTCGTCGCCAAAGATACCAACGAGGCTAGTCTTATAGGCGGCTAGAAGAGCGTCCAATTCGGAAATGCGAACGTATGCATGGTCGTCAGTGTCAGGAATGTCATATGCGATGTCGCCATGGTTCAGACGACCGGCACCGTAGTATCCCTGAACGATTCCTGGAACATCGTTTGCTGCGGCTGGAGTGTAGGTGTACATATCGCTGCCAGTATCGAAATTATTGTAAGTTGTTCCGCCGCTAAGAGTTTTTACGGATGACCCAATCTTCTCAGTACGTGAACTTGCCTCGTAAGCATCAAAGGAAGTATTGTTGCTCTGATAGGTTACGTACTTGAAATTAGCACTTTTCTCCGCAAAGACATTTCCGTAACTCTTGATGATGCCGCCGGTTTCACCGGAGAACGTGCCATCTCCCTGTGCGTCTGTACCTTGCAAAGAAGAAAGCATAGGTTTGTTGGTATCACGGAAATAGTTGTTCTCTACGAAGATGCTCGAACCGCTTGTTGCACCTACACCGTATTTGGAAACACCATCGAAGAAGTTGTTCCAGACGTGAACGGAACTCGTGCGCACACGTGGACAGCGGGAGTCGCAATGGTCATACCAGTTGTGGTGATAACTGATGAGATTAGAGGTTGATTCACTTTTCATACCGCAGAGGTTACTCTTGCCAGTATCCCAGAAATGATTATAGGAGAAGGTTGCATACGTACAGTTGTCCTTGCAATCGAGAGAACCATCACCTTTAGCATGGTCACCACTACCTTTGGCTCCATAGAAGAAATCTATATTGTGAACCCAGATGTGCTCTGTTCCCTTGATTTCCATATTGTCATTGCTGGAACCTTGATCCTTAATGGCCATATTACGTACCTCCACGTCGCACCCATCGACAAAACCCATACCGAATCCATCGAAGATGGCATCATCGCCAATACCTTCTATGGTAACTCCCATCTCAGTAGAAGCGTCATTGCCCTTCAGTAACAGACCGTCTTGATCGGACATGCGTTGAGCTGCCGCAGCATCGCTGGCTGTGATTCGTCCGATGATACGAACGGCGATAGGTGTCGGATTCTGTCCCTTCTGCTTTGCCTTAAATATCTCTCCAATACCAACGCTAGAAATCTTATTCTTGCCATCTACCATATCCATAGATACAGTGTTGAAGTTGTTCTTGGTGATGTAGAGTACTTTTGCACCGCTTTTCAGCGTACCGTCATTGTTATATGCGCCAACGCCGCCGCTCCAGTTCTTGTGGGCGAAGCCTTGGCGGTCGTAGTTCTTGACAGTCATTCCCGTAGCTTCGGCATATTTGCCGGAAACTTCCTTGTTGTCAACAACTGGTACGACCTTCATAGCGTATGTACCAGCTTTCAAGCCGACAACATCGGCACGTCCGTAAGATCCATAGTTGCGAACGAGCTGCTCGTCAATCTTGGTGTAATCGGAGTACTGACCTCCCTTGACATAGACGTTGTAGGTTTTTGCACCACTGTAGAGGTTGAACTTGATGTAAGCGGATTCCAACCAGCCGTTGGCTTCAGTAATGGTGACTCCATTGTTGCTGATTGTACCTGCCTGTGCCATTGCCGTCAGCGACATGACGAGCATGGCCACTAAAGATAGAATCTTTTTCATTGTTTTGGTTTTGATTTTTGTTATGATTTGTATTTTGTTTTGTATTTCTTGTTCTTCTCTTGTTCCTAAGTGCGGTGCAAAGGTATGCCTTTACCTTGGATAATTGATAAAATAACCCTTAAAAAATGCTGAAAACGTTTACGGAAATGGTTAAAAAGGAAGAAGAAGGGGACACCTTATTATATATAGAGGGAGGTAGAGGGAGATAGGAGGGAGGTAGAGGGAGATAGGAGGAGATAGAGGGAGATAGGAGGAGATAGAGGGAGATAGAAGTCGTTAGTTTCGTATGCAGAGTATGTTGTTGATAAAACTATCGACTTCTATCTCCATGAGCGAAGCGATAACTCCTTTTGACTCCTTAAACGAAGCAATAGCTCCCTTTGACTCCTTAAGCGAAGCGATAACTCCTTTTAACTTCTTCTTCATTCATATATTTATATGCGACGAATCCCTGCTGCTGAGAACAGCGGCAGGGATTCGCATGATAGTTATGATGGAATGAGGATGTATGCTTTACTTCTCACCTTCCATGTCGGCCTTCAGCTTAGCCAGTACGTCGAGGTCGCCGAGGGTGGTGCTTGCTGCTACGTTGTTGATAGCAGGAGCTGCCTCCTTCTTCTGTGACTTCTTCTTGGCTGCTGGCTTCGGATCGTCCTTCACATCCTCGAAGGTACGAGAGTGGGAGAGGATGATGCGCTTGGTTTCCTTGACAAACTCGATGACCATGAACGGCAGTTCTTCGCCCTTCTGAGCCTGAGTGCCGTCTTCCTTGACGAGGTGCTTGGGAGTAGCGAAGCCTTCGCCGCCTTCGTTCAGTGCGATGACGGCACCCTTGTCCATTGACTCGGTAATCTTACCGGTGTGAACGGAGCCGGGAGTGTAGAGCGTCTCGTAGGTATCCCATGGGTTGTCCTCCAGCTGCTTGTGGCCGAGAGAGAGGCGACGGTTCTCCTTGTCGATTTCGAGAACGATGACGTCCATGTCGGCACCTTGTTGGGTGAACTCAGAAGGATGCTTCACCTTCTTCGTCCATGAGAGGTCGGAGATGTGGATGAGTCCGTCTACACCTTCCTCCAGTTCTACGAAGATACCGAAGTTGGTGAAGTTGCGAACCTTTGCGGTGTGCTTGCTTCCGACAGGATACTTCACCTCGATGGTCTCCCACGGGTCTTCCTTCAGCTGCTTGATGCCGAGAGACATCTTGCGCTCGTCGCGGTCGAGGGTGAGGATAACGGCTTCAACCTCGTCGCCAACGTGCATGAAGTCCTGAGCAGAGCGCAGGTGCTGGCTCCAAGACATCTCGCTGACGTGGATGAGTCCTTCAACACCCGGAGCAATCTCGACGAAGGCTCCATAGTCAGCCATAACGACAACCTTGCCCTTCACGTGGTCGCCCACCTTCAGGTTCTGGTCGAGTGCATCCCATGGGTGCGGAGTGAGCTGCTTCAAGCCGAGTGCAATGCGCTTCTTCTCGTCATCGAAGTCGAGGATAACGACATTGATCTTCTGGTCGAGCGTAACCACCTCGTGCGGGTCGCTGACGCGTCCCCAAGAGAGGTCTGTGATGTGGATGAGTCCGTCAACACCGCCCAGGTCGACGAATACGCCGTAAGAAGTGATGTTCTTGACGGTTCCTTCGAGAATCTGACCCTTTTCGAGCTTGCTGATGATTTCTTTCTTCTGTGCTTCCAACTCAGCCTCGATGAGAGCCTTGTGGGAAACAACAACGTTGCGGAACTCCTGGTTGATCTTGACAACCTTGAACTCCATCGTCTTGCCTACGAATACGTCGTAGTCGCGTATAGGATGAACGTCAATCTGGCTACCCGGCAGGAAGGCTTCGATACCGAAGACGTCGACAATCATACCGCCCTTCGTGCGGCACTTGATGAAGCCCTGGATAATCTCGTCGTTGTCCAGAGCCTGGTTGACGCGCTCCCAGCTCTTGCTCAGACGAGCCTTCTTGTGGCTGAGTACCAGCTGACCTTTCTTGTCTTCCTGGTTCTCTACATACACCTCTACGGTGTCGCCTACCTTCAGATCCGGATTGTAACGGAACTCAGAAGCAGGAATGATACCATCGCTCTTGTAACCGATGTTGACAACAACTTCCTTCTTGTCAACGCTGATTACCTTACCTTCAACAACCTGATGGTCAGCTACTTTGTTGAGGGTTTCGTCGTAGGCTTTTTCAAGGTCTTCCTTGCTCGTTCCTACGGTTGTGCCGTTCTCGAACTCTTCCCAGTTGAAGTCGTCCAGCGGCTGTACGTTTTTAAAGTTAGACATAAAAATGAATTAATTAAAAAATTGAACTTAATAAAGTTAGACTTTATGTTGCACCTGGGCTCTCTTTTTGCCCAAAGTGGGTGCAAAGGTACATAATCTTTCGCATACGCGCGCGTATATATGGGCGGACATATTGAAGATTTATAAAAGTTTAACGCTTGATTGGCGCTGCGCTTCGCTAAATGATAAATGACAAATGACAAATGATAAATGATAAATGGGAGTTCGGCATGCTTTTTGTTGGTGGGTTGTTGAAGGAGGGCATGAAGAACGGGAGTTGCGACAAAGTCGCAACAAGCAGGACGGAGGGAGAACTTTAAAAAACAGGAGGGAGGACATTAAAAAACAAATAAAAAACAAATTAAAAACAGGAGGAAAAGATATGGCATTTGTTGATTATTACAAGATTTTAGGTGTTGACAAGAACATCGCTCAGAAGGATGTTCGCGCGGCATATAAGAAGCGTGCAAAGCAGTTTCACCCTGACTTGCACCCTGACGACCCGAAGGCGAAAGCGAAGTTTCAGGCGTTGAACGAGGCTTATGATGTCATCAGCGACCCGGAGAAGCGCAAGAAGTACGACCAGTATGGTGAGAACTGGAAGCAGGCAGAGGCTTTCGGCGGCAGTGGTGGAGGCTTCGGAGGCTTCAGCGGCAATCCGTTTGAGGGCTTCGACTTCAGTAGTTTTTCTGGTGGTGGCGGCTTCAGCTCGTTCTTCCAAGACCTCTTTGGCGGCGGTGCTGCCAGAGGAAGGGGCCGTTCGGCGCGGACGGGTAGCGGTGAGATGAATGCTACGGTGAACATCGACCTCTATACCGCCTTGTTGGGCGGCGAGGTGGTGATAGCGCTGAGTTCGGGCAAACGGCTGAAACTGAAGGTGAAGCCCGAAACGCAACCGGGCACGAAGGTGCGCGTGCGTGGCAAGGGCTACGACCGGGGTGACGGTACGTTTGGCGACCTGATACTGACCTATCAGGTGACGTTGCCTACTCATCTGACAGAACGTCAGAAGGCGTTGTTGCGTGAAATGAGAGGATAGGAGAGAGCGGTCAGGTCATTTGATGGTCATCGCCTTTACCTTGCCGTCGGCGGTGACGGTAGCCTTGACGTGGTGGCTGGTTTCTGTCTTCTGGTCGCCATGTTCCACCACCTTTCTTGCCGGCAGGGTGATTTCGTATTCGCTTTTTCCTTCAACGGTTTTCTTCTCGATGGCAGACACCGTACCCAGATGGAAGTTCAGGTTGGTGACTCCCTCGCCATAGAGTCCGTTCATGTAGCTGACGACATCGTCGGGCGTGGCATTGTAGGTGTTGCCGAAGTGGGTCATGTGGCTGGTTGTGTTGGCACGCACATGGGATGCGTTGTGAGCGTTGATGGCTTGGAAGAGTCTTCTTACTGCCATGAACGCTTTTTGTTTCTCGGCAGCCGTGGGGGTGGCGGCTTCTTTTTCTGCATTCTCCGCTTTCTCGTCTGTGGCAGGTGCCGACTCTTCTTCGGCATTGGCTGTTGACGGGTCGGCAGATGGTTCCTCGGTGGTTTCCTCTGCAGGCGTTTCGGCAGTCTCTTCTGCGGTTTCGGCTACGACGGTGGGGCTTTCCTCAGCTTGCTGTTCTTCTACGGTGTCAACGCGCTCGGTGTCGGCTTTCGCCTCGGCTTCTCGCTTGTCTACGGCGTCTTTGTAGAAGTAGAGCACGGTGGCACAGATGATGGCTGCTATGAGGAAAGAGACAATGAGGGTGCCGTGACCCTTGCCCGGAGCGGGCTGCTGGGGAGAGGGGGAGGAAGGTTGCGACGGAGTCGCAACATACGGGACGGAGGACGACGGGGCGGAGGATGACGCTGCGGGTGCATCGTCGGCGATGGGTTCTGCCATGACGATGTCTTCGTCGGCGATGGGGGCGTTGTCGGTGATGGGGCCTTCGTCGGTGGAGGGTGATGGTATGTGGTTGGCTATCTCTACTCCGCAATGGGGGCAGACAGGGGCTTTGTCACTCACTTGGTGACCGCATTCTGGACATGTAATCAACATAGTTGCTTGGGGTATTATGGGTTAAATGGGCGATATGGGGGTAATGGGGATTATGGGCAATATGGGGGTAATGGGAACGATTCTTCATTCTTCATTCATCGGTGTACGAACCTGATTTCTCTCATGGTGTGCCTGCCCAGCAGACGGCTCTTGTCTACGTATCCGTTGACGCCTCTGATGTGTCCCTTGCCGGTGTATTGCCATGCGAAGATGTCGCGCCCGTCTATCAGTACGGGTTCCGGGTTGCTGTATTTGGCTATCATGAGCTTGTAGGCAGGGAACTTGCCGGCAAGGTATTGGTTGTAGAAGTTCTGACCTGAATAGAGCAGGGGCTTCTGCTTGTATTCTCTTTCCACGAGGGTGAGGAATTTCTGTAGGGAGTCGCAGAGGGCTGTGGCGCTGAGTCCTCCCGATGCTTCTACGTCTATCATGGGGATGATGTCCTGGTCTTGGGGACGACACTGTGCGCGGAAGTTCCTGAGCTGAACGTCCTGCGGCACGCGTGGACGGTAGAAGTGGTAGGAGCCGACCTTCAGCCCTGCGCGTTTAGCCATTTCGATGTTCTGCAGGTATCGCTTGTCTATGTTGCTTGCTCCCTCGGTAGCCTTCAGGTAGACGTAGTACATCTTGTTGTTGGCGACTTCTCCCACGGCTTCCCAGAAGACGGTACCCTGATAGTGGCTCATGTCGAGGCCGTGGATGTGGTTGCAGGTGTCCTCGCACTCGATGATGTATTGTGCGTGGGCGCTGGTCAGTGAACATATTGCGATGATGGTTATGATGATTTTCTTGATGTTCATAATCGTTTCGGTTTTCGGAAAGCGAATGCAAAGGTACTTAAAAAAAGACGATTAGACGATTTTACGATTTGACAATTTGGATAGTTTAACTAATTTCCCCTCTATTCTTCTATCTCTGAGAGGCTGCGTGCCAGGTTGGTGAAGAAGGAGCTGGTGGTCTCCATGGGTGCATAGCTGTAGTAGCGTATGCTTCGGCGTATGTTGCGGCGCAGTTTCTTGGAGTTGTTCTGTACGAATCCGCTGCGTGTCTGTCGGAAGTACCATTCTTCGGCAGTGTCCTTGGCCAGGTTGCCTACGGCACGTATCGCCAGCTTTCGCGCGTTCTTTTCTTCTTTGAGTACGAAGGGCAGTTCGTTTTGCTCGAATCCGAAGACCGATATGAGGATGCTGCCTTGTAGCTGTGCCATGCGTGAGAGGTGGAGGCGGTCGAGCCAGTCGTCGAGCTTGATGAAGTCTACCTTGTCGCCTCTCTTCCGGAGATATTGCCCCAGGCGGATGATTCCGTCGAGGCTGAGACCGTAGTTCAGTATCTGGTTGACGTTGAAGATGATGATTTCCAGCAGGTCGACGGTCTCCATCGACGTCTCTTCGCTCTGCATCTCGCGCTTGATGATGCGTTTCAGCCGGTGGTTCAGCAGCCGGCTGCTCAGCCGTATGTCTTCATCGCCGAAGGTCTTACGGTCATAGTTTCCGTCGGCGGTTTCCTGTTTCATGAGTGTCATGATGTCGTCGGGCAGGTTCAGCTGCTCGTCCCTGCCGTGTGTGGTGGTGCCGTGTTCGAATACGGGTACGAGGTTTTGGGCGACTATCATCTGGTAGAGCCGTCGCCACTTGAATGCCGACATGGGTTCGATGTCTTCTTTCGTGTCGAAGGCACCTGAGCGGAGTAGCCGGAATATGTTTCGTTCGATGATGTTCACGATGATATGATTTTCAATTCACAATTCACAATTCACGATTCACACCCCCCCTTAGGGGGCTTGGGGGCTTTTTCAATTTTTAGCTATACCTCCTTGGGTATCTGAAGAGGATGGCGGTGAGGGCGATGATGCCGATGCAGAAGGGATAGATCAGATGGGGGATGATGCTGACAGGATTGAGCTTGGCGAGGCCTGCTGCCATGAGCATCTGAGCCCCGTATGGCAGGACGCCCTGCACGCAGCAGGAGAAGGTGTCGAGGATGCTTGCAGCCTTGCGCGGGTCGATGTCGAAGCGCTGGCTGATTTGTTTCGAGATTTCTCCCACGGTGAGTATCGCTACCGTGTTGTTGGCGGTGCAGACGTTCACCAGGCTCACCATCAGGGCTATCGTCAGCTCACCGCCTCGCTTGCCGCTGATGTGCCGCGAGAGCCTCTCCATGATGAAGTCTATGCCCCCGTTGGCGCGTACTATCTCTAACAGCCCGCCAGCCATCATGGTGATGATGATGAGGTCGCCCATGCTGCTGATGCCTTCACCCATGCTCCCCATCCATCCGTAGATGTCATAGGTGCCGTCGGCAATGCCTATGATGGCGGTCATCGTGATGCCGAGGGTGAGCACCGCCATGACGTTCATGCCAAAGATGGCACAGACGAGCACGACCATATAGGGCAGCACTTTCAGCAAGCGGACTTCTTGGATTGCCGCTGGAGCCGCGACGCTGGTGCCCATGAACGCATAGACGGTGATGGCAACGATTGCGGCAGGTATGGCAAGATAGGCATTCACCCGGAACTTATCGCTCATCTTGCAGCCTTGTGTGCGCGTGGCAACGACGGTGGTGTCGCTGATGAATGAAAGGTTGTCGCCGAAGAAAGAGCCGCCGACTACCAGTCCTACGACCATTGCCAGATTGGTGTCGGTGCCGGCAGCGATGCCGGCAGCTATGGGGGTAAGGGCGACGATGGTGCCTACGCTGGTGCCTATGGATAGCGAGATGAAGCATGCAGCGAGGAACAAGCCCGGCAGCAACATCGACGGCGGCAGCAGGCTCAGCGTCAGGTCTACGGTGGCATCGATGCTGCCCATCTGCTTGGCAGAGTAGGCGAAGGCTCCCGCCAGTACGAATATCCATAGCATGAGCATCATGTTGTTGGTGCTGGCACCCCTGGAGAAGGTGACGATGCGATGGCCGAGTGAGCTGACGCTGGTGAAGGCGATGGCATAGACGCTGCTGAGCATGAACGCCACGGTGATGGGCACCTTGTAGAAGTCGCCTGCCACGATGCTGGTAACCAGATAGAGCACGACGAACACCATGAGCGGTGAGAGTGCCAAGAGTCCTTTCTTTGTGCTTACTCGATTCATGATTGCAAAGGTATAACTATTTTATTGAAAACCCAAAGGGAGATTGCTTTTTCCTGCCGAAGCGTGTGTCCTGCGTCGCAAAACCTTGGTTTTGAGCGGCAGAAGTTATGGTTTGGCGCTGCGAAAGCTATGTTGCCGCGCGAAAGTGATGGTTTTGCGCGCGAAAGCAATGGACTTTCTTCTCGCTGGGTGCAAATGTACGAATAGGGGGGTGTGGTCTATGTATTTGAGGAGGAGTTTTTTTATAATGTGCAGGGTAGGGATTGATGGGCAGGATGGGTGATGTGCAGGGTGGGGTGATGGGTGGTCAAAATGACCATGACCACTTTGACCACTTTTTAGCTGCTTTCAACATTTAGACTTACTAGCCAATCTAGTTCTACTAGCCCTTCTAGTCAATCAAGCCAATCTAGCCAATCTAACTTATCTATCCCAATTGGACCATATATTGCCCACACCCCTGCCTGTATCCATAAAAAACAGCCCGTTTCATCGAGAAAAACGGGCTGCCCTCTTCTGAGAATCTGGAAAAATTCAGTCGTTTATTTAAGCCTGAAAGTGCTCTTTTGACCGGATTAAAGTGTTACGCCATTCTTGAAAATCGAGATTTCGCGATAGCCGTTCATCTCGTTACGCGCCTTCTCACCACTGGCTACGGCAAGCACTTTGTCGATGAATTCAGGCACAATCTCCTGCATGGTACGGCCTTCTACGAGTTGTCCGGCAGAGAAGTCCACCCAGTTGGGCTTGTTCTTGGCAAGCGTGGGGTTGGTGGCAATCTTCATGGTGGGCACGAAGGTGCCGAAGGGCGTTCCGCGACCTGTCGTGAAGAGCACGATGTGGCAGCCGCAGGAAGCCAGTGCAGTAGAGGCTACGAGGTCGTTGCCCGGAGCCGACAGCAGGTTCAAGCCGTGGTTCTGCAGCCGGTCGCCATATTCCATCACGCCGCTCACGGGAGCACGGCCGCACTTCTGCGTACATCCCAGCGCCTTGTCTTCCAGTGTGGAGATGCCGCCTGCCTTGTTGCCAGGACTTGGGTTTTCGCCTACTGGTTCGCCGTGGGAGAGGAAGTAGTTCTTGAAGTTGTTGATGAGGCTCACCGTCTGGTTGAACAGCTCTGGTGTCTCGCAGCGGTTCATGAGGATGGTTTCGGCGCCAAACATCTCCGGCACTTCAGTGAGCACGCTTGTGCCGCCCTGAGCCACGAGCCAGTCGCTGAACTCGCCGACGAGCGGATTGGCGGTGATGCCGCTGAAGCCGTCGGAGCCGCCACACTTCAGTCCTACGCGCAGCTTGCTCACGGGCACGTCCTCGCGCTTGTCTTCGCGGGCAATGGCGTAAAGTTCGCGAAGAACCTTCATGCCTTCCTCTAATTCGTCACCTTCAACACGTTGTGTTACAAGCAGTTTGATGCGTTCCTTGTCGTAGTCGCCGAGCATTGCCATAAAGTCTTCCGGCTGGTTGTTCTCACATCCTAACGAGAGCACGAGCACGGCACCGGCATTAGGGTGCAGGACGATGTCGCGAAGCACCTTGCGCGTGTTCTCATGGTCTTCGGAGAGCTGTGAGCAACCGTAGTTGTGGTGCCAGGCATGTATGGCGTCGATGTCTTTCAGCCCTGTCTCAGCCGTGAGCCGTTTCACCAGTTCCTCGGCGATGCCGTTGACACATCCTACGGTGGGCACGATCCAAATCTCGTTTCTCACACCCACGTCGCCGTTCTTGCGCACGTAGCCCTTGAAGGTGCGGTTCTCCTTGGCTATCTTGAGCTTCTCGTCTACGGGTTTGTATTCATATTCCAGCGTTCCCGACAGGTTGGTCTTCAGGTTGTTCTCGTTGACCCACTCGCCAGCCTTCAGGTCTTGGCGCGCATGGCCTATGGGGTAGCCGTATTTGATGATGTCCTGTCCTTCTGCGGCGTCGTTGATGAGCACTTTGTGGCCGGCAGGCGTGTCCTGAAGCAGTTCTACCTGCTTCCCGTCAATGTCAATCACTTCGCCCTTAGCCATGGCGCGCAGGCATACAACCACCGAGTCGGCAGGGTTGATTTTTAGAAATGCTGCTTGTTCCATAATGTTTTTCGTTTTGTTTGTATTATTGATGATTTTGATTATTTTTCGGACTTTTTCGGTTTTTCCGGGACATGTCTGACCTATTATTTTAATTAGGTGAGCCGTTTTGCCCTTTTTATATGGAGTCTCTCTGATAGAACTCGATGTTTTCCCGCATGAGCAGCTCGATGGGCATGTAGTTGACGGGCTTCACCTTCTTCTTGAGCACGATGGCGCGGAAGAGGGTCTCTACACACGAGAAGCCCTGCATGTAGGCATGCTGGGCGATGAGGAACGAGATGCTGCCCTGCTTGACACACTCTACGTTCTTGCCCACGAGGTCGTATCCCATGATCTGCACGTTGCGGCGGTTGGTCTTCAGGAGGAACTCGCCCACGAGGTGAGCCTTCGACGACATGGTGATGCAATGGTGTACGAGCGGGTGCTGGCTGAAGAAGATCTCCAGGATAGATGCGTAGCGCTTGCGTTCGCCGTCGAGCGGCAGGTCGACTTCGTGGATGGTGACGTCGGGGAAGTGGTCGCTCATGTAGTGGCGGAATCCCACCTCGCGGTTGGCTTGCTGCTTGGAAGCCACGTGACCGTCCTTGAGTTGCTTCATGAGCATGATTTCCTTTTCTCCGCGTGCCAGCATCATCAGCATCTTGGCGGCAAAGCATCCGCTTTGGAACGAGTCCTGGCCGAAGAAGGAAAGGGGGTGAAGGTCGGGCATGTAGGAGTCGAGCATGACGAAGGGCACGCCCTTCTCGTGCAGCTGGTCGGTGAACTTGCGGGTGACTTCCAGCTCGGCAGGCACGATGATGACTCCGTCGGGCTCTGCCTCCAGGCACTGGGTGCAGGTGTCGGAGAACGACTTGTTGTCAAACCGCTCATAGTAGAGCACGTGCACGTCGATGTGGAAGTCTCTGCGCTGCTCAACACATCGCTTCACTCCCTCCTCAATCTCTTCCCAATAGGCTTCGCTGGCGTGTTTGGGAATGAGGCAGAAGAAGTTGTAGGAACGGTTGTATGCCAGCGCGCTGGCATAGACGTTCGGCTGATAGTTCATCTCCTTGAGCGCCTTCTCTACTTTCTCCAGTGCCGGTTTCGACACGTTGGGACGTTTGTGCAAAACTCTGTCGACGGTACCTACCGAGACGCCTGCGCGCTCGGCGATGTCCTTGATTCTTATTTTATGTGTCATAGCACGGGCAAAATTAACAATAAAAGTTGAATTGTGCGAAAGCACAGCCGTTTATTTTTGCAAAAAAGCTAAAAAAACATGATTTTCTTTCGTCATATCGCTTTTTATTAGTAATTTTGTGGTCTAATCTTTAAAAAAGAGAAATACACAGCAAAAATCATTTTAATAACAAACCATTCATTTCATTAAACAAACAAAAAATGGCTAAAATCGTAACATTGGGCGAGATTATGCTCCGCCTTTCTCCGAACGGTAACGACCGTTTCATCCAGAGTGATTCATTCCGTATCATCCCCGGTGGTGGTGAGGCTAACGTAGCTGTCAGCGTGGCTAACTATGGTCATGAGGCTTACTTCGTTTCAAAGTTGCCGAAACATGAGATTGGTCAGATTGCAGTGAATGCACTCCGCCGCTATGGTGTGAACACCAAGTTCATTGCTCGTGGTGGCGACCGTGTTGGCCTGTACTATGCTGAGACTGGTGCTTCTATGCGTCCTTCAAAGGTTATCTACGACCGTGCTCACAGCTCTATCGCTGAGGCCGATCCTAAGGATTTCGACTTCGACGCTATCATGGAGGGTGCTGCTTGGTTCCACTGGTCTGGTATCACACCAGCTATCAGCGACAAGGCTGCTGAATTGACAAAGTTGGCTTGCGAGGCTGCCAAGCGTCATGGTGTAACCGTTTCTGTAGACCTGAACTTCCGCAAGAAGCTTTGGACCTCAGAGAAAGCCATCTCGGTGATGCGCCCGCTGATGAAGTATGTCGACGTGTGCATCGGCAACGAGGAAGACGCTGAGCTCTGCCTGGGCTTCAAGCCCGATGCCGACGTGGAAGGCGGTCAGACTGATGCCAGCGGCTACGAGGGCATCTTCCGCCAGATGCGCGAGGAGTTTGGCTTCAAGTACGTGGTATCTACGCTGCGTGAATCGTTCTCGGCCAGCTACAACGGTTGGAAGGCACTCATCTTCGATGGCAAGGAGTTCTACCAGTCGAAGCGCTACGAGATCAATCCTATCATCGACCGCGTGGGTGGAGGTGACTCGTTCTCGGGTGGTTTGATTCACGGATTGCTCACGAAGGAGACCCAGGGCGAGGCTCTGGAGTTTGCCGTTGCTGCCAGCGCGCTGAAGCACACGATTCCCGGCGACTTCAACCTTGTTTCTGCAGCCGAAGTGGAGAGTCTGGCTGGCGGTAATGCCAATGGCCGAGTGCAGAGATAGTTGAGTGTTTAGAGCTTGGTGTTTAGAGTATGAAACAGTTTGAATATAAAATTATAACCCCGCTGATCAACCGCGAAGACAAAATCAACAACTTGGGCTTCGAAGGTTGGGAACTGGTGTGTGTCGACCAAGGCACCATGTACTTCAAACGTGAATGTAAATCGTAAAAAGTAAGGAAATGGCAAAATTTGATAAGTTGGCCGTCATGGCCAAGATTGGCGAAACGGGCATGGTTCCCGTGTTCTACCACAAGGACCTGGAGACCTGCAAGAAGGTCGTGAAGGCTTGCTACGAAGGTGGCGTGCGCGCTTTCGAGTTTACGAATCGCGGCGACTTTGCCCAGGAAGTGTTTGGCGAACTGGTGAAGTGGGCCGACAAGGAGTGCCCCGAGCTGGCACTGGGCATCGGTTCAGTCGTCGATGCTCCCACGGCAGGACTCTATCTGCAGCTGGGTGCCAACTTCGTGGTTGGACCTCTGTTCAATCCTGACATAGCCCCCGTATGCAATCGTCGTCTCGTGCCTTATTGCCCTGGCTGCATGACCGTCAGCGAGATTGGCAAGGCTCAGGAGCTGGGTTGCGACCTGACGAAGGTGTTCCCCGGCGATGTTGTGGGCCCGAACATGGTGAAAGGCCTGAAGGCTCCAATGCCCTGGTCGAAGATCATGGTCACCGGCGGCGTGTCGCCCGACGAGGAGAACCTGACGAAGTGGTTCAAGGCCGGTGTCTACTGCGTAGGCATGGGCTCGAAGCTCTTCCCGAAGGACAAGGTGCAGGCCGAGGATTGGCAGTATGTCACCGACAAATGTCGCGAAGCATTAGGATATATTGCTAAGGCACGCGCTTAAATATGGCACCAGGAAATGCTCAGTATGGCTTTTGGCCGTATTGGGCATTTTTGCTTTTTCAGCTTGTGACAATCACCGTTATGATGTTGTCGACGAGCTGAACGAGAAGTCTTATGATTTCCATTATCGGTCATTAGACTCTACGCGTTACTATGCAGAGCGGGCATTGGCATTGGCCGACGGCTATCGGGCAGGAAGAGCTGAAGCTCTGAACAATCTGGCTTTCTACTACATCGGGCGGATGGACTACAAACGGGCCTACGAACTGCTTGATAGCGTAGAGACCGACAACCTTATAGAGATGCTCGTGGCCGACGTTCAGTACATGCGTCTCTGCCAGAGAGAATCGAAAAACAAACTCTTCTACGACTACAGCCAGCGCGCCCAGTCGCGCCTGAATCGCATCAAAGAAGAGATGAACCGTCTGAATGAGCATCAGCGACAACGCGTTGTCTATGCCGAAACCGACTTTCACATCGTCCGCTCCACCTATTTCTATTACGTAGGACTGACTGACGAGTCGATTGAAGCCATCGAGCAGATTGACCCAAACGGCGCTATCGAGGCTGACACGGCCCAACTGTTGAACTACCTCTATAACATCGGCGCCGGCGGCATAGTGAAAGAACACACGCAGGATGCCACTTACGACGTGGAGTTCTCCTATCTTGTGCGCTGCTACCAGCTTGCGCTGGCCCATCGATATCCCTTTTTCGAAGCCCAGGCCCTGCAGGGTATGAGCGAGCATCTGGAGAACGTTGACTTCCTCATCTCCTTTGTCCACAACAACGCCCCGGCATTGGCGTTGGTCAACCAAGTCAACATGCCCGACTCGTTGTTGGCAGGCTATCTGGCGCAACAGGCACTTGAACTGTTCGAAAGCTATGGTGACGTCTATCAGACGGCAGGTGCCTATCGAACGCTTGCCGAATGCTATTGGGGCATCAACGACTTCCAGTCGGCTGAAATATGCCTGCTGAACGCGCTGGAGAAAGATACTGCCATTGCCCAGGCTCCCGACCTGGTGGCCAGTATTCGCGAGCAGTTGAGTCTGGTCTATTCGGCCATCGACGACAAGGCCCGAAGCGACGAGAACCGCAACATCTACCTCGACATGCAGGAGCAGACGCGACAAGACCGACAACTCGAGGCACGTGCTGACCAACTACGCAATTCGTCACGCCAACTGAACCTGATGATTGCAGCTGTCGTGGTGATGATTGGTCTTGTGCTGTCGCTGCTCTATGTGTTCCATCGCATGAGGCGCAAGCGCGACCAGGACTTTTCTATTGTTTCTCTGCTCGAACCCTTGGAGCAATGGAAGCAAAAGGCTACTGCCAAGACCCAGCAATTGGAAGAGCAGAGCGAGGAAATCAAAGAGCAGACGGCACTCGTGGGCCAGCAAGTGTTGCAAAACAAGAAACGCAACCTTGAGCAACGGGCCAAGGTGTCGCTGGCCTATAGCATTATGCCCTTCATCGACCGAATTGCCAACGAAGTAAAAAGGTTGCTGAAGAGCAAGGACTCGAAAGAAGTGCGCGACGAGCGCTTCTCTTACGTCGCCGAACTGACTGGCCGCATCAACGACTACAACGATGTGCTGACACGCTGGATTCAGATGCGACAAGGCGACATCAACCTGCGCGTGGAGAGTTTTCCGCTGCAGGAACTCTTCGACATGGTGAAGCGTGGACGCATGGGATTCCAACTGAAGGGCATAGATCTGCAAGTGGAAGACACCAACGACGTTGTGAAAGCCGACAAGACACTCACGCTCTTCATGATCAACACAATGGCCGATAACGCCCGAAAGTTCACCCCTGAAGGCGGACGCGTGACTATCACTTCGAAAGCAACGGATGAATATGTGGAAGTGGGCATTGCCGATACAGGTGTCGGTCTGACAGAAGAACAAAAGGAGATGGTGTTCAGCCATCAGCCTTCAGCAGGTCATGGCTTTGGCCTAATGAATTGTAAGGGTATCATTGAGAAATACCGCAAGACGAGCAAACGCTTCCAGGTGTGCAGTATCGGCGTGGAAAGCGAGCAGGGAAAGGGCAGCCGCTTCTTCTTCCGGCTTCCTTTAGGTCGCACGGCATTAATGATAGCATGTCTGTTGCAATCGCTTGTTGGATTTGCCCGTTCTCCCATACTGATTGAAGCAGGCCGCTATGCTGACAGTGCCTACTATTGTAACGTTAACGGTCGTTATGCCGAAACGCTGCTTTATGCCGACAGTTGCCGGAAGTGCCTGAACGATTATTACCTGACACTACGTCCGCATGGCGATGACCTGATGGCCGACCAGATATTGAACGGTGAGGTGCCTGCCGAACTGAAATGGTTCCGCGATAGCCTGCCAACCGATTATGACATCATTCAGAGCATACGCAATGAGGCTGCAGTAGCAGCTTTGGCACTCCATAAATGGGATTTCTATAACTACAACAATCGCGTCTACACACAATTGTTCCGCGAGTTGTCTGCCGACAAAACGCTGTCAGACTATTGCCGCGTGATGCAGAAATCAGAGACCAACAAGAATGTTGCCATCATCCTGCTGGTATTGTTGCTGCTATCAATTTTCCCTGCCTACTACCTGCTTTATTATCGTCATATCCTGAGCTATCGCTATAGCGTTGACCGCGTCGGGGCTATCAACAAGATACTGTTGAGCAACGAAAGGCCGGAAGAGAAACTGACCCGGATAAAAGAGCTGTGGAATAGCAAGACCCGTATTGACGATAGTGAGCATGAGGCGCTAAATGAAGTGGTCAGTCAGATATGCCAGGCTCTGCAAGGTGCTATCGACACAGAGTCCGACCAACAGGCAAACCTCGACATAGCCAGCGACGAACTGCGCCGCGTATCATTTGAAAACGACCGACTACACATCAGCAACAACGTTCTCGACAATTGCCTCTCAACACTGAAGCACGAGACGATGTATTATCCATCTCGCATCAGGCAACTTGCCGACGAAGGAAGTGAGGACCTGACGGCACTCTCGGAGGTGGTGGCTTATTATAAAGAACTCTATGCCATGCTTCTTCTGCAGGCTACACGTGCTGCCGAAGGCAACGCCCGCATCGACCGCGACCTATTCCAATGGTTGATGGACATCCTGAAGAAATATGGTGGAAACGACATTAGGGTGGATGAGAACAGCCTTGACGGCAACTATCTGACGCTGAGTGTACCGTTGAACAGCCTGACACTGAACGATGAAGAAACGGCCCGATTGTTCACGCCCTTTACGCAGGATGTTGACTTCCTGCTCTGCCGGCAAATCATGCGCGACTTTGGGGAAGCCGCCAATGCCCGAGGCTGCGGCATTCAGGCCGTGAAGGGTGTACATCCAATAGTTGAAATAACATTAACAAAACAGATATGGAACCTTTTAAAGTAATCATTGTGGAAGATGTTCCCCTGGAACTGAAAGGAACAGAAGGCATTTTCCGTAACGACATTCCAGAAGCCGAAATCATAGGAACGGCCGAAAACGAACAGCAATACTGGCGCCTCATTAAGCAGCAACTGCCAGACTTGGTGCTGCTCGATTTAGGGCTGGGAGGCTCTACAACAATAGGAGTGGAGATATGCCGCCATACGAAAGAGGCTTATCCCCAAGTGAAAGTGCTGATTTTCACAGGAGAAATTCTGAACGAGAAGCTGTGGGTCGACGTCTTGGATGCTGGTTGCGATGGCATCATTCTCAAGAGTGGTGAACTGTTGACGCGTGGCGATGTGTCGAGCGTGATGGACGGCAAGCGGATGGTTTTTAACGAACCCATCCTTGCCAAGATAGTCGAACGCTTCAAGCGTAGTGTAGGGTCGCAACTATTGCGACAGGAAGCACTCATTGATTATGAGATTGACGAGTACGACGAGCGGTTCCTGCGCCATCTTGCATTGGGCTACACGAAGGAGCAAATCACCAATCTGCGAGGCATGCCCTTCGGTGTGAAGAGCCTTGAAAAGCGTCAGAACGAACTCGTTCAGAAGTTATTCCCTGATGCTGGAGGCCGAATGGGCATCAATGCAACTCGGTTGGTGGTGCGCGCATTGGAACTCCGCATACTTGACATCGATAATCTGATGCCAGACGAAAGTTGATAATAAGATACGCGCATGAAGAAGATATTGGCAAGACTTCCGTTAATACTCATTCTGCTGCAACTGCTAGTGATATTGGTATCCTGGTTGATTGCAGCAGCCCAGCCGCAGTTGGCAATTCATTCGTTGCTGAGCAGCGAAGGTTTGCGATGGCTCTTTGCCTCCCTGGCAGGAAACATTGCAACCTCGGTATTGTCATGCCTGCTGTTGGCTGCGATGGCCTATGGGGCAATAACTCGAAGCGGGATATCCAGCATTCTTCATCCAGTAACCTATCGACAGCGCTTTGCCAGAAAGATAGTTATCGTCGAAGCAGCATTGCTCATAGCTTTTGCCCTACTTCTGACGGCGGTCCCCCATGCCGTACTGCTCAGCGTTACGGGCGTGCTCTTTCCGAGCAGTTTCTCTGACAGCTTCTTCCCAATCCTTTGTATTGTCCTGATGGTTGTTTCGCTGACTTATGGCATCGTTTGTGGAACAATTGCCACAATCACAATGGCCTTCGAATCGTTGACGGAAGGCATCAAGGACGCAGCCTCCTTGATACTTATATACATATTTTCAGCCGAACTATATGCCATGTTAGGCTATGTGTTCGGCTGAAAAATGAAGGGATAATAGTATTAATTATCAGTTATAGTTTCCCCCCAAACGTGAACATGTCGGGAAACATAATATCTATATTCTTAGGTTCTTCACGGAATAAACCGAAGAAGGCGCTGCCGCTTCCGCTCATCTGGGCATAGACGGCACCAGCTTCATAAAGTTTCTGCTTGATATCATCTAATTGCGGATAGACTGAGAAGACAGAAGACTCGAAGTCGTTGAACAATTCATCTTTCCACGTCTCAAGGGGTTGAAGCACAATATCACGGCAACATTTCTTTGGTGTTTGGGGCTTAATGGCCGCATAAGCCTCTTTCGTAGAAACAGCCACGTTGGGCTTCACGATGGCAATGAAACAATCATGAAGAATGCCTTGCGGCGTATGGATGGGAGACAGGCAATCGCCTATTCCTGTAGCGTAAGCTGCCTCAGACCTAATGAAGAAAGCACAGTCGGCACCCAATTGTGCTGCGTATCTTTCCATCAGAGTTTTTGACAAGTTCAGGCCACAATAGTCGTTAAGCAGACTAATCATGGCGGCGGCATCGCTGGAGCCACCACCAAGACCAGCCTGAGAAGGAATGTACTTGTGAAGATGAATGTGCAGTCGAGGAAGTTCGTAATCCTTTGCCAGCAAGTGGTAGGCTTTTACCACCAGATTTTTCTCTTCATCACATTCTATAAAGTTGCCCGTCACTTTCAGGTCACATCTTTTTTGAGAAGGATAGTGCTCATCCATTGGAACAACCTCAAGGGCGTCATGTATTGGAATCGGAAAGAATACCGTTTCCAAATTGTGATAACCGTCCTGGCGACGTGATACAACGTTCAGGCCAAGATTAATTTTTGCACAGGGAAAAGTGATCATATTGCTATTGTTTAATTGCATAGTTTCTTATAGGGACATGTCTGGCAGCGTTTCTGTTCGTCAGTAGGAGAGAAGGGCTTAGCTGGGTCAAATATGTCAGCGAGAAGGGCTTCCAACTCTTTCATGAACTCATCTTGATATTTGTGGATATCATCAATGGGCTCATCAGCGATTTTGATGATTGGGTCATAATTGTCCGCACGCGAATGTTGTATGTAGAGTAGGGCGGGAGAGACCGGCAAAACCATTGGATTTCGTTGTTTGTCTTCACGAAGTATAACAGAGTAGAGCATCGACTGAAAGAAATAGTCAGAATGATCTCCCACCATTTCGCCAGTGAAGATGTCGTGAACAGAAGGCATGTTGTTGACCATTTTATGCCCCGTCTTATAGTCGACGACACGCAACTTGCCATCCCTTTTGTCTATGCGGTCAATCTGGCCACTCAGCAAAATGCTACGCTGCAGACAACCGGTAGGAGGCATGGACATGGATACCGTTTCTTCGGTCTTTACAATCTGGAATGGAGCATATTGCATGTCGATGTTAAGCAACTGCTTGATGTAATCGATAATCACTCTGCGATTGATCAGCTGCAGGCCGTTCATGTTTTCAAACTTTATCTGTTGCTTGATGTTTCGTTTGCGGAAAACTTCAGCGATGGCCTTGTCGACTATTCTTTCCAAATACTCAGGATGCTTTAAGAGGTTGCTCAAGTCCGATTTCTCTATCGTTTGTTTTTGAGCCATTAAGTCATCATAAATTATTTGTGCCGCGAGATGGAAGATGTCGCCAAAACCACGACTGTCGATTTCTCCATAGTTGTCGCTATCGTCTTCTCTCAGTCCAACAACAGAATAATAGTAGAATGACAACTGACAACGCAAGTACTTATTGATAGCTGTAGGCGATAGCTTCTTGATGTCATTGAGTCGCTCCATAACGTTTTCAGTTTTCTCGATAGCTGGAATGGCCCTGGGCTTTATGCTCATTTCACCTGAAAGTGATTTCCTTTGGATTTTGAAAGGGCTCTCAACCATCAGCTGAAGCATAAAACGACTCATCTCACCCTTGTGGCCATCATCGGTTGAATTATTATAAACGAGCGTGACGTCCTGGGCACGTTGCAGCAGGCGATGGAAATAGTAGGCATAGATTGACACCTTGTGGTCAATGGTGGTAAGTCCATATGCACGACGGATGGAGTAGGGGATAAACGATGAATCGTTGACGCCTTTAGGCATGCTGCCTTCATTACACGACAGAAGGAGAATGTGGTCGAAGTCAAGGTTGCGCGTCTCCAAAACACCCATAATCTGAATGCCTTCAGCAGGTTCACCGTGAAACGGTACGGTGGTTGTATTCACAATCTGGGTCAATAGTCTCCGGAATGTGGATAGTTCAGCCGTCAGGTCGCCGGCAAGTATGAGTTCGTGAAGCCGATTGATAATCGTGTACATCCTGAACAAAGACTCCTGAAAGAAAGGATCGTTTTCTTCATCGTGTGTATTTTGACCAATATGTTTCAAAATCTCTGAGAGCCAACCAGTCAGATCGAGAAGCTGGTCGCCAAACAATGAGTGTGACGATTCTGCGATATTTCGGTTCAACAAAGTCTCGTCTACGATATACTGCATATAAGGGTGTCTTCTCAGTCGGTCGCGACACTTGGCCAGTCGAATTCTATTATGATCGGTCTTCAGTTCAATGAGGATGTTTATGAGCGATATAAAAGGAGAGCTTACCAAAGGATAGCCAGTGGTAATGTTTGCCTTGTCAACTTCAGTAGGAATGCAGTGGACCACTGCTGGCAGGAGGCTCTCGTCACAAAGGACAACAGCAGTTTTCTTGCCGTCTTTTATGCGTGAAAGCGAGGTGTCTGTCAGCCATTGACTCACATATCGCGCCTGCGCATTATCTGTTGACGATGATAAGTAGGTGATGGTCTTAGGACTGGTGAAGTTAGTATAGATTGCATCTGATTTGACGTCTAACTCATTGGGGAATTGCTCAAGGAAGCGGCTGATATAGTGTCCAGCCTCAAAGCCCATGTAGTAACGGTCAAAATCCCAATAGAACAATGCACGTCCCTGCTTCCTGAGCATTTCGAAAAGGCGTTGCTCTACTGTCTGGATCATGTTGAAGCCGACGAACACGAAGACGTCATAGGATTGAGCCATCAAGACTTCTTCGCCACTTTGCATCTTATCGGAAATCTCTTCAACCACTTTCCTATACAAACCGCCTTCATAGGCCAGACCTTGTGAGGTGAGACGCTCGTTATAAACCTTGTAAATTTCATAAAAATGGCTCCAAAGCCTCAGGAATCTATCTCTCAATATGCTATCCTGATCAGCCGAGAAATTACTGAAGAACCGGCTGAGCAGCTCTTTCTGCTCATCGGTGAGATAACTGACGTCATCAAGTTCGTGGATGTTGCGAAGGTTGGCAAACACCTTTTGTGCGTCAGCCATGTTCTTGTCGATATCGTCGAAATCAGAGAGCA
>DEJO01000017.1:0-6139 GCA_002353555.1 Prevotella sp. UBA2746 | reverse complement strand
CACAAAGACTTTGTGCAGGTCGCAAATGAGTTTGATGGAATCGGCCACTTGCAGTTTGCTGTTGTTTCTGAACAAATCGCTGATGGTGACATAAGATGGGCTCCAGAGAGGTCTGTCGGTGCTATGGGCCAAATACTGGTTCATGAATAGTGAAGCTCGTTTGTTGGGAAACACGACGGCTATTCGCGAAAGATTCGTTCCATGCTTGCGCACGAGATCTTCTGCTACGTATTGCAGAAATGGTTTGTTGTATGATTGGGCGTTCATGCTGTTTTCCTTTCTATACTTCTTCGATTTGGTTACTGAATACATACCAGAGGTATCCCTTGATGTCTGGATAGCCCATTTCGTCCAGCCGTTTCATGTAGTTTCTGACCTGGTCTTTATGGCCGTCTTTGGGAGATCCAAACTTAAAGTCGACAACTACCATCTGGCGACCATCATACATGACGCGGTCAGGACGGCGTTCAACAACACTTCCGTCGTCAGGATTGACGAAGAGTATGGTGCACTCATTGAACAATTGCCAGCGGTCAGAGAACCAGTCGGCCACTTTCGGACTGCTGAGCCTATCGGAGATAAGCTTCGTCAACTTCTGGCGAGTCATCGTGTCGTCGTAGAGGACACCCTCTAATTCCATTTTTGCCAATGCCGCCGGAACATCTTCTGTAGTCCGGATAGTAGAGAAAATGTAATGAAGGACGCTGCCTATCTGTATATACGTCTTCTGGCGTTCCTCCTCATCGGTACCCACGATGAAGTCACGGCTCTTGTTGCTCTGGCGGAAATCAACTTTCTTTGAGTAACTGTGTAGCTCCAACTGAATTGATTCGGATGGTTGCAGGAAAACGTTATCCGATTTGCGTGCTATACCTGCCTTGTAAGGTTCGAGGTTTCCATATTCAAAGAATATCGTATCTGTTTTTTGCTCACCTCCTGTCATCACCGAATCCTTCAATTCTTTAGCTACTTCAGGAAGGCACTTTTCGATGAGGACCGAACGGCCTCGACTCTTGCATCCTGTCACTATCAGGGCTTTTCTCGCACGGGTGAAAGCAACATAGAGCAAGTTCAGGTTGTCAACGGTATTCTGTAAATGCTCATAAAGGTAGCTGTCACGATAGACGGAATCCTTCATCTTCGAAGTATAGTCGACAGGGATGAGCGGCAGTTGATTGAATGGTTCTGCATCTGCCGGCGGCACGCACCAGAGGATAGACCTTTTCTCCAATTGCCAGTCGCAGAAGGGCATCAGGACATAATCAAATTCCAGTCCTTTACTTTTATGTATAGTAAACAACCTGATGCCTGTTCCTTCTTCGTTCTGAATGGTCTTTTCATGAATGCTTTCTTCCCATGCTTCCAAGAATGCTTCAATATCTGCAATGTTGTCTTTCAGGAAATTGCTGAACTGATCGTAGAAAGCACAGACGTAAGCACTTTGCTCTTTCAGACGTTCCAGATGAAACAGCGAGAATAGAGTCTCCGCCAAATCATAGACAGGCAGCGAGAGCAAATCGTCAACAGAGCTGAAAAACTCAATGGGAAGCAGTTGGTCTAATTGCTGCAAGTCGGTGAAGAGTTCATTGTCGCTCACGTTGTTCCCCAGAATCCAACGTTGGTAATACTTGACGAGTGTGGCTTTCGACAGCATGTCGTCACGATGGGTCATGTAATGAAGAGCCTGAATCAGGATGTTGACAGCAGGCGACGAGTCCAATCGGAAAGCGTCTTCCGAAACCAGTTTCAGGTTGGGCCGGACTTTCGTCAGGTGGTCGGCAATGAGCTGTATGGCCTTGTTGCCGCGAAGGAGGAATGCTATTTTGTGGGGTGGCACACCTTTCTCCATCAAGTCGTCAAGAGTTGCTGTCAGACGGTTGAGCGTTTCTTGTTGGTAATCTTGGTTGGGAAGCAGCTCAATTCTGACATATCCTCCAAATGGTGTTTCCTCAACAGATTGTTGAAAAACATCAGCGTATGCTTTGGTCAGCTGGCTGGCATCTTGAGAATCGTCGTTAGCCAATGAGGTGTATTCTATCTCTTTGGCATGCTCAAAGAAGGCATTGTTGAAATCTATAATGTTCTTGTACGAGCGTCGATTGCTATTGAGAGGCTGCGGCTTCAGATTCAGTTCAGGAAATTCCTGCTCAATATTGTTAAGCAATCGCCAATCGCCGGAGCGCCATCGGTAGATGCTCTGTTTCACGTCGCCAACGATGAGACATCTTGATTGCTCGTGGCTCAGGCATTCCTTCAGCAACACCTTGAAATTCTTCCATTGTATTGTGCTGGTATCCTGGAACTCATCAATCATCACGTGCTGAAGCTGAGCGCCAATCTTTTCGAAGATGAACGGAGAATCAGAATCCTTGATGAGTTCGTTGAGCAAGGACTGTGTTTCACTGAGCATGAAACGGTTCACAGAGCTGTTTATCTCGTCAAACTTCGAGGCGATGCTATCCAGAAGTCTCAACTGGTTGAGATGCTCATAAGTGATACTTGCCGACCGGTAGAGCGAAGCCTGCTTGGAACGCACATTCTCTGCATCGGCTAACAAGTTGAAAAGTCCCGATGTGACAGCGTCATAGGCCTGCGTTCCCCCTTTCCTGTCAGGAGCTTTCAGCCATTTCATGGGATCGGCTATCGCATCCTCTATACGCTTACCCTTTATCGTTTCATCTGCAAATCGACCCTCTTTCAACTTTTCAAAATAGCCGGAAGGGCCACCTTTCCCATACAAGAAATCATCTGCTGTGAGCTGATAGCGATTGAGAATGCTGTCATAGCTTTCTATGAAAGGAACCATACTTTCCTTGGCCTCTTTCATGATTTGTTTAAGAGTTGAAGCGTAATGGCTGAAGAAGTCTTTTTCATGAAGTACCTTGTTCAGTTCCTTTCCGTGGGCTTTATAAATATCTTTTATGATGTTGATGCCAAACGACTTGATTTTGCTGATAATATTCCATGATTGATCTTCATCGATGCTTTCACGGATATAGTCCATGATCCATATCAGTTCGACGCTGTTTTTCTGTAGACTGTCAATCAGGTTGTCAACGGCCTGTTCTTCAACCTGGACGTCATTCAGGCCAATATGCAGGTTGGCTGTCAGTTCCAGTTCTCTCGCCAGATTCCGAAGAACGCTTTGGAAAAACGCATCTATCGTTTCTACGCGGAAATAGCTGTAATTGTGTAGAAGATTTGAGAGGGCAATGGCTGCTCGCTCAGAGGCAAACTCCTGAGTGACCTCGAGTTCTTCTACAACTTTTTGCATGTAATCCTTAGAATCAGGCAATTGCTTCCATATTCCGTAGAGCTGGCTGAGGATTCGGTTCTTCATTTCCTCGGTAGCCTTGTTGGTAAAAGTGACTGCAAGGATGTTGCGATAGGACATCGGGTCGTTAATAAGCAGTTTTATATATGCTACTGCCAATCGAAACGTCTTTCCAGAACCAGCGCTCGCTTTATAAACCGTTAGATTGTTCATTGCTGTGTATTCAGTTATTCATTACTATTGAAATCACCACTTTCTGAATAGTTCAAACCCGAAGCGTACGCCCACACGTTCGAACCGTCCATTCTTGTTACCGACGAAAGCCCCCAAAGAGGCCAGCCTGGTTTTGAATCCATAGCCAAATTCGATGTAGGGCTTCATTTCTTCAGCCATGACAGCTCCGAGATATAGGCGTTCAATCTCGATAAAGTGTCCACACCATGGAATACGGCTGGCCAACAGCAGCGGCGACTCATACGTCCCGTTAGCACGTATGTAATAGCGTGAGGAGTTATACCAGGCACTCCGCAATAGCTCAAACTCACCGCTCCAGTCATCATTCCATCCGCCAGGAATGTTGTTCTCCCGGAAATTGGTGAAGTCAAGAAAATAGTTCTCAGCCTGTTTCATGGTGTACATTCCAGCTCCCAACCTCATCGAGATAGATCGCAGGCTATGCAGGCGATGAATGTAGGAACCGTCTATCTCCCATCTCTCGTATTCGCTGTTTGACTTCAGGAACCCCTTGATTCCCCGTTCATAGTCGAGGGTCACGATGGGGCCGCTCCATCCCAAAGGCCTGTATTGCACTTCCAGTCTGGGGGCAGCCGACCTGAAACGAGTCTCAAAGCCTAACATCTTGAATGCTTTTGGCTTAATAGCCTGACGGTTATGAAATGAGAAACCGGCATTGAAACTCCATTGGTCGGAGATGTCGTAATTATTGTAGATGTTCAGATGGGTATCACGAAAATAGTCAAGTTGCAAGTTAGGGATATCGAGCGAGTCGATGATGGTTTCGTCAACTTTATTCTTCACATCCGAGTTGTAGATATGCCGGCCGTGATCAAAGTCAATAGCGATATGGGCATGTCGTCTCTTGTTATAATTAAATCTGAAAGGAATATAATAGAACAGTTGCTTTTGCTTGAAACTGTAACCCGCCTTCAAGCGAATCGTGATGTCGCGGTTGGGTGTGAAACTGTATCCACACCTGACATCAAACTTATAGGTGAGTCCTCTCCGGTCGCTATAGCCCAAATAGAGAGGATTCAAGATGGGACTTATTCGCAGGTAGCCCTGATCGTTTGAACCGAACTTCGACTTTATCCTGTTCAGCACGTGATCGCCAAGAATATCCCAAAACACATACTTTGCGAGATTCTTTTTCCGCTTCACCTCTTCGGGGACGGTATCGCGTGCTGCACGTTCATATCGCTGCAATACGTCATCATAGTAACGTTCAAAAACATTTTCCTCATCTTTCGTCAGAGGTTCTGTACGTATTTCAGCCAACTTCTCTTTGATGAGAGAGTCGTTAGCAGCATTAACGCCATATCTCAGCGCCAGCGAGTCGCAACCGAAATCCGGCAAGTCGTAGTGATAGATATAGCTGGCTGATATCTGACTGCCAATAAAACGGAAGCGACTTTTGAGCTCACATTTTATCGGAAGAAGCGATTTCAGCCCTTCTTCACCCATTGTCAGTGACAACCGGAAGCGAATCATGTCATGCTCGCCATACAGTTCCGTACTGACGATGCGCCCCGTTTGTTTGTCAATCATTGCCCGTCCGGAGAGCAATTGCGTATTGTCAATCCTGGCTTTGAAGACCAATTTGACAATATCACTACTGAGGTTGATAAACTTGTAGGTATAGAAGTGTCGGTTTGCCCTGTTGAACGGCGACAACATATTCCCCTCAATGATTGTCACCTCATAAATCTCCGGAGTAAAATATTTCAGCAGGGTTGTCAACGTGCGACGGCGGTGGGGGATAGTGTTGACATCAAGCAGAGGCACCATTTCAAACTTCCCGATACCATGAAAATTAATCTTTTCAAAAAACTCTCCAGCAAATTTCCTCGCACCACCATGAGCCACACCATACATAGTGGGCACAGCGAGAAGAATGGCATTGCGTTTGTCGGTACTGATGAAGAAGCGATGGTATGCATAGGTATATGATCCTTCAACGGAAGTGGTGTCGATGGTTTGCGCATAATTGAATATCCGGTTGAGAAGCACAGTGTCAGCACTTTCCCTACCGAACAGCTGCGTTGCCTGCAGAAACATCGCAGCCAGAATTATGACAAAAAAATATCTTTGCACTTTCATCAAAATGCAAAGATACTAATATTTTTCCTATTTATGTGCTTTTTTGCAGAAACTTTTTATCCCAAATATTTCATGAGGATTTTAGCGTTTCCACTGTCGCGGAGCTTGGCAATGCTCTTTTCCCTGATCTGACGTACGCGCTCGCGAGTGAGTCCCAGCTTGTCGCCAATCTCCTCAAGACCTTTCTCGGGTCCGTTGATGCCAAAGCACTCACAGATAATTGTGCGCTCACGCTCCTTGAGAACCTTGTTCAGCACGGTCATCAGTTCAAGAGCCATTGATTCGTGGTCCACTTTTCTGTCGGTACGGCTGTCGTCACCCGAGGGCATGACGTCAAGCATGCAGTTGTCTTCACCGTCCTGGAAGGGGGCGTCGATGCTCACNNCAGTTGTCTTCGCCATCCTGGAACGGTGCATCGATACTGACGTGGTGACCGTCGGCCATCATGCTCTGTCCGATTTTCTCTTCGTCAAGATTTGTGGCCTCGGAAAGCTCTGATACAGAGGGGTGGCGCTGGTTCTCCTGTTC
>DEJO01000044.1 GCA_002353555.1 Prevotella sp. UBA2746 | reverse complement strand
GCTCGCCCTGACGAAGACCCACGACTGGCAGGAGATCCAGGAGTATTTCAAGAAATACTAATCTGATTAATAATTGACAATTGACAATTGACAATTGGAAGATTGAAAGATTGCAGCATGAAGCAAGTGGATGCACATAGTTTCAGTTGTGATGAGAGTACGAAGAGTCTTTGCGTACTATGGTCGTTGCTTGTGGCGATAGTCAACCCTATATCAGGTGGTTATTGCGCCGGGGTCCTACCTCTTCCCATTCCGAACAGAGAAGTCAAGCCCGGTTGCGCCGATGGTACTGCAATGCAATGCGGGAGAGTAGGTGGCCGCCTTTTTTGAAGAAGGAGAGTCCTCCTGGTCAGCAAGGCCGGGAGGACTCTTTTTGTTTAATATATCCGTGAATCCTTTGCAGTTCCCTTTTTTTGTTGTATTTTTGTCTTTCCAATGGTCAGACTACACTATCTGTGGGTATGGCTGCACCGGTTCCGTCATAGCAGAGGTTTCGGTGTTCAGTCTCCTTCGGCATATCAATTCATCAGGTATGTCGTCAATGAGCATTGGCCTTACTATCAGTATGAGGAACTTGGTAAGGAGGATGGTTGGCTGACGCGTAAGTTGGGGCGTTTGTATTTCCGTTTGGTCAACTGGTATCAGCCTCAATTTATATTTAACATAGGTGAAGACAGTGAACGCTATGCTGCTTATCTGCATGCCGGAAGCAAAAAGGCAGAGGTGATGACAAGCTGTGATGGTATCTCATGGGAGGAAATCGCGTATCAATATCGTGTGGAAAGTGATGCTTCGAAGAGTGTCTTTCTTGTGTCTTTAACTCCTGTTTATGCCGATTTCATCGAGAAGATGCTGAATAGCGTTGGTGAAAAGACGGTTGTTATCCTGGAGGGTATTCATCATGATAAGGCAACGTATGCGTCATGGCAATTGTTTATGCGTCATAAACGGGTGAGTGTATGCTATGACTTGTACTATTGTGGTATTCTTTTTTTTGACAAAAAACGGTACAAGAAAACGTATATAGTGAACTTCTAAGTCTAATTGTATGATTTATTTTGCGCGGCATTGAAAAAATATAGCAGAATACTTGCAGATAAGATAAAAATGATTACTTTTGCACGCAAAATGATAAATGTAAATTTTTAGCAATATGTATTGGACACTTGAATTAGCTTCAAAGCTCGAAGATGCACCCTGGCCGGCAACGAAAGAAGAACTGATTGACTATGCAATCCGTTCAGGTGCTCCGCTTGAAGTCCTAGAGAATCTGCAAGAGATTGAAGACGAAGGCGATGTCTATGACAGTATAGAGGATATTTGGCCAGATTATCCCACAAAGGAAGACTTCCTTTTCAACGAGGATGAGTATTAATAAAAGGCAAACGATGTAACTAGTATGGTACATCGTTTGCCTATTTCATGCGCTGTTTCTGACGTTAAGAAGCGAAGCTGTTAGTTCGACTGAGTACATATTTCAGAAACTTATTTTTTTATAGACTTAATTATTTTTCAGGTAACTTGAAGATCTTTCAAAAACGTTTATTCTCATCCGCATTCTTGCAGAAATGTTAGAGTACTATCATCCTCTTGGTTCTTGTCAATTCACTAACATTGGTTACTTCATGCTCTGCCGATGACACTGCCAACAGAGTGGCAACGTAATATTGTGCCTGTTGAAGTCCGACCCCACGGCAGACGATTTCAATACCCGACTGATAGCAGCACTCCAAGAACTCCCTTTGTACCCAGCCCCAAACTTCGACGAAGCTCAGCTGCCCAACGTCGATTACCAGTAAGCCTTCTCCGCCTTTCTGCTCTCTCACGGCATGAGTCACCAGCAACTTGACGCACTGATTCATGTCCTGACAACTGCACCAGGATTATAACTCAATCAAATGGTCCTCATACCAACGTTTGGTCCGATGACGACCACACGTTGGTATGATGGCGACCAACGCTTGGTACGGGGGCTACCACACGTTGGTATGAGGGCTACCACTATTTGGTCTCTGTGCGACCAAATAGTGGTCTCTGTGCGACTAAAATTAGGAATGGGTACTTATTTTCCTGCCATTCTTGTCATAAACCTTAATCCATCCCCCGTCACGGCAGGTAAATGTGTTGCCGGATACACCGATAACCTTCCCTACCGACGACTTCGAGAGTGTACAAATCTTCTTGCCGCTGATGTCGTAGATCTTAACCCACCCGCCATCCTCGGTAACGAAGAAGTCTGAGCCCCAGCCCACCACGTCGCCAACAGTGCTTCTCGACAGCGTAGTGACCTTCCTTCCGTTCTCGTCGTACACATGACACCAAGCGCCATCAGACTTAATGTAAGAAATCTGCCTTTGTTGCGCTTGTGTGCCTATCGCCAACATAAGCAATAAGATGGTAAGCAACTTCCTCATTCCTGCCAATTCATCTTTCTTTCGCATCCAAATACTCTTGATATTCATTGCCCGTAGGGGTGAACGACGCCATGAATAATCCCGTCAGTGCGCCTTCGCGTATATTGAGCAAGACATCGTGATCGTCTTCCATAGTTGGTCCTAGTCTTGAAGTCTTCGACACGGCTTTTCCTCCTGCAGGGATAGTTATTCCTCCAACGGATTCGGACTGTATACTTTGATTTTTAGGCGCCCCCCCATACCATGTCCTGTATGTCACGCTGTATGCATTGCCCGGAATTTCAACTTCAGAATTGTTATAGACGGTGATGACAGCTCCTTTGGCTGATACCCACATATATCCATCAATGATATCATCTCCCCATGTACCAGTAATCTTTGCCTTCAATTTCGACTTGATGTCCTTGATGAATTTTGCCTGCAGTGTCGATTCAAATTCGTTGTCTTGTAGGCGTTCCGCCATCTCGGCGTCGGTCATGCCAGGCTCCACCCAACCAGTTTTTTGCAAATTGCAGCTTTTCTTCCGGCCAGGCGAAGAGACCGTTTGTCTCTCCTACTGTCATCTTGCCGTCTTCGGCAACGGCCACTATCATGTCGGCATTACCGAAGTTCACCTTGAATTGGCCTTCCGTCTGCGTCGGTTCCACCTTGATGCTGTCGGGGTTGAACGTCAGCGCCAGCGAGTCTGCTTTCGCTGCGTCGGGCCATACCACCAACAGGGAGTCCTTCTGGTTCTTACTCACTTTTGTCGCGAAGTCAGCGGCAAACTTCTTCACTTGTTCCTGTTTGTTGTCCGCACAGGAAGCAATCATGACGGCTCCTATCAAGATGAATAGGCCCGCCCAATGTTTTTTGATAAATCTCATAGAAAATCGTTATTTGTTAAAAATCATTATGCCGTCTCCGTGATGCTTTCTGCCTTACTTTACATAGCTTGGCTTACGAACTCTTTAAGGTAAGAGTACGACCATAGCATAGAGGAAGCACTTTCAAATCGTCCTATTTTTATGCCCTATTGAGAAACTCAATAGGGCATAAAATATCTGACGATGAACAATTTCTAATCGGACTGTATTACCAAATACTTACTGACCTTCCAGAATTCCTGTGGATCAAGTACAGTAAGCGTAGTAGTTCCGTCGCTATTCTGCTCAATTTTATATGATGTTGTAGGAACCTGAGTAAGAATCTTTGGTTTCTTGCCAGGAATATTCAAACTAGTGAAGTTGCGAATGTCAACCTCATCAAAATGAGCGCTGTTAATCTGAGATACGTCGAGTTTCTTTTTCTTGAATAAACCGCCACCATTGAGAAGACCTGCAGCCTTAAGATCGTCCTTTGAAGCGACCTTAACATATGCACGGTTAATCTCACTATCTTTGTCATTAATTGTTTCATCCAAAGCCTCATTCTTAACTTTAATTTCATAGTTGTCACGATCCATTTCCTTAATTGTATATTTCAAGTCGGCAATATTAAAAGCATCATCCTCTACCTGTTTAGACAACTTAGCAACCATTGCGTCCTTTCCTTTAAGTTGACGCTCGTATACAGCAATTATTTTCTTTATCTTAGCTGCAATTACGCTATTATTACTAGAAAGGGATTTCTTAAGTTCGGAAGCACGGGCATGTTGGCGTGCCAATAAAGCCTTTAAATTCTTAATATGCTGCATGATTTTCGCGCGATTAGTTAGAGGCATACCATCAGGTCCACCAGTGAGAAGGTAGCCCTCCTGAATAGCAATACTATCCATACTTCCTGCAATCAAATCAAGGAACTGCTGCATTTGTTCGTTTTCCACCTGCATAGAGTCCACCTTTGCATTACCTATGGCAGTATTACCAGTATTACCATTCTTAGCATTATCGCCACAAGATACCAGCAGAACAAGTGCTGCTGCAAAAAAGAATAAATAAAATTTTTTCATTGTAAATCCATTTTTTTACTAATATTAATACCACCAACGATTAATAATTGGCGTGTTGTAAACCACACGCGGACGGCTCTTAGCATAAGCCACAGCAATATTCTCAGCAGCTTTAATCTGAGCACGGTTAAGGGCATATTGCTGATTCATTTCCTTTGTCTTAAGCGCATAATCACGGTCCTCACGCAACTTAAAGCGTGCTGACATCTGTGACATAAGTTGCTTAGCACCCGCGTAAGCCGGAGAATTTGTGTCAATCTCGGAGAGCATATTGGCGACTTCATTTGCACCTTCTGTTGTCGGGTTTGCAGCCCAGTAGGCTTTAGCTGCAGCAAGAACCTGTGCGGAATTGTGGTTGATGTTAGATTTATAAGCCTGTGCCATCAAACCTTGAGCTTCACTGTATCCTTTGCATGCCATAGGAATGGTGTTAAGTACATAAACGGCCTCATTATACTTTTGGGACTTAATTAAAGCACGAGCCTCAGCAATAATGGATGCAGAATTACGATTGTAATATTCTACAATCCGATTTGTTGCCCTCGTTATCAGATTGCTTATCTGAGGCGATTTTCCATTAAAATGCTTAACGGCGTTAATAATAGCCTGTTCCTCTGTAGAAGCAACGCCTGTAGCCTCGAATGAAGTAGTGCCGTAACATGTGCCATCAATACCATCACCTATTCCTAGAGAAACGTTCAGATGGGAAACTATCTTCACGGGGACTGTATTCAATGTCTGCTTATCAATAACATCAAACTTTGCCGTCAACACAAAACGTGATTCACCATAATTGCATAAAATGCCATTCTGCGAAAGCACACTTTGCAACTTGCTCTCAATGATTGAGCTAGCACCTGCCAGGCCTTGGGTGTTATTATCAACGACCAAAGGTGAGACCTGAATCTGGGCCCTTGATGCCTGCCCTACACATAAAAGGGCAACAATTAATAATACATAGTGTTTCATAAACTTAATAATTAGTTTGCACCTATTCTTACAGTAATAGAGCCAATACCATTCTCGTCAACACGAGCACTAACCCCTAATGATTTAAGATATGCCTCAAGTCCCTCATTTGTAGCCCATTCATAAGCTGTCATCTTTTGACCATACTGATCTGTAAGAGGAATACGGATATTCTGGAAATTCATTCTGGCACGTGAAGGACTTCCTGCGGTATTACCTGTGCCATTTATTGAATGCTGGCGTACCCATTTTTGTAGTACCATATTAAGTCGATCATCACCAATTTGATCAAACAGAGTCACACTACTGTTAGCTGTAACACGAACAGACATTCTAACCTCACGCCCTTTGCTCTGAAGACCCTGAAAATAAGTCATCATATTATTAGTCAAATTATCAAAACCTGCACTAACCGACTGCTTAATCATATCAGCCAGAAAAGCACTACGTGCCATTGGAGGAGTCGTGTTAGTGAGATTACCAATCTGTTTATTCGTATAGGAATCTAAAGCTCGGACTGTTACCCTTAAGGCCTTTTGGAAGCCAATTTCCGATGTTTGCCAATCGACAGTAAGTTTTATGTCAGGTTTATACTGATTTAGAATCTGATCGGCTACACCCATATTGGTTTCATCGCCATACCCATCGGCAGCCATACCTATTTCCAAAGCATCCTCCTGATCCTGTGAACTAAGTGTTTCCTCCAAACTAGTAAGTTCAAAACCTCGTTGTTGGAATAGTTCACCAAGAGTAGCAATGGCCTCCTTAACATCGGAATTCTCCTCGAAGGCTTTGGTATAGTTAGGTATTCTTTGTACCTTACCATTATTGTTATGCTCGGTAACATAATTGTTTCTAACGAACCAGGCAATGTCTGGAATAACCATCATTGAAGGTTTGTCAGCCTGTGCAAAAGTTGGAATGCTGAGTGCCAGCATTAAATACAATAATAATAAATTCTTTTTCATATTCATATATAATTAATTATCTCTAAATAAGAAGTCAAGACCCTTTGAAATGTTGTTTTGTTCAAGATATGCACGCAAGGCCGCAGTGTTTACCATTACAATCATACCTACCTTATATCTTTTTTTATCATACTTGATAACATCAGCAGCAGTAAGCAATCCATTATTTGAAAGTTGAACGAACTGACGATACTTACCGCTACCAAAGAATTCATCAAAAAACTCTCTATGCTGCTCATAACCCTCTGGACATAGGGCTTTTACGCCAGTATTACCGCCATAACCTGGATATCCCTTGAAAATAATACCATGAACAGCGTTACGCATGGCATTTTCCTTGGTAAGAAACTCGCGCTTACCATAATTCCACACTTTAGCCACATTCCAACCCGCTTGAAGTGAGAAATTACCTACCGCACTTTCAAGTTCATAGTTGTACATGTCTTCGTCTTTATCCCTTGCGAATGAAGGGACTGTCGTAATAAACAGTCCTACTAACATTATTAATATTTGCTTCATAACCTTATATTATTTAACTTGGCGAATTAAACTACCCTCAAGTATCTTCTTACTCTTACCAAAAGTGGTATAAGTCAGACTTGTATTGATATCATCGCCTTCTTTATCCTGGGCTGCACCTTGAATAATCTCACCAGCACCTTCACGGTTATCCCATACTCCATTTTTATCAACCTTTATTGTTGTCACTACTTTGAAAGTTTCTTTACCATCCTTCATCACTCGTTCCAACACCTCAAACTTATCACCGCTATTAATGCCTTCTTTCTTTCCTATATAAGAAAAGAGTGTTCCATCATCTTCTTGGTGAAGAGTTGCCAATGTTTTGAATTCTTCATATTTCTTTTGCAGATCAGCAATAGCAGCATCTGTAGCACGAACAGTAGCACGTGCAATAAGTTTAGTATCAGCATCGCTCTTTGTTGATAATTTCATTGTAGCAGGAGCATACTTCATTGTTTTACCCACATACTTCAATTTGATGGACTTGTCATTATAAATGCCTGAAATATCTTTCTTATATTTTTCCACAAGATTAGTAACTTGTTCATTTGTAAGATCAAGTTGGTAAAGGTATGTATTTGTCATTACAAAATAACCTTTAAGAACTTTAGACAGCAAAGCACCACCTAATGAAGCATAACCACCACCTCCAAACTGATCAGCCACAGCTGCAGTCAAAGCGATAATCTCTTCAGCAGAGGTATAGGCGTAACGGTTAACCATAATAAATGTCCTGGGAATGATATCGCTCATTGCTTCACCAAGGTACAGGTCACGATTAGTAGCAATCTCCTCCTGGCTCAATGTCTGCAAACCGCGGGCCTCAACAAGTTGATAACTAATCGGTTTCTTGCCTTCGTCTGCAGTTTCACCACCTCCAAGCCACTTAGCAAACAACTTCTGAGCTACATGATTTTCATCGAAATACTTATTTAACTTAGCTATATAACCAGCATTCTTTGTATTTTCCTTCTGAGCTGTATCTGGTTTTTCCTCCAGTTTCTTCATAAATCCGCCCAACTTTCCCGCAATCTTACCGATACCTTTCTTTTTAGAGTTCAGCAATTTCTCTGCGGCATGGATTTGGTCCTGAGTTACATCAATAGCCTTAACATTCTGCGCAGAAAATACGGTCTTCTTTAAGTTATGATTATTGTACTTGTCAGGGAAAGCCTTAGTGGTAAATGCATTTTCAACCACCTTCAATTGGTCTCCTTTCAAATCATCGTCTGGCAACATCATCATATACAAAGAACTTCTACGATATTTCGTATCCTCTTTTTTTGCATCTTGAGCATAAACACTAACAAATGCTGCACAAACCAGTGCTGTAATCATTAATTTTTTCATAAGTTTTTTGTTTTAAATGTTAAAGTAATATTGTATTTGAAAGATTTTGTTATAAAAGTAATTATATGAATTCGAATAAATGTTTTGGATACAGAGTTCATCCCAATTGAAATAGCAGAAGCCCCAATATGGTCCTGTCATATCCAACTTGTTTAGATATAGAAAACTATTTATATAATCCATGTTTTAAGTATTCGATGAATTAAAGAATTTCTACTTATTTCTCGGTTTTACATATGTCCAAAGAGTGTGAGCCTTCTCGACATCCTTAGTCTGAAGGTTCTGCAATACCCGTGATAATAAGAATGAAATCAGCTCACACCTGCAGGTATATATGTGAGCCGCCTCCATAGAAGGAGTGAGCAGTATATATGCTACTGCAGGAGGAACAACTTTCAGACTTTTACCCTTATCACTAAAAATTTGCAGTTTTTCAGACGGGTCAAAGCTAAATAGCTCTCCTCTATGTCGTCGGTCTTTGCAGACCAACGGCACAAAGATAGGCATTATTTTTGAAAAGTATTCCATTGTGAGCTGATTTTTTTCTTTTTTGTTGCAAATTTATTTCATGTATGTCATTTCGAGGTGTTCCATTTCATTCCTTTTGTATGAAGGACAAACAAATGGACCAATAATTTGATAGTTGAACGGGTTTTACTGTAATAATGCAGTAAATTCCGAATAAAAGCTTGACCGTATTCGGAATTTATTGTAACTTTGCAGCAAAATCCGAATAGAAATGGATAATTACATTCAAAGAGAGACCTATCTTCGTCAACTGATAGAAAGAATGGGAAACGGGGAAGTTAAAATCATTACCGGTCCCAGACGTTCCGGAAAGTCATGGCTGCTCAACAGAATTTTCAAGGATTATCTGCTTGAACAAGGTGTGGCAGAAGATAACATTATCATAGTATCCTTCGATATGGACGATGAAGAAACTGGCGATCTGACAGACCGTCAGGTGCTAAAAGCCTATCTGTATAGTCGCATTACGGATGACTCTACACCTTATTATATAGTACTTGATGAGGTGCAGGAGGTGGAGGGGTTTGAGAAGTTGGTCAATGGTTTGAACAGCAAGGACAATGTTGACATATACATTACTGGTAGCAATTCACATTTTCTTTCTTCTGACATAAAAACTATCTTTCGCGGACGTGGCGATGAGGTGAAAGTATGGCCTTTCTCGTTCCACGAGTTCTGTACTAACAGGACTGAGCCTGTCAGCGAACTATGGAAGGAGTATTACACCTATGGTGGCATGCCTGGACTGGTTCGCCAACGCACACCAGAACAGAAAGTTGCCTATCTGCAGCGGTTGTGGAACAAAACCTATCTCGATGATGTCGTGGAGCGCCACAAAGTAAAGAATCGCGAGGCTCTTTCTGCACTTGCCGACGCATTATGTTCATCGGTAGGTTCGCTGACCAATCCAAACCGCATCAGTAATGTGCTGAGAAATGTACAAAACACTAAAATAGAACCGGAGACCGTTTCCAATTATATCAACTATCTGGAAGAAGCTTTTCTGTTTGAAGGTGCCAAACGCTACAACATCAAGGGCAATAAGTATTTCGAGAGTATCAAGAAATACTATTCTGTGGATGTGGGGTTGCGCAATGCCAAACTCAATTTTCGCCAACAGGAGATTACTCACATCATGGAGAATGTCATCTACAACGAACTTCGGATGCGTGGTTTTGCGGTAGATGTCGGTGTCGTGGAGGCTCGTGAGAAGCGTAATGGCAAACTTGAGTACATTCAATATGAGATAGATTTCATAGCCAATAACGGACTCGAAAAATACTACATCCAGTCGGCTTTCTCCATAGATAGTGAAGAAAAACGGCAGCAAGAACTCAAGTCGCTCCTCAAAGTAGATGATAGTTTTCAGAAAATAGTAATCACTGGTAGCGATATTGCTCCATATACTGACGACAAGGGGATACGATTTATGGGTCTCTTCCAATTCCTGTTATCTGGTGTTTAATCTGAACCTTTTGCACACGCATGAAGAAACAAGACCTTGACAGTTCTGCATCGGGCTATATCACCGATTCCTTTGAAGGCATCAGCCATACGTTCACCGACGTGGAGGTTCTCAGCACGTCGGACGTGAATGTTGTTGCCAAAGCGAAGCGGTATGGGCGTTGGTGGTTGTTGAAAGGCTTAAGGAATGAGGTGGCAGGAGAAGCTGCCTGCCTTCAGCGCCTGCGCAAAGAATTTGAAATACTGATGCAAATGCAACACCCCAGTGTGGTAACGGCATACGGTCTGGAAACGGTAGAGGGTATTGGCTATTGCATCGTCATGGAGTTTGTGGATGGTTCGACTTTAAAGGACTGGCTGCAAGGGGAGGCCACAAAACAGCAACGGCGGCGTGTGGCTGACGAACTGACGGCTGCCATTGGCTATGTTCATGCCAAGGGCATCGCGCACAGAGATCTGAAGCCGGAGAACATCATCGTCACCAGAAACGGCAAGGGCGTCAAGCTCATAGACTTCGGACTGGCAGATACTGATAGTCATGCCATTCTGAAACAGCCTGCCGGTACGCCTCGTTACATGTCGCCTGAGCAGATGCAGGGCACCATTGCCGATGGGCGTAATGACATTTATAGTCTGGGAGTCATCTTCCAACAGATGGCGTTAGGTCGTCCCTATCGCTATATAATAAAAAGGTGTATGCTGCCGATAGACGAGCGCTATCAGCATGTTCAAGCACTGGAAGAAGCGATAAGCCGCCGGTTGTCATTGGCGCGACGATGGATGGTGGCGTTGTTGGGCTTGATACTGATTGTAACAATAGGTGTAATAATCGTATTGGCATACCGACAGAGGGCGCTGAACCTTCAGACGAGGAATCAGCAGCAAGCCGTCGCCATGCAACAGACCACCATAGAACGGCAACGACGAGAAATAGATACCCTCAGGCACCACATCGACGAAAACAAGCAGGAACAAACCAAACAAGGTGCTGCTATGACGGCACTCGTGGGCAATGTGGACGCTGTGACCGACTATCAGGAGCGCCAACAGCAACAAGAGGAAGAACAGCAGGATGAGGCACAAAGCAATGATCGCATGTCGAGTGCATTTATGGCGGGGGCGGACAACTTGCGTAAAGCCGTTGCGGAAAAAGGAACAAGCATCGATGAGCGATACAACCGTGGCAAACATGCCATTGAGCGCTTTATGCGCACGCAGACACAAAATCTTACTGACAAGGAAAAGAAAGAAGTGAGAATCAGACTCCAACTGAAGTTGGATGCTTTCCTACGAATATGGACGAATACGGAGGAACTGCTTAAAAGAATGAAGAATGAATACAAAGGAACAACTACGGAATGACATAGAAACAGCGCTTGGCAGGAAGCTGCAGTCCCCTAAGGATTTTGAATTCTTTAGTGAGCGCATCTACGCACGGTTGCACATCCTCGTCAGCCGTACCACCCTGATGCGTCTGTGGGGATATGTGGAAGAGAAGGTGGAGCCAAGAAGGAGTACGCTTGACATTCTTGTGCGCTTCCTGGGCTATCAAGGATGGGATGAATATCAACAGAACGCACTACTGCCCAAGGAACGACAAAGCAATCCTATCATGAGCAGACGGCTGAGTGTGACAGACTCATTGGTTCGTGGCGACCGGCTGCGTCTTACCTGGCAACCCGACAGGGTGTGCGACATTGAGTATCAAGGTGAACTCTCTTTCCGGGTGATTTCCTCCCAAAACACCCGCCTTGTTGAGGGTGACACCTTTCAGTGTAGTTTGATAGTAGAAGGTGAGCCCTTATATCTGGACCATCTTGTGCAACAGAACCTTCCCCCCATAGCCTACGTCTGTGGCAAGAAATCGGGTGTGATGTTTGAGTTTTGTTAGACCGTTTGAAGGCTTGGGCTAAGTGCTTACAGCCTTTTTTTGTGAACTTGTAACAATAAAATCGTGGATTGCTGCGTTATTATCTCGTGTTTAAACGATTATCCATATTGTTGATGCTGTCTTTGACCTGTATAGTGTCGAAAGCGCAGTATGAGCCAGCCTTCAGTCATTTCTGGGGGATGGAGCCGTCGTTCAACCCCGCTTCTGTGGGTAAAGAGTCGAAGTTGAACGTCATTGGTGCCTACGCCATCGACTTTGCCGGCTTCGAGAACAATCCGCAGACCGCTTACCTTGCTGCCGACATGCCGCTGTACTTCATGAAGAACTATCACGGCGTGGGCATCCAGCTGATGAACGACCGCATAGGTCTGTTCAACCACCAGCGTTTAGCAGCGCAGTATGCGTTTCGTTTCAAGCTCTTCGGCGGCCAACTGGCTGCCGGCGTGCAGGGAGGGTTCCTCTCCGAGAAGTTCAACGGCTCAAAGGTTGACGTGAACGACCCCGAAGACCCTGCCATTCCGACCACCGATGTCAACGGCAACTCTTTCGACATAGGTCTCGGTCTCTATTACACCCGCAAGCGTTGGTATGTCGGTGCGTCCGTTCAACACCTGAATGCACCGTTGGTAGAGCTGGGTGAAACCTACGAATTGAAAGTCGATCCGACATTTTATTTGACGGGTGGATACAATATAAAACTGAGAAATCCGTTTCTATCAATACCGACTGCCGCTTTGGTGCGCTATGACGGCCATGCCTATCGTGCCGACGTGGGTGGCAGACTGGTCTATAAGAACGACAACAAGATGTTGTATGGTGGTGTCTTCTATAGTCCCACCAACTCCGTCACCGTGCATATCGGTGGCAGCTTCCACGGCATTAACCTCGGTTATAGCTATGAGATCTACACCTCGAAAATCAGTGTTGGCAATGGCAGCCATGAACTGTTTGTCAGCTATCAGACCGACATCAACCTTCACAAGAAGGGACGCAACAAACACAAGAGCGTGAGGTATCTGTAGAAGGATGAAGGTTGAAGGATGATGTTAATAGACAATTGATAATTCGCAATAGATGAAAACAATGAAGAGAATAGTAGTATGCTGCATCAGTGCCCTCCTTGTGTTGGCACTGACGAGTTGTTTCGGCGGTAAGTCTGCCTCTTCGTCCGGCAAAGGCGGCGAGGTCGTCGGTGTCGGTGGCGGCAGAAGCTTCCGTGAGCCCGCTCCTTACGGCATGACGCTGGTGAAGCGTGGCTGGTTGAAGATGGGTATCGAGAAGCAAGACAGCCTGTGGGGTAAGCAGACACCAGTGAAAGACATCTCCGTAGACGGCTTCTGGATGGACGAGACCGAAGTCACCAACTCCGAGTATAAGCAGTTTGTGTTCTGGGTGCGCGACTCCATTCTCCGCACACGTCTTGCCGACCCCTCCTATGGTGGTGACGAGACCTATATGATTACCGAAGACAAGAACGGCGATCCGGTGAAGCCCCACCTGAACTGGCGCAAGAACCTGCCCCGCAAGCCCAATGAGGACGAGCAGCGTGCCATCGAAAGCCTGTATACCTACAATCCTGTGACAGGTGAGAAGATGCTGGATGCCAGTCAGCTGAACTACCGTTATGAGGTCTACGACTACACGACGGCAGCCCTTCGCCGCAACCGCATGCGCCCTGAGGAACGTCATCTGAACACTGATATCGTGACAGACCCCAATGAGGTGGTGATGATTTCCAAAGATACCGCCTACATCGACGACGAAGGACGCATCATCCGCGAGACCATCAACCGTCCGCTCAGCGGTCCGTGGGACTTCCTCAACACCTATATTGTCAATGTCTATCCCGACACCACCTGTTGGGTGAACGACTTCCGCAACTCCGACAACGAAACCTACCTGCGCAGCTACTTCTGCAACAACACCTATAACGACTATCCCGTCGTCGGTGTGACGTGGGAGCAAGCCAATGCCTTCTGTGCATGGCGTACCGACTATCTGCTGAAAGGACTCGGAGGCGAGGCTCGTTACATACAGCGCTACCGTCTGCCGACCGAAGCCGAGTGGGAGTATGCTGCCCGCGGCAGGGACCAGTCGGAGTTCCCCTGGGAAAACGCGGATGTGAAGAGTGGCAACGGATGTTTCTATGCCAACTTCAAGCCCGACCGTGGCAACTACACCAAGGACGGAAACCTCATCACCAGCAAGGTAGGCATCTTCTCGTCCAACAGTAACGGACTCTATGACATGGCGGGTAACGTGGCAGAATGGACCAGTACGATTTATACCGAAGCAGGCGTCGATGCCATGAACGACCTGAATCCGCAGCTCGATTACAAGGCAGCCAAGGAAGACCCCTACCGGTTGAAGAAGAAGAGTGTGCGCGGTGGCTCGTGGAAAGACCCGGAGTCGTATATCCGCAGTGCATGGCGCACATGGGAATATCAGAACCAGCCCCGCTCCTACATCGGTTTCCGATGCGTGCGCAGCCTGGCAAGTTCATCGAGTGAAGCAGCAAAACAAGCAAGAAAAAGTAGTAAGAAGAGAAAGAAATGACAGAGTATAGCAAATTCAATATGGTGTACCGTCTGCAGAAGTGGATGGACAGCGTACCGGGACAGACGTTCCTGAACTACGCATACAGTTGGGGTGCATCTATCGTTATCCTCGGAACATTGTTCAAGCTGACCCACCTTCCTGGTGCCAACGTCATGCTGTTCCTGGGTATGGGTACCGAGGTCATCGTGTTCTTCCTCTCAGCTTTCGACCGTCCGTTCGACAAGACCGCCGACGGCCGCGAGTTGCCGACCCATTTTGAAGAGGATGAGTTCGAAGAAGGTGAGAATGAAGAGGGCGAAGACGCAGCTGTCGACGTACAACCCGCAGCCGTTGCAGGCGGAGGAACCATCATCATCGGTGGTGGCGCAGCCCGTCCTGCTGCTCAGGCTCCGGCAGAAGCGGCACCTGCTGCCGCCGTTGCGTCACCTTCCGTTGCTCCTGCCGCTACCGTGGCAGTGCCCACCGCCGAGCAGATAGCCGCTGCCATGCAGACGCAGGGCAGTGCATGGATGGCAGGGCAGCAAGAGAACACGCCGGAGATGGCAGAGGCTCAGAGCAACTATGTCGATGCGCTGAACTCGCTCACCGAGATGTTGCAGAAGGTCAGCGCCCAAAGCGAGCGACTGACACGCGACTCCGAAGAGATGGAGAACCTCAACCGCACCCTCACGGGCATCACCAAGATCTACGAGATGCAGCTTAAGGCTGCCAGCCAGCAGGTCGGCACCATCGACCAGATCAACGACCAGACCCGCAAGATGGCTTCGCAGATAGAGGAACTCAACCGCATCTATGCCCGCATGATTGAGGCGATGACCGTCAACATGCCTGCGGCAGTCAAACCATAATCGTACAATCGCAATTCATCAAATTGTAAGTTGTAAATCGTCAAATTGTAAATTGACAATATGGCAATCAAGAAAAGACCAGTATCTCCTCGCCAGAAGATGATCAACCTCATGTATGTCGTCCTCATGGCTATGCTTGCGCTGAACATTTCGACGGAGGTGCTCAACGGATTCTCCATCGTTGAGGAGAGCCTGAGCCGTACCACCGCGAACTCCAGCAAGCAGAACGATGCCATCTTCGACGACCTGGAACGGCAGATGAAGAAGAATCCTTCCAAGGTGCGTCAATGGTTTGAGAAGGCTACGGCGGTCAAGAATATGAGCGACTCGCTCTATAACTTCGCCCAGCATCTCAAGGAGCGCATCGTCAAGGAGGCCGACGGCGAGAACGGAGATCCTAAGCATATAGAAAACAAAGACAACTTAGAGGCTGCCAGCCACGTCATGTTGGCACCCGGCACAGGGCAGGGCAAGAAGCTCTTCGATGCCATCAACCACTATCGTGACCGCATCCTGACCTTCGTCACCGATCCCGTGCAGCGTGAGATTATCGCCAACAACCTCTCTACGGAAGTCCCCAAGAACCAGAACGCCACTTTAGGCAAGAACTGGCAGGAGTATATGTTTGAAGACATGCCCGTAGCGGCTGCCGTCACCCTGCTCACCAAGTTGCAGAGCGACGTGCGCTATGCCGAGGGTGAAGTGCTCCACACGCTGGTTTCCAACGTCGGTCTGAAGGACATCCGTGTCAACAAGCTCGAAGCGTTCGTCGTGCCCAGTGCCACCAGGCTGTATCCTGGCGACCAGCTTACTGCCAAGATGGTGATGGCAGCTGTCGACACCACGCAGGTGCCGGAGGTCTATGTCAACGGCAGGAAGATACAAGGCGACACCTATTCCTTCAACGTGGGCGGTGTCGGCGACTATACCTTTAACGGATATATCCTCATGCGCGATGTGGCAGGCAACATGTTGCGACGCGACTTCAGTCAGAAGTACCAGGTCGTGGCGCCGCCCCTTGCCCCGACAGGTGCCACCCTCTCTGCCGACTTGATGAACGTGCTGTATGCCGGGTTCGACAACCCCATCAGCGTCAGCGTCTCCAACACGCCGCAGAGTTCCATCTCCGTCAGCATGACAGGCGGCAGCATCCGCTCTACCGGTCCCGGCCATTACATAGCCGTGCCCGCGGCAGTAGGTCAGAACGTGACGTTCAATGTCTCAGCCAAGGGACATAGCGTCGGCACCTTCACCTTCAAGGTGCGCAAGCTGCCCGATCCGTCTCCTTACATCGTCGTTGGTTCCGACCGCTTCAAGGGCGGCGGACTCGGCAAGGCAGCCCTCATGGGAGCCTCCGGCATCCATGCTGCCATCGACGACGGCCTGTTGGATATCCCGTTCCGTGTGAACAGTTTCGAAACCGTCTTCTTCGACAACATGGGCAATGCCATACCTGTGGCTTCAGCCGGTGCGTCGTTCTCAGCCCGTCAGAAGGAGATGTTCCGTTCACTCTCGCGCAACAAGCGATTCTACATCACCCGTGTCGTAGCTGTAGGTCCCGACGGCATCACCCGTACCCTGCGCTCAGCATTGGAGGTCATCGTGAAGTAGGCAGCCTGGGGCGTAAATGGAAAATGACAGATGATAAACAAAACATAACAAAGCAAGAAGATGATGATTCAGAAAGTAAATATGGAGAAGCACAGAATGGCGGTGATAATGATCTTGTCATTGATCATGTGTCATTTATCATTTAGCTATGCTGTAGCGCAGCCCAAGGCACGCAGGGCAGAGCAGCAGAGGGCTCAGCAGTCTAACGCCAACAACATGACTACAAGGGCACGCATCTCCTTCCCCGTGGCGCAGGAGATGTCGTCGGACGTGGTGTGGCGACGCGACATCTACCGTGAGCTGAAGCTTACCGAGGAAGCCAATGCCGGCCTGTATTATCCCACCGAACCCATCGGTTCGCAGATGAACCTGTTCACCTACATCTTCAAATTGATGATGACGGGCAACATCCGCGTCTATGAATACAGGCTCGACGGCAACGAGGTGTTCACCGACTCGGCACGCGTCAAACCGTTGCAGTTCCTCGACAACTACCATATCTATTATGAGCGCAACGCCAACGGACGCATACGGTTGGACAATGCCGACATTCCGGGACGTGAGGTGAAAGCCTACTACCTGAAAGAGAGTGCCTACTACGACCAAGGCACTGCCACCTTCCACCGCAAGGTGGTGGCGCTCTGTCCCATCATGTTCCGTGAAGACGACTTCGGCGATGCCGAACAGAAGTATCCGTTGTTCTGGGTGCGCTATGACGATGTGGCTCCGTTCCTCTCCAAGCAGATGATGATGACGAGCGACCTGAACAATGCAGCCACGATGAGTGTCGACGACTACTTCACCACCAACCAGTATAAGGGTAAGATATATAAGACCACCAACATGCTTGGAAGGACCTTGCAGCAGTATTGTCCCACCGACTCGCTGATGGCTGCCGAGCAGAAGCGCATCGAGAAGGAGCTTACCGACTTTGAAAAGAACATCTTCGGCGACCCTGCCAAGAAAGATTCGCTCGACAGCATCGCGGCTGCCGAGGCGAAGATGACGAAGAAGCAGCGTCGCGCCAACCGTCGTAACGGTGGCAGCGTCTCGTCCTCTCGTCGTCGTGGCGGAGGTAGCAGCGGCCGCGGCAGCTCTGCCCGCGTCTCCGTAAGGCGCGAACGTCATTGATGGCAGTCCGCCCCTCTCCATCGAAATCATTAAACTGCGTCATTAGCCGCAGTTCTTCGTAATAACAATAATCAAAGAATCATGAGAAGAAAGGTTTTAGCATTGGCGTTGTTGCTGGCGACATGCTTCGCAGCACCGGCTTCCGCCCAGGTGAAGTTCGGATTGAAAGGTGGTGTGAACGTCACCAACATGAAGTTCAGCAATTCTGTTTTCGAGACAAACAACCGCGCAGGCTTCTTCATCGGTCCTACCGTGAAGTTTACGTTGCCCATCGTCGGGCTGGGTGTCGATGTGTCGGCACTCTACGACCAGCGTTCGGCAAAGGTCGATGACCTCTATGATGAACACGGAAAGGTGGACAAGACCCTCAAGCAGCATCAGATTGCCATCCCCGTCAACCTGCGCTATACCGTCGGCTTGGGCGATAAGGCGAACGTCTTCTTCTTTGCCGGTCCACAGTTTGGCTTCAATATCGGCGAGAAGAATCAGTCCATCGTCCAGGACGCGCTGGAATGGCGGCTGAAGACGTCTAACTTCAGCGTGAACCTCGGTATCGGTGCAACGTTGCTCTCCCACCTGCAGGTGACAGCCAACTACAACATCGCTTGCACCAAGACGGGTGAGTTGACGGAACTGGAAGGTGTGAAGTCCGCGTTCAAGGGGCGTAACAACGCCTGGCAGATAGGTCTGGCTTACTTCTTCTAAGCGCCAGCCATCCTGTTAACACTTAGCGGTGGACTTCTCAATCGGAAGTCCACCGCTTTTTTATCGTCGGCTGAACGAAAGAAACAAGCCCACTCTGTGCCCTCAGTGTGAGGGGAACACCCCTTTTGGCATGTTGCTTGAGCGAAGGAGTTGGGATGGGGATGTCTATGTTTAGCGGACAGTAATATATAAAAATCTGAGGGAGCTGTGCTAATCTCGCGAAAAAGTTGTATCTTTGCTGCCAGTAATTCTAAATGCAAGAAGATATGGCAACAACAACCGCAAAACAACGCACCGTTCGTCCAATGAGCTACTACCTCGAAATGGTGAAGGACATGGACGACAGCCAGAAACTGGAGTTGGTGTCGATACTTATAGAGAGTGTCAAGCCAATACAGACCAGGTTACTGCCTGATATGCTACTCGAAGAGGACTTTCCAGACATGGACAAGGAACTATATACGCCCGAAGAAGCCTACGAACTGACGATGAAGGACATCAAGGGCATCTACGACAAGGAATATGCAATATAAGTATTTCTACACCAAGCGAACGGCTGCCAAGATAAGAAGTTTCTATCGGAACGTAGCCAAGAAATACCAGCACACCTATTCCTACGAGGATATGGAACGTAATGTGGTCGATGCCTGCCACACACAAAATATGCACGACTGATTTCCCGAAATTCTCCTCAGAAACAGATATCCGCCGAGATTCTCAAACGATGAGAGTCTCGGCGGTTTGCTTCACCAACGGAAATTAGTTGCGGAAGAATCATTCCGATGGGATGATACTCTCTGAATACTCCTAAAACATTATCCTCATTTGAGGTCATTTACAGGCTTATCGCCACTTGTATTTTAAAGGATCCAAGTATTTACGATTTAAAAAGTCATCCGTGTTTGGCGTCTTTTGCGAAAAATGGGCTTTAGCGTTGTGCAAATAGAATAATCTCTATACCTTTGCAGGTGCAGATGAAGTATGTTGACGTGATATTGCCTTTGCCGTTGGAAGGACTGTTCACCTACGGCATCCCCGGACACCTGCTGTCACAGGTGCAGTTCGGCGTGCGTGTCGTCGTGCCGCTGGGCAAGAGCAAGACCTATACGGCGATGGCTGTTGCCGTTCATGACGAGTTGCCGGCGCACCTGAAGGACAAGGAAGCGTCGATGAAGGACGTCTTGTCGGTGCTCGACTCCGCGCCCATTCTCTTGCCGGCACAGTACCGGCTGTGGCAATGGATAGCCGACTACTACCTGTCGCCTATCGGTGAAGTGTATAAGGCGGCTCTGCCGTCAGGCCTGAAAGCCGAAGACCACTATCGTCCGAAGACGGAAACGTGCGTGATGCTGGCGGAGCCCTATCAGACGGAGCGCGGCAGGCAGGTGCTGGGCGAGATGCTCAAGCGTGCAACGAAGCAGTTGCAGATGGTGAAGTGTCTGATGGAGTCGGGTACCTCGATGACGTGCGAGGAACTGAAGAACGTCTCTCATGGTACGTCGGCAACGCTGCGTTCGCTCGTCGACCGCGGCGTGCTGACCACGTTTCAGCGCGAAGTGGGGCGGCTGAACGATGGCGGAGCGCCCCATCCGGAGTATGCCAAGCCGCTGAATGGCGTCCAGCAGGATGCCTATAACCAGATACTCTTCCAGTGGATGAAGAAGCGGGTGGTGCTCTTGCATGGTGTCACCTCCAGCGGGAAGACCGAAATCTATATCCACCTGATACAGAAAACCATCGACGAAGGCAAGCAGGTGTTGTATCTGCTGCCAGAGATAGCCCTCACGGTGCAGATGATGGAGCGCCTGCGGCGTGTTTTCGGCAGCCGACTCGGCATCTACCACTCGAAATATAGCGATGCCGAACGGGTTGAAATCTGGCAGAAACAGCTCTCACGCCACCCTTATGACGTCATCCTCGGTGCCCGTTCAGCCGTCCTGCTGCCTTTCCAGCGGCTCGGCTTGGTCATCGTCGACGAAGAACACGAAGCCAGCTTCAAGCAGCAAGACCCGGCACCCCGCTACCATGCCCGCAGCGTTGCCATCATGATGGGAATTCATAATTCACAATTCACAATTGACAATTCACAATTCACAATTCATAATTCACAATTCATCCCTCAACCTTCAGCCATCCTCCTTGGTTCTGCCACCCCTTCGGCGGAAAGCTACCACAACGCGAAGACGGGGAAGTACGGGCTGGTGACATTGATGGAGCGCTATCAGGGCATCCAGCTGCCGGAAGTGCAGGTCGTAGACATCAAGGACCTGCAGCGTCGGAAGATGATGCGTGGTCCCTTCTCGCCCGTCTTGCTGGCAGCCGTCAGGGAGGCGTTGCAAGCCGGTGAGCAGGTCATCCTCTTCCAGAACCGTCGCGGTTTCGCCCCGATGGTGGAATGTAGGGTGTGCGGATGGGTTCCCAAGTGCCAGAACTGCGACGTTTCGCTGACGCTGCACAAGAACCAGAACCTGCTGACGTGTCACTATTGCGGTGCCACCTATCCGGTGCCGAAGGCCTGTCCGAACTGTGAGAGCACCGACTTGCGTGGACGTGGCTATGGTACGGAGAAGATAGAGGACGAGATCATGGAGATATTCCCCGATGCACGTGTTGCCCGCATGGACCTGGACACCACCCGTACACGGTCGGCATACGAACGCATCATCCGCGACTTCTCTGCAGGCAAGACCAACCTGCTCATCGGTACGCAGATGGTCACCAAGGGTCTCGACTTCGACAAGGTGTCGGTGGTGGGCATCCTGAATGCCGACACCATGTTGAACTATCCGGACTTCCGTGCCTACGAGCAGGCGTTCATGATGATGGCGCAAGTCAGCGGGCGCGCCGGACGAAAGGGACATCGCGGACGTGTCATCTTGCAGACGAAGAGTCCGGAGCTGCCCGTCATCCGGCAGGTGGTACATACCGATTACGACACATTCTATGAAGACCTTCTGGACGAGCGTAAGTCGTTTCGCTATCCGCCGTTCTATCATCTCGTCTACGTCTATCTGAAGCACCGCAAGGAGCCTGTTGCCGAGTCTGCAAGCTACGAGCTGGCATCGCGGTTGCGCGAAGTGTTTGGTGAAAGGGTGCTTGGTCCGGACAAGCCCTCGATAGCCCGTGTCAAGCAGTTAAGCATCCGTAAGATAATGTTGAAGCTGGAGAATGGGATAGACCATAAAAAAGTGCGCGAATACCTTCGGCAGATACAGTCGGAACTGCTGAAAGATTCGCGCTATGCTGCGTTGCAGGTCTATTACGACGTAGACCCGCTTTAGAGCGTCACTTCTACGCCCAGTCCTACCACCTTATTGGTACGTGTGAACTTATCGCCCACCATGACGGCACCCGTCTCAGGATGGCGTTGCGTCACCTTGTCGTAGTCTTTGTAGTTGGTCTGGAAGTAAGCTGCCGACACCTTGACGTGGTCGGTTATCTTGTAGGAGAGACCGAGTCCGAAGCTGTATGAGTTGACGACGAACGACATGTCGTTCATGTAGTCGTCTGTAAGCTGATAGCGGGTAATCTGTCCGCCGGCAGAGACGTTCAGCTTCTTCGTCACATCCCATTCCACACCGCCGAGGTATTCGTTGGTACCTCCGTCGAGCTTCTTCTCGGAATGCTGGTACCAGTGGGCGTCGGTATCGTAGTAGTGATGGTAGCCCAGGTTGGCACGGATCTGCGGAGTGATGCTCCATTGTGCACCCAGTGTGAGCAGTGCCGGTGCGTCTTCGTCGACGTCGGTGTTGTCGCGGAACTTGTTGACGGCGTCAATCTCCATCGCCTTGTCCAGCGTAGAGTGGTTCTTCATCTTCATGCGCGTCTTGAACTCATACTTGGCGGCGAAGTTGAAAGGACCTGTGCGGAAGTCGACGCCAAAGATGGGAGCAATGCCGAAGCCCGTCTGGATGCTCATCAGGTTGACGCCCTGTGAGTATTTCAGCAGTGGCTCAATGCCGGAAAGAGCGGCATCGGCCTGTGCTTTTGCGGCAGCATACTGCTCCGGGGTATAGAGTCCCAGCTGTGTTGCCAGCTCTGCCTGTCCTAACTTTTTGTTGATGGTGTTCACGGAGTTGTACATGAACTGGTCGAAGTCGATATAGTAGGCTTCCCCCTGAGCGTTAGACATCTTGACTTGGATGTTGTTGATGCGTGCCTTGTAGGATGCGTCGCCGTAGAGAACGCGCAGACCACCGTATGCAGACCAGTGCTTATTGATCTTGTAGGCAGCACCGAGCTGGAATCCGAAGTAGTATTGGCGTCCGCGCATATACATGTTACAGTCGTAACCTTCGGCACCTAAGGGCTTCAGGTTGCTGGCAATCATGCCCACGGCGCTCTCGAAGGAGCCCAGTCCGTTGCTGAATTCGCAGACACCACCACCGCCAGGCATGGAGAAATTGAACTGAAAACTCCACTTGTCGGTGTTGTAGGCTGCCTGTACAGAGGGGATGAAACGGGCATCTGCAATGCCTTCAAACTCCTTGGTCGTCTTTCCGTCGTTACGCTTTCCCAATGCAAAGAGCGGGTTTGTAGAGGTAATGGTGCGAGTCTGGTGTGCCATCTGCCAGTTGATGGCAAGGTGGAAGCCGTTGGGCATGAAGGCAACACCTGCCGGGTTGCTGTAGACTCCATCAATTCCTATGGCAGCATCGCGTGCAGGATTCTTCAGAAATTCAACACTTTGGTTGGTGTTGGTCAGGATGCCGCCGGCAAATGTTGTAGCCGTTGCCGCAGATAGTACTGCGGAAGTTACTGCTAATCTAAGTTTCTTCATCTTTTAATAAAGTCTAAAAAATCGGCTGCAAAGGTATATATTATGTTTAATTTTAAAGTGTTTGCGCACACGATATTAACAAACATTAAAAGAAAATGCACAAAAATCGGCTTTTTGCGCACTTTTCTTGATGCAAGAAAGGAGATTTCAACTCCTTTATAACTCCCCCTTAATTCCTCTTTAACTCCTCTTTAACTCCCTTTTAACTCCCCTTCTCCTCCGGATATTGTATACGGGTGTGGTAGATGTTGCGCAACCTGTCGGTAAGCACCTGCTTGGCAAGGTTGATGTCGCGGAAGGTGATGGGGCATTCCGTGAAGAAGCCTGCCTGTACCTGTTGGTTGATGATGCGGTCTACCAGTGAGCTGATACTCTCTTCGGTATATTCCTGAAGCGACCGTGAGGCTGCTTCTACGCCGTCGCACATCATGAGGATGGCTTGTTCGAGCGTCGTAGGGTTGGGACCGGGATATTGGAAGAGGCTTTCATCCACCTCTTCGTCCGGGTGCTCGTTCTTGTAGTTGATGTAGAAATAGCGTGCCAGTCCCGTTCCGTGGTGGGTGCTGATGAAGTCCTTGATGATTTGTGGCAGGTTGTATTTCTCTGCCAGTTGCAGACCTTCTGAGACATGGTTGATGATGATGCGGGCACTCTCCAGGTTGCTGATCTTGTCGTGCGGGTTGACGCCGGCTTGGTTCTCCGTGAAGAAGACGGGGTTGACAATCTTTCCGATGTCGTGGTACAAGGCACCGGTACGCACCAGCTGACTGTCGGCGTCTATCCTGTTGGCGACCTCTGCTGCCAGGTTGCCTACGGTGATGCTGTGCTGGAATGTTCCGGGAGCAATCTCGCTCATCTTACGCATCAGTTCGTTGTTGGTGTTCGACAGTTCGAAGAGCGTCACGTCGGAGGTGAATCCGAATGTCTTCTCGATGACGAGCATCAGCGGATAGGCGAAGAGGAGGAAGAAGCCGTTGATGGCAAAGTGGATGTAGATAGAGTGGTCCAGTTTCGACATGTCGTCGCTCTGTATCAGCTGCAAGGCATAGTAGACCATCGCTGACCCCAAGGTCACAAGGATGGCTGTCAAGAAGATTTGTGACCGCTTCGACAGTTCGCGCAGCGAGTCGATGGCCACCAAGCCTGCCACCAGTTGCACGATGATGAACTCATACTGGTATTTCACCGCTACGGCACATAGTAGTATCATCATCACATGGGTGATGAAGGCTGTACGGGAGTCCATGAAGACACGCACGAAGATGGGGGCGATGGCAAAGGGGATGAGGTAGACGCTGAACTTGTTGAACTGCATCATCAGCGACACGATGACGGGAAAGACGACGAGCAACGTGTAGAGCATTGCCAGCGAACGGGGCTTCTGGAAGTAGTCTTTGCGGAAGAGCACCAGGTAGGTGGTGAAGAGCAATACGAGGATGAATACATAGATGGCTTGCCCGATGATGGTAGACAAGATTTCTTCGTCGGAGGAGTTGCGCTGTTCCATCGCTTTCTCGAAGCTGTTCAGTACCAGGTAGGTGTGGTGGTCGACGATGTCGCCCCGGTCTATGATGCGCTGACCTTCCAATACCATGCCGCTGGCTTGTGGGATGAGGCTCAGCATGTCGTTCTTCTCGGTCTCGCTGCGCTCCTTGTCGTAAATGATGTTCGGCTCAATGAACTCGTTCAGGTTGTAGCGTTGCAAGGTGGCACGGTGCATGGCAAGCATGTCGTCTTGGAAGATGTGCTCATAGGCGGCTATCGTCGAGTAGATTTTACTGGCAGAAACGCTGACGGCTTCCTTGCCGTTGACCACGCGGATCATCGCCGTCGTGTCTTTCATGTAGCTCGAATAGTCGTTGGCATTCATGATGCCTGCCTGATACAACTCATGCAGGCGCTGGACAATCAGGTGCTTGACCGTCGGCGGCAGGTCGGGAAGCCCTTCCTTGAACCGTTGCTGGAAGTTGGCGATCTGTTGTTCCTCTACATTCGTGTTGCGGTAGTAATAGGGCTGGAACGACTTGGAGACGGAGTCGCGCTCGGCATTCAGCGTCTCCTCGGTCTTAAAGATGGGGAAGTCGAACTTGGCGATGAGTTGCCCATACATCCACGGCTTGCCCTCATCATAGTGGAAAAGCGGTCCTTCTGTTCGTGGAAGGAACCAAACGATGATAGTTACTGACGAAACGACAAGCAAGAAGCGCGTGATCAAATTGCGCCAATAATGGTTGCCGGTATTGTTGAAATGGTTCATAGTCTGTTGTCTTTATCGTCTTCCCCGCAAGGGGAGAACGTCTTTAGCCTTTGCAAAAATACAAAAATAAACGGCATCAAGCGCAGAATCTGTATAAAAAACACTACCTTTGCAGCAAAATATCAATTTCAGACTGATGACAGAAAGAAAAGTTAGGGTGCGTTTTGCACCCAGTCCGACGGGTCCTCTGCATATAGGAGGAGTGAGAACAGCATTATTTAACTATCTTTTTGCACGCCAGCATGGTGGGGACTTGGTGTTCCGTATCGAGGATACAGACTCCAATCGCTTTGTGCCAGGTGCAGAGGAATATATCCTTGAGGCTTTCCGATGGCTTGGTATCAAGTTTGACGAGGGCGTCAGCTTTGGCGGAGACAAAGGTCCTTATCGTCAGAGTGAGCGCCGACATATATATAAGGTGTATGTCCAACAGCTGCTGGATGCAGGCAAAGCATACATTGCTTTTGACACTCCGGAGGAGTTGGAAGCCAAGCGCAATGAAATCAAGAACTTCCAATATGACGCGAAGACGCGTGGAATGATGCGCAACTCGCTCACGATGAAGAAGGAAGAAGTCGATGCACTCATTGACGACGGACAGCAGTATGTCGTCCGTTTCAAGATTGAGCCGGGCGAGGAGGTGCTGGTCAACGACCTGATTCGCGGAGAGGTGAGGGTGAAGACTGACATCCTCGACGACAAAGTGCTCTTCAAGAGTGCTGATGAACTGCCTACCTATCACCTTGCCAACATCGTTGATGACCACCTGATGGAGATTTCTCACGTCATTCGTGGCGAAGAGTGGTTGCCCAGTGCCCCGTTGCATGTGTTGCTCTACCGTGCTTTCGGATGGGAAGATACCATGCCGCAGTTTGCCCACCTGCCGTTGTTGCTCAAGCCGGAAGGTAAGGGTAAGTTGTCGAAACGCGATGGCGACCGTCTCGGCTTCCCCGTCTTCCCCTTGGAGTGGCACGACCCGAAGAGCGGAGAGGTGAGCAGTGGCTATCGTGAGAGCGGATATTTCCCGGAGGCGGTAGTCAACTTCCTGGCTCTCTTAGGTTGGAATCCCGGTACAGAGCAGGAAATTTTCTCCTTGGACGAATTGGTACAGGCGTTCGACCTCAGCCGTTGTTCTAAGGCTGGCGCGAAGTTTGACTATCAGAAAGGAATATGGTTCAACCATGAATATATCCTCCGTAAGAGCAATGAAGAGATTGCCAATCTTTTCGCTCCTATTGTTGCCAACAACGGTGTGGAGACGACGATGGAGCGTGTGAAGGAAGTGGTCAGGATGATGAAAGACCGTGTCAGCTTTGTTCATGAGCTGTGGCCGTTGTGCTCGTTCTTCTTCATTCCGCCGACGGAATATGACGAAAAGACGCGCAAGAAGCGTTGGAAGGAGTATTCTGCACAGCAGATGACAGAACTTGGTGAGGTGTTGGCTGCCATTGACGACTTCTCGATAGAAGGACAGGAGTCTGTTGTCATGAAGTGGGTAGAAGACAAGGGCTATAAGCTTGGCGACGTGATGAACGCTTTCCGCCTTTGCCTTGTAGGTGAAGGTAAGGGACCAGGCATGTTTGACATTTCAGCCTTCCTCGGCAAGGAGGAAACCCTCAGCCGTCTGCATCGCGCCATTGAGCAATTGAGCCATTGACAATTGATAATTGATAATTCACAATTCATAATTCAACCCTCAACCTTCACCTATGTACCACATCCTCATGTACCTTATCCAGTTTGGCGTCATGGTTGCCAGCCTTTTCAATGAAAAGGTTCGCAAGATGTGGCGTGGTGAGCGTGAGGCGGTGAAGATTCTTCGTGAAAAAGTAGACCCGGAGGCACAATATGTGTGGTTCCATGCAGCCTCTCTTGGTGAGTTCGAGCAAGGGCGTCCGCTGATGGAGCAGTTACGGAAGGAACATCCCGAATATAAGATACTGTTGACCTTCTATTCTCCTTCCGGCTATGAGGTGAGAAAGAACTATCCTGGTGCAGACATCATCTGCTATATGCCGATAGACACGGTGACCAATGCACGCCGTTTCCTGAGGGCGGTGAGACCAGTCATGGCGTTCTTTATCAAGTATGAGTTCTGGTACAACTACCTGCATATCTTGAAGCACCGCCACGTTCCGGTGTATAGTGTGAGCAGCATCTTCCGTCCTGATCAGGTCTTCTTCAAATGGTATGGCAGAGAGTATGGTCATGTGTTGAAATGCTTCACCCACCTTTATGTGCAGAATGAGGAGAGCCGTCAACTGTTGGCGAAGATAGGTCTGAAGAATGCTACGGTGACGGGTGATACCCGTTTCGACCGTGTGTTGCAAATTAAGGACGCTGCCAAGCAGTTGCCTATCGTAGAGCAGTTTGTAGGCGATGTCACTCCTGCCACAGAATTTTCACGCAAGAAGATATTCGTGGCTGGCAGTAGTTGGCAACCCGATGAGGCCATCTTTATCCCGTGGCTGAATGAACATAAGGATTGGAAGGCAATCATAGCTCCTCACGTCATTGGTAAAGACCATCTCCAGCAGATAGAACGAATGCTTGAGGGGCGCAAGGTGTTGAGGTATACTGATGTGGCTGGCAGTCTTGACGATTCCAGTCATCTGTCAGATGCGGACAGACAGGCTCTGTTACAGAAGGTGAAGGAAGCAGACGTGCTTATCATCGACTGTTTCGGTCTGCTCTCAAGTATTTATCGTTACGGCGATGTAGCCTACGTAGGAGGCGGCTTCGGCGTCGGAATTCATAACGTCCTGGAGGCGGCAGTATGGAACCTGCCCGTTATCTTTGGTCCCAACAACAAGCATTTCCGTGAAGCGCAAGGACTGATGAAGGCTGGCGGAGGCTTTGAGATTACTGATGCCGATACTTTCGGTCAAAAGATGTCACGCTTCAATGGCGACCCGTCATCGCTTCTTGAGTCTGGTAAGTCTGCCGGTGCATACGTTGCCAGTGGTGCCGGCGCAGCACGTCGGGTACTCCATGAGGCTTTCTTGCATACGTCTACTCCTTAAAAGGTGAATATCAAAAACAGCATAAGAGTATGGAAAATGAAGTATTGAAGGCGATACGCGAACGGAGGTCTATCCGTCGGTTTAAGCCAGAGCAGATTACAGATGAAGAGCTGAAAACGGTCTTGGAGGCTGGAACTTGGGCTCCGACAGGCCATGGCACACAGGCTCCGTTCATCATTGCTGTCCAGAACCCTGCCTTACGTGAGCAGCTGGTGCAGATGAATGCCGAGATTATGGGCGTTACCAGTGACCCCTATTATGGTGCACCGACCATTGTCTTGGTGTTGGCACCAGCAGACAATGCCAACCATGAGCGTGATGGAAGTCTTGTCTTAGGCAACATGATGCTGGCAGCACATAGCATCGGATTGGCTTCATGTTGGATAAACCGTGTCGACCAGATGTTTGAGCGTGAAGACGGTAAGGCGATACTCCGTGACTTAGGCATGCCGGAAGGACTGGCAGGTGTCGGAAGCATCGCCCTCGGATATGCTTCCTCTCACCCGCATACGGTGAAACCGCGAAAGGAAGATTATTATAAGGTGGTGAAATAAGGTCCCCCAGTCCCTTCCAAAGGGAGGGTAGAAGGGAAGGATAGTTTAAACTATCAAATCGTAAATCAATTGTCAAATCGTGAAATCGTGATATTATAAGATGGGAAAGATTATATTGACGGGCGACCGCCCCACAGGAAAGTTACATTTAGGACATTATGTCGGTTCACTGCGCCGTCGTGTGCAGTTGCAGAATGAAGGGAACTATGACCGTATGTTTGTCTTTATGGCAGATGTACAGGCACTGACGGATAATGCCGACAACCCGGAAAAGATTCGCCAGAACATTGTGGAAGTGGCTTTGGACTATCTTTCGGCAGGTCTCGATCCAGAGAAGTGTGTATTGTTCATCCAAAGTCAGATTCCAGAATTGGCAGAGTTGACCACATATCTGATGAATCTCATCACCGTAAGTCGCGTTCAGCGCAACCCGACGGTGAAGACCGAAATCAAGATGCGCAACTTCGAAGCCAATATCCCGCTGGGTTTCTTCTGCTATCCCGTCAGTCAGGCAGCAGACATTACGCTGTTTAAGGCTACGACAGTGCCGGCAGGTGAAGACCAGGAACCCATGTTGGAGGTGACGCGCGAACTGGTTCGTCGCTTCAACCAGACCTATGCTGAGGTGTTGGTGGAACCGAATATCATGCTGCCAGAGAACGCTACGGCGCGCCGGTTGCCCGGTACCGACGGTAAGGAGAAGATGAGCAAGAGCCTTGGCAACTGCATCTATCTGAGTGATTCCGCAGAAGATGTTTGGCAGAAAGTGCGTTCAATGTATACCGATCCGACGCATGTCAACCTGAACGACCCGGGACATGTGGAGGGAAATGCCGTCTTCACCTATCTTGATGCGTTCTCTACCGATGAAGACTTCGCTGAGTTCTGGCCGGAATATCAGAACTTGGACGAGCTGAAAGCTCATTATACCCGTGGCGGACTGGGTGATATGAAGTGCAAGAAGTTCCTGAATCAGGTCATCAACAAGATGTTGGAGCCCATCCGACAGCGTCGTGCTGAGTATGAAAAGGATATTCCTGAAATCTTCAATATCCTGCGCAAAGGAACGGAACAGGCGCGTGCCGTGGCAGCACAGACCATGGATGAGGTGCGTGCAGCTATGCGCATCAACTATTTCGATGACGAAGAACTCATCCGCCAGCAGGCAGAGAAGTTTGCGAAATCATAGCTTTTACGGATAAGTTTTATTGTAGGAAGGTATCTGCAATGCGTTTCAGTCCTTCCATCATCACGCTACGTGGGCAGGCAATGTTCAGGCGAAGGAATCCTTCGCCTGCCTGCTTGCCGTAGAGCGTACCACTGCTTACCATCACTTTGCCCTCTTTCAGGAGCTTTTCCGTCGCTTCATCAGAAGTCAATCCCGTTGCTGTAATGTCTATCCAAACCAGGTAGGTGCCTTCTAACCTGAACACTTCCACCTGTGGTAATTCCTTAGAAAAGAACTGCTTCAACGTCTGATAGTTCTCCCAAAGGTATTGGTTCAGTTCGTCCAGCCACTCCCCACTCTCGTTATAGGCTGCCTGCAAAGCCACAGGTCCGAAGGGGTTGACGTCGCAAACCTCGTTGATGTTGATGGCTCTGTTGATGCGTCTGCGCCAAGTAGGGTTCTTGCAGATGATGTTGGCAATCTGCAGACCTGCTATATTGAACGACTTCGAAGGTGAATTGAGGATAATACTGTTGTCCCGGCAGGCTTCGCTGACCGATGCAAATGGGGTGAATGTGTTCCCCGGCATAACCAGTTCACAATGAATCTCGTCGCTGACGACTCGCACATGATGCTTCATGCAGATGTCGTTCATGCGTTCCAGTTCGTCTTTCTTCCATACCCTTCCGCCAGGGTTGTGCGGGTTGCAGAGCAGGAAGACCGTGGTTTTCTCGTCAGCACATTGCCGTTCAAAGTCTTCAAAGTCGATGATGTAGGTGTCTTCTTGTCGCTTTAACGGGCTTTCCGTTATGTTGCATCCGCTGTTCTTGATACTGGAGAAGAAACAGTTGTACACCGGTGTCTGTACCAACACATTCTCGCCAGGGAGTGTCAGCGCCTTCAATGTGCACGAAACGGCAGGAACGACCCCCGTCGTGTAGTGTATCCAGTCTTTCTCTATCTGCCATCCGTGACGACGACTGAACCAACTCGTAATGGCATCATAGTAGCTGTCAGGTACTATGGTGTAGCCGAAAACCCCATGATTCAGCCTCTTTTGAAGTGCTTCCTGTATTGCCGGAGCCGCCGGGAAGTCCATGTCAGCCACCCACATAGGGATGACTCCTTCCTCTTCCGGTTCGTCCCATTTGTAGCAGTTCGTACCCCGACGGGCAGTAATATGGTCAAAATCGTATTTCATTTCCGCTCTTCTATCTTGCAGTTATTGGGTTCCTTGACGAACTCGTCGTAGGTTATCTTTCCGATGGAATCGGCAATAATGTGCCCGGAACGTGGATTTTTGATTTCAGTGATATGGCCTTTGATGGTAGCCTGTACGGTGCTGTCTTCAAAAATACGGTCGCAGGCACTGTCGAAGGTACAGTCTTCCATCACCAGGTCGTCGGTATAGCATAGCGGTTGTTCACCTGCAATGTGGCATCTCACCAGTTTCACATGCTTGGAATGCCATGCCAGATACTCGCCGTCGAGGTTTGAGTCGTAGATGGTGACGTTCTCACACTCCCAGAACGAGTCTTTTGTGACGATGTCCGCATGGTGTATCTCCACGTCCTTACAATACTGGAAGACGTATTTGGAGTCGCTTTTCAGTCCGTCGACAAAGACATTGCGGCAGTACATGAACGGGTAAGTGCCCTCATGGAGGGTTACGTTCCTGACCGTAAGTCCGTCAATGTTCCAGAAAGTCTCGTCGGCATCGTTGATGGTGACGTTCTCCAAGGTCAGGTTCTTCATCTCTCGGAACAGTTTCGGCGCGTCAATCGTCGTGTTGCGCATCACCATGTCGTTGCTATACCATATTGCAGAGCGTGAGCCTACTTCAAAATAGCAGTTCTCTATCAGGCTTCCGTCGACATGCCACCATGGGTATTTTCCGATGAAACGGCAGTTTTTTGCCTCTATGTGTTGGCAACACTTGATGCCAGATTCACCTTCCGTGATGGTGACGTTATCCAGTTTCGTGTCTTTGATGCCAAATAGTGGGCGCTCTCCTCCGAAGGATTTGTCTTTAATTAGTTTCATGTTATTTCTCAAAGCTTTCTTGCTAAGTGGCTGCAAAGGTACGATTAAGTAAGCACAAAGCAAAAAGAAAGTTTGTTTTTCTTTTGCTTTGTCGAGCGGAAGTACCTTCGGCGCAAGCCAAAGGTACTATTAAGTGAGCACAAAGCAAAAAGAAAGTTTTAAAAACTTTGCATCTTCCATCGTTAAAAATTGATGCAAAAAGTACCGATTTTACGTGTTTATCTGCTTTTTAGCAAGATTTTCCCCTTCTTTAGCAAGATTTTCCCCTATTCATTAGCGTTTCTCTTGCTACCTTTGCACCGTTCAAAATAGCGAAACGTCATGTCACTATTGACACAAGTATATAACTTTTATCAACTATCAAGTAAGTGAGTAATTAAAAATAGGTTTGTTTTTGTAGTAGGAAAAGTGGTTATCGGGATGAAAACCACTTTTTTCTTTGGTTTTTCTTTGTTTTTAAGTAATTTTGCCGAGAAATGATGTACAAAAAAAGATATATAATAATAGGTGTACTATCGCTTTTGCTCTCAAGGATAGCGACAGCACAGCCAATATGCACCATCTCGAAATTCAATGAAGATTCAGGCATGGCTCAATGGCATGTTACCCGGATGTTGCAGGATGGTGATGGCATGGTATGGTTTACTACATGGAACGGTCTAGACCGTTTTGACGGTCAGGAGTTTTTCCATTTCAAGTCGCGTCCCGGTGATGGTTGTGCTATGCTGACCGACCGTTTTCGTAACATCCGTCTGACACCCGAAGGGCAAATTGCCTGCAAGACCGATAACGGCTGGTACCTGTTTAATCGGTTGACAGGCGAATTTGCGAAGTTTGCTCAGCCTAACAAGGAACCAGCCGAAGATACTCGTTTCCCACGATGTTGCGGTGTGAAGAACCATGAAATAAACTATACTGACCGGTTTGGGACTCAATGGCATATTGACGAAGCGGGTACACTGTCCTATCAAGGTGCATCCAGGACGGTCTATCCAACCCATGAACAGCTGACAGATATACAATTCTATATGGTTGACAGGCAAGGCAACCTATGGTTGATATCAGATCATGGAGTTTATAAGTTGGTCTTTTCCCAAATTCCCGTCACCCATCTACCCCAACAGCAACCAACACAAATTGGTTGCTTCTACCTCGATCGGCAACAACGCTATTGGGTGACGAACAAGAAAGACGCTACGGTGCGACTTTTCAGTAGTGACAATCGCTTGTTGGGCTATCTGACACCCGACGGACGACTCTCATCCAGTTATGTGTCGTTTGGTTCACCCATCTATTGTATGATGCAGATGCACGATGGTACCTATTGGATGGGAAGCAAACCCGATGGCATGTATCGCCTGCGCGAAGCCGACGGGCATTTCTCGGTAGAGCATTTCTCAACGAAGACAGGTTTTCCTCTTCCCCATGACTATGTCTATTGCATCCGGGAGGATTCGCGTGGGCGCTTATGGATAGCCACAATGGGCGGAGGTTTGTGTTGCCTTACTGACCCTACTGCGATGAAACCGTCGAAATTGGTACGTTTTGTCGGTCGGAAGGGTTATCCGGAGATGACGAAAAACTGTATGCGCTTCATCCTGCTGACTCCCAACCAACTGTTACTGGCAACCACGACAGAAGGTCTGCTCATTGGCGACATCAACCAGGCAGATCTGTCTAAGGTGTCTTTCCGTCTCCACCAGAGGGAAGCCAACCGTTCGCAGAGTTTGAGTAGCAATGCTACGATGGACATCCTCGAAGTGTCAGGGCATCGCCTGTTGGTGAGTACAGAGAGTGGCGGCGTCAACGAAATTCTGTCTAAAGACCTGTTGGCAGAAGAATTGGACTTCCGCCACTATAATACACAGAGTGGACTCAATTCTGATGTGACGCTGTCACTTGCTGATATGGGCAACAACCAAGTCCTTGCAGTTGGTAGTAACCAACTCATGACCATCCATTTGGAAAAAGAATTGACGGGCTATTATGACATGCATTTTTTCGGTCGCCCGTATCGCTTTGTTGAGGCTCGTCCGCTGCGTCTCCCCGATGGCAGGTGGATAGTCGGACTACAAGACGGAGCTTTCTTCTTAAGTGATTCTGTCATTAACAAGCGCCCCTACGTACCGCCTATTGTGTTGACACGTATCTCTATTGCCGACCATGACCGTTATTTCCATACCGTCAAGTCGTTGACTCTCAATCCCGATGAACGCAATCTGACAGTACACTTTGCCGCATTAGACTACACGGCGCCAGCCGGAATCAACTATGCTTTCAAGATGGACGATGGTGAATGGAACTACATTGGACACAACCGCATGGTGTCCTTTGTCGATTTAGATCCCGGCACATACCATCTCTTCATCCGTTCAACTAATGGCGATGGCGTATGGGTAGATAATGTCCTAGATGTTGAAATTACGGTGAAACCGACATTTTTGGAAGCTTGGTATGGGAAATTGTTCCTCCTGTTGCTCCTGCTTGGGGTGCTGGGTGGTATTGCATATACCTATTTATATATAATGAGACTCCATCAGCAACGAAAGGAAGCCCTCGATGCTTATCTGGCATTGATAGGAGACACTGCTAATCAGCATCATCAAGATGAACGTACGGAACAAGCTGTTACGTCTGCCACCGTCAGTCAGGGCAAGAGTGAGGACACAGCTTCCCGTCTTTCCCCGGAAGATGAAGCCTTCATGAAGCGTGTCATGAACTATGTGGAGCAGCATATTAGTGACAGTAATGCCAATATAGGTGATATGGCAGATGCTACGGCAACGAGTAAGTCAGGATTGAATCGTAAGATGAAGTCCATCGTAGGTCTTACACCAGCCGATTTCTTGCGCGAGGCACGCATTAAACGAGCTTGTTCGTTGCTGACTACCACATCGGAAAGCGTTTCGGAAGTGGCATGGCATTGTGGCTTTACTGACCCGAAATATTTCAGTAAATGCTTTAAAGCATCTGTTGGTTTGTCACCATCAGAATATCGCGATCAACGGAGCAGTTCGTAGAAATGGGGCAGAAATTATTCAAGAGGTGGTAGAAAAGTGTCAGTGATGCAGACTGACACTTTTTTATTCCCTATTTGACATTTTTTTATTCCTTTTATTATCACGCGTGGATATAATTTTGCCGCGTGGAAACAGGGCGATGCTCAGTTTTCAATCACAATAAAGACATTTTTAACTTAAACAATAAATAATAGAAGAAATGAGAAAATTAGGATTCTGGTCACTCTTAGTGACAATGCTATTTGGATTACTTCTCCCTGCAGAGGCAAAGAAGGTACATACTCTGGGCGATTCCACAATGGCTCCCTATGATCCCAATGCTACGGTGACTCGTGGCTGGGGTATGTATTTCGGTAACTTCCTGACCAATGGTTGGGAATCTGTGAACTATGGTAAAGGAGGTCGCGACTCTCGTGGTGGCTATGAAGAGTTGTGGCAGATTGCCAAGAAAAACGTGGAAGCTGGTGACTATGTAATCATCACCTTCGGACACAACGATGAGAAACTCAATGGTATGGATCATCATGAAGTTCTTGCCTATTATGGCACTTTAGAAGCCATGAAGACTGCAGGTTGGGATGACTCTCGCGGTACAACCCCTTCGGACACGTATAAGAAATGGTTGGGAAAGATTGTTGATGAGGTTAAGGAGATGGGAGCAACTCCTATTGTCTGTTCTCCCGTATGCCGCAGCTACATGAATAGCGATGGCAGCATCAACCGTAAGGGACGTCACGATTTGGGTGAAGACTACATGGTGATGTCGGCAAGTGGTCCTGTTGCCGGAACTAAACTGGCTGCCGATGACCACACGATGAACTATGCCTACCAATCGCAACAGCTTGCCAAAGAGAAGGGAGTTGCTTTTGTCGATATGACAGATGCTACAGCAAAACTCTATTATCAGTATCGTCCTCGTAGCAAGTGTGAGGAAATGCTTTTCGACGGTGACGGTTCTACCCACTTTAATTCTACGGGTGCGCTGTTAGTGGCTCGTGAGTGTGCCCGACTGATGAAGGAACAGGGTATTCTTGCTGAAAACATCGTGTTGCCCGAAGACCTCTCCGTGGCTCCTACAACAGGCGAACTGGGTGAGGGGTACAAAGGACAGACTCTGTCGAAAGAGTTCACCCTGAGCGGTTTCGGCCTTCTGCCTGAAGAAGGTAGTGTCAGCATCACAGCTACAGAAGGTATTCAGGTTTCTACGGATAAGACGAACTGGGTTTCTTCATTAAATGTTTCTTATGCTGCTTCAACGCTTATCCAGACTTTCTATGCACAGGTGTTATTGGCTGACGGCGACGTCAACGGTAAGATTACCATTCAGCAGGGTGAGAAGACGATTGAGATACCGGTGACGGCATCGGCTGTCGTTTTGGAAGGTGGAGCTGATTTCCAGGCTTACTGGCGTTTGGAGGCTGACAATAATTATGAGCTTACGGGTCCGGCTATTGTCTTGGACCAGACATTTAAGGGAATGGAGATTCAGCGCTATGCCAACCCCAACAAGGCTACCGTTTGGCCCGACTGGACAGGTTATGATGCAACACGCAAGATGCAGCGCGACCTGATTGAGGGTGGCAACTGGCCTGCCAATGAAATCGATGACAACCCCGATCGTTATATCCAGTGGGGCGTGAAACCTGCCAGCGGCATGGACCTAAAAGTGAGCGGCATTTCGCTGTTTGCTGCAGGATGTGGAGGTAATGGCATGTGCTGTCACGTGTATTATTCTACCGATAACTTTGCTACGCGCACAACCATCTACGAAAAGAAGAATATGCCTGCTAACACCCCGCAGTTTATTGAAGCGAAACCCGTGCTGACGGTGAAGGACGGTGAAGAGCTTTTGGTTCGTGTATATCCTTGGTATAGTTCAGGGGTAAAGGATAAGACCATCTGTCTGAGCGACCTCACCATCAGTGGTATGGCTGTCGATGCGACAACGGGTATTACAGCACTTGCAAAGGAGTGCAAGCCTGTATCGACTTCTTTTTTTTCCGTTGACGGCAAACAGCAGCCGGCGCTGAAGAGGGGGCTGAACATTGTCCGCACGACTTTGGATGACGGCAGTGTCGTGACCAAGAAAATGGTTAAGGATTAAAGTTTACTAACTATCAACAATAAATTTATTAACAATGAGAACAAAACAATGCTTTTGGACAAGACTGCTGGTCTGCCTCTTTGGGTTGCTGCCGCTGACGGCAAATGCTCAGGAGAGCGTAAAACTGGCAGAGTGGAACATGGAGAGCCGTGAAAATGATAAGGCTGCAACATGGTTCGCACAGGGTGGAGCACCGCAGATTGCTCCCGATGAGTGTGTTGGCGAGAGTGCCAACTATGTGTTGACGGGATGGTCGGCAGGCCGTTACTGGCAAGTGACAACGGGTTACCAGAACAAGGTGCTGCGCATTGAGAACAATGAGGAGAATAACATTACCGACTACACCGATGCGTCGCAGCACAACGTGTATTACGAGGTGCAGTTCCCGACAACCGGTTACAAGAACATCTCCGTTGACTTTGCTTGCGCATACGGTGCTAATGTAGAGGCAACGCTGGAGGCTGTTGTCTCTACCGATGGCGGTACGACATGGTTTGATGCCGGAGCATTTACTACGATGAGTAACTGGTGGCTCTATAAGGACAATACGGTTACCATCTCAGCCAACAACAAAGAGAAGGTTATCCTGCGACTGATTGCTGGCAACGGCTTCAAATCGAACTGGAACATGGACTATGTCGTTGTCAGGGGTGAGAAGATGGAAGATGCACAGCCCGTTGATGAGAAAGACTTCACTCTGACCTGGCCATTGGGTAAGGGTGCCGAAGATGCCAGTGCCGCAGAGGTGAAGAATGACGGACTCTTTGCTGTGGCAACTTTTGACTATGGCAAGTTGAATATCTCAAATGCTCGTGTCGCAGGCACGTCGAAGCAGACGCTCTATAAGCCCTCAAACAATAATGCCGGCACAGCCAACGACGATGATGTACTGACATTTTCCATAAAACCTAAGAAAGGTCTGACCTTTACACCGAAATCGTTCTCTTTCGAGTCTTCGAAATGGGGAACAGGTGGTGGAAAGTTCGATGTGGTGGCTATTGCTGGTGGTGTGGAGACAGTGCTCGCTACGGCTTTCAGTCCTGCACGCAACGATGATTTCTCTACTTGCTCATACGACCTGACGAGAGTGGCTCCAGACGCAGACGGCTTGGTTCTGAAAATCAAAGTCTATGGTCTTGCTGCCAATAAGGAATATGGTTTTGGCAATGTTGTCGTGACAGGTGATGTCACAGGAACTCCTGAAACCGTAGCTTCCTACACGATGAGTGTGAAACTTGGAACCGAAGGCGCAGGCAGCATCTCATGCAATCCTGTCGGTGCAGAGTTTGACGAAGGAACAAAGCTGACTGTTAAGGCGACGGAAAACTTCGGCTATCACTTCGCTGGTTGGGCTGACGGAGAAGGTGCGATTGTCTCTACTGAAAATCCATATACATTTGAAATCAATGCCAATACGGCACTCGTTGCCACTTATACCCAGAACAAGGTGTTCGCCCTGAACATGACTCGTTCTGAAGGTGCCAACGACAACCTCGTGCAGTTCCAGCCTGTCGGCAATGTTGTTGACGGAGTTCACTATTACGAAGAAGGTACCGATGTAAAGCTGACAGCCGTCAACAACCGCATCATGACTTTCACGGGTTGGGAAGGTGATGCAACAGGAACGGATAGCTCGTTCGACATCAAGATGGATGGAGAGAAGAGCGTCAAGGCAAACTTTTCTGCTGCTGACTATATCGTAGGTTGGGACCTCTACTACGACCAGCCCAACAAAGACCGCGCTGCCGACTATAAGGCTGAGTCTGACAATGCAGGAATGCTCACCGTGCGTCAGGCAGACGGCACAACCAGCAGTTGGCTGACTCGTGGTATCGGCAACGGACTGGAGAACGGCAAATATGCTGCCCGTATTTGGAAACCTCTGGCTCAAGAATGGTATTGGGAAATCTCGTTCTCTTCCAAAGGATATGAGAACCTTGTGATTTCTTCTTGCCTTGGTGATGACTATAACACCTATAGCGTGAACAACGTTGAATACTCTATTGACGGTACAAACTACACCAAGATAGGCGAGTTCAATCCTCCGGCACGTGGATGGGACGGACCGAAAGAGTTCAACCTGCCGGCAGAGGCTAATGACCAGGCACGTGTCTATATCCGTTGGATGCCCGACCGTACTTCTGCGAAAGTGGGTGTGGCAAGTGATAACGACGGTACTTCTATAGCAGAAATCTTCGTCCTTGCCGATGCACTGGGTGGTGCTGAGCAGACAGCAACGCTCGTCAGTAGCAATCCTGCTCAGGGTGCTGTCGGTGTGTCAGCCAATGGTAGCATCATCTTGAACTTCGACAACAAGATCAAGGCTGGTGCTGGTAAGGCAACCTTGAATGGGGAAGAAATTGAGCCTATCATTAGCGGTAAGAGTGCCATCTTCAAATACACCGGTCTGGAATATGCGAAGGAATATACCTTCTCGATGCCTGAAGGCGTACTGGTCAGCCGCAGTGGAATTGCTGTAGCATCCGCCGACATCACCTTCACAACGATGCAGCGTAAGCAGCCAGAGGCTCGCATCTACGATGCTATCGTAGCTCAGGACGGCAGTGGCGATTACACCACCGTACAAGCAGCCATAGACGCTGCCCCAGAAGGACGTGCTAAACCATGGCTTATCTTCATCAAGAACGGCCAATACAAAGAGCATGTAGATATTCCGAAGACAAAGCCCTACCTGAACTTCATCGGTCAGAATCGTGACAAGGTAGTTATCAAGGACGACCGTCTCTCAGGTGGCGACAATGCCGTACATGTCAGCATCGGTGCTACGGTGGTTGTCAATGCCGACAACATCTTCTTTGAGAACCTGACGATGGAGAATATTTATGGTCACGAAAAGCAGAATGGTCCGCAGGCGCTGGCTCTGAACACCATCGGTGACCGCATTGCCATGAACAACGTGGCGCTGCTCTCTTATCAGGATACGTGGATTACTTCTTCAACACAGAAGAACCGCCATTACATCAAGAACTCACTCATCGAGGGTGCCGTTGACTTTATCTACAATGGTGGCGACGTATATCTCGATGGTGACACGCTGGAAATCAACCGTCCAAGCGGTGGTTACATCGTAGCACCTTCTCACAATGCGGATACCAAGTGGGGATATGTTTTCCAGAACACTGTCATCCGTCCGCATGCTGGTGTCGCCGTGACCGACATTTGGTTGGGTCGCCCCTGGCACCAGGAACCGAAGACAGTCTTCATCAATACGAAGACTTACGTCAACATTCCTGCTAAAGGCTGGTACAATTTCATGGGTGGTCTGCCTGCAATCTGGGCTGAATATAACACTATCGATGCCAATGACAACCCCGTTGACTTGTCTCAGCGTGAAGATTACTACTATACCTACCGTGCCATCATTGACGGCAAGGAGAGCAACAAGAGTAAGTCCGACTACGATAAGATGAGTGCTGAGGAACAAGCGAAATATACGCTGATAGAGGCAAAGAACGTGAAAAACACGCTCACGGCTGAAGAGGCTGCTCAATACACCATCAAGAACGTGATGGGTGGCGACGACAATTGGCAGCCAGACTTGCTCTGCGAACCTGTGGATGCACCGCAGCCTATCCTCAACGGCAACACTGTTGAGTGGGAAGCTGTTCCGTATGCTATCTGCTATGTTGTGACACAGGGAGACAAGGTCCTTGCCATCACCACCGAAACTTCTTTCGACAAGGGAACGGCTGCAAAGGGCTTCATCACCGAAGCTGCTGAGGCAGACTACATGGTACAGGCTGTCAACGAGCAGGGTGGTCTGAGCAAGGCTGCCAAGGCTACCGTATCAACAGGCATAAGCGAGTTGAAGACTCCGACAGCAGCTATCGCCAGTGTAGAAGTCTTCACCCTTGACGGCAAGCGCATCAACACCTTGCAAAAGGGTATTAACATCATCCGTCAGAAAATGGCTGACGGCAGCGTCAAGACCGTGAAAGTTATTAGGTAAAAGAAATTGTTTTTTGTTTTAGAAGTGAGCGGCATGGAAGTGATTTTCGTGCCGCTTTTTTGATTTTGTAAGCAATAAATTTTGAATTTATCCTTAAAGCCATTATCTTTGCAGGGTGAAGAAAGCACTTGTTCTTTTTTGGGTAATCCTAAGTGTCGGATATGTGTCTGCCTTTGACTTTGAGGCAGGTGGCATATATTATAAGGTGACAGCTGCCGACGAAGTGGCTGTCACCACAGGTGAACAGCCTTATGAGGGCTACGTCAAGATTCCGGACGAGGTGAGTTGGCAGGGAAATTCCTATCAGGTGACAGCCATAGACCATAACACCTTCCGTGAATGTACGAAGCTGGTGGGTGCTGCGTTGCCACGCCATCTGCGTTCCATAGGCGATTATGCCTTCTTCGATTGTGACCAAATCTATTATATTTCCTTCCCTGATGGGCTGGAAACTATCGGTGAATCCGCGTTTTATGGTTGCAATTCACTCAGTACGGTCAACATACCAGCCTCAGTGAGCACCATCGGTGCCGAGGCTTTTCTTCGTTGTCGTAGTCTTTTCAGTTTCAAAGTGTCCGACGGCAATACCACCTACAGCTCACCAGACGGTGTTCTGATGGATCTATCTCAAAGCACCCTGATAGCCTATCCTAACGCCAAGGGCAGTGATTACGTCGTGTCGTCAAGTGTGACGACCGTCAGCGACATGGCATTCGTGGGCTGTGAGAACCTGAAGTCGGTGTCATTGCCCGCCCAACTGTTGCATATCGGCGACGCGGCTTTTTATGGCTGCAAACAGTTGGCGTCCATTTCCATACCCTCTTCCGTTAGTACCATAGGCGATTGGACTTTCGCTGAATGTGACCAGTTGTCGTCAGTCGTCCTCGGTTCTGGCGTTCATGAAATTGGGGTAGGGGCATTCAGCTTTTGTCCCCGGTTGCAGTTCATCCGCACCGATGCTGCCAACACAAGCTATTGCACCATTGACGATGTCCTGCTCAGCAAAGACCAGCACACCATCATCGCATGTCCGGGTGCCAAAGCCGGCTCCTATCGCCTGCCAGCCACCGTCACCGCGTTGAAGACCTCGGCATTCTTCGGCTGCAACAGTCTGTCGTCTGTCATCCTCCCCACCTCGCTTTCCAACCTTGGCGACAATCCCTTTGTTTTCTGCGACGGTCTGAAGGAGATTCTTGTCAGCACCGGACACCCCGACCTGACCTCTGAAGACGGCGTGCTCATGAATAAAGACCGCACGGCAGTGCTCTTCTATCCCAATGCGAGAGAGGGAGCATACACCATTCCCAATGGCGTCACCTCGCTTACCAATGGCACCTTCGTGTGGAGCCATCAGCTTACCGACGTGACGGTACCTACGAGTGTGACGAGCATTGGCGACTGGACTTTCCTGGGTTGTCAGACACTGCGCTCGGTCAGTGTGCCAGCCTCTGTCGCTACCATCGGCAAGGGAGCGTTTCTCGACTGTTCGGCTCTTTCCACCATCATCTGTAGTGGCAGCCCGATGCCCACGACGGCTTTCGATGCCAATAACTACGGCAATGCCTCGCTGTATGTCCCCAAGGGGATGGTAGACCAGTACCGTCAGACGCCGGGATGGGACGCTTTCAGCAGCATCAACCCCTTTGGACTCTATGTCAACGACCAGTCAGTGAAGCGTGGCCAATGCTACAACCTGCCGATATGTGCAGCAGGTCCGCTTCAGCTCACCTCCCTGCAGTTTGACCTCGTCCTTCCCGAAGGGCTGGAGATGGCGGCAGACGCGGCAGGCAACTATGTCGTTACACCGGCAACGGAGCAAGGCTATGCCTTGTCTTGTACGAAAATAGACGGTCAGCGCTATCGTATCACCATGACTTCCAGTGATACCCAGCCGTTGGAGACCTCTGCCGAGGGTGATACCCTGTTGTTTGTTGGCATCTGTGGGGCTGCAGACGGGCAGGAAGGCATGCTCGACATGCTTGTCAAAGACATCAGCCTGGAGTTTGAACACGACATCCACGAAGGTGAGGCGCAGCAGCCCGACCTCTCGGCTGTGGTCAGCGTGCAGCTATTCCTCGGCGACGTCAACGGAAACGGACGGCTCAACGTGGCGGACTTGGTGGAAACCTACCGTTATATTGCCAACAACCCCAGCAGCAAGTTCCATTTTGCCGAAGCTGACATCAATAGAAGTGGCGAGGTGAACACCGCCGACGCCCAGCAACTCATCAACATGTTGACTGATGAAAACATGACGGCGCTCCCCGAATGGTACTGGAGCAAGGATATCAGTTCCGACATCTTGTCGGCAGAAGACCTGACTATGGGCCGTGGGGTACAGGCACCACTGAACATCAACCTCACCAATTCCACCGGCAACTATACGGCACTGGCATTCAAACTCGTGCTCCCTCCTGGTGTCTCCATTGTGCAGGAGGAAGGAAGAATACCCTATCGTCTTTCCCCGCGTTTCACCGATAACATGCAACCTTGCTATGTCGTCGAGGCTGGCAGCGATGAAACGGGGACGGCATACCTTGTGATGAGTGCTTCGCCTGCCATTTCTACCATTACGGGAAATAGCGGCCTTCTGCTGACGCTGCCGCTCATTGCCGCTGAAGATGCCGCCATCGGCACCTGCACGGGTAAGTTGCAAGCCATCACCTTTGCCGATGTCAATGCCGAAGAATATGCTTTTGACGATACAGCCTTTACCATCCATCTCAACGAGAATACCGCTGTGACGGAAGTCCATGCCGATGCTCAGGAACAAGCCGGTGCCATCTACAACCTTGCAGGTCAGCGGGTCACCCATCCGACACAGGGCATCTACATCATCAACGGAAAGAAAATTGCTGTCAAGCGTTAAGTTCTGCCAGTATAAAGCAGCGTTTCTCCGGCGTAAGGCACATCCTCCTTTTCGTCAGCTCCTTGCAGAAGTGGAAAAAGAAAACAATTGAACATGCGACACAATGTGCCGTAAACAACTCTGATAGAGTAGCTTACAAAACCGAGGTTGCGGTGTAGATATACGCAGATTGAGCGCAGGTTGAGCGCAAGGAGAATTAAAGCAATTTAACAAACCGTGGCGAAGGAAAACAAACAATAACTCCCCATTTTCCAATTACTATGTTGTTGGGTTGCAACTACTATGAGTTTGGAACGCAACTACATAGTAGTTGGCTTGCAAAACCTATGTAGTTGGAGACCGGGTGCTTGAATTTCGCTCGAAAGTGTAGTTTTTTATGCGACACCAGTCGCGTAATCCGTTCTGGCAGAGGCGTTTACGCAACTGGTGTCGTATGTACAATTTTATTTTTTATTTCCCCTGTAGGGGGCAACAGGGGTGATTCTTGCGCTCAAAGAGTGCTCGAAATGTTAATAAATCTTTTTATCGGAGGTTGGGGTTGATATCGCCCCACTTCTCAATCGGCGGCAGGATGCCGAGGTCGATGACCTCCTGGCGCATCTCGCAGAGGTGTTCGTAGCTCTTGCGCAGTGCTGCCATCTCCTCGTCGGTGCCCATCGGCTCGTCGTAGTAGGCTCCCTCAGCCGTGATGCGGGTGTCCATTGCCATGACGATGTGGTCCATGCCGACGAAAGAGCAGTAGCGGCCGGCAGGCCAGGTGAACGGTTCGCCGCCCATGGCACCCTCGATCATCTTCACCGATACGTAGGCGGGACTCTGGAAGGACGAGCGTCCGCGCAGCTTGATGATGTTGCTGCCACCTTGGACGGTAGCCTTCTTGATGTCTTCCCAGTGCTCAGACGACAGGCGATCGGTACCAATCAGCTCTGTCAGCGGCTGTCCCTGGATGGTAGCTCCTGATGCAAACACTGCCATAGCCTCGCCATGTCCGCCGTAGGTGCGGCATCCCTGTACCTCGTCTTGTGCAATCTTGAAGTGCTTGGTCAGCTCACTTTGCAGGCGGATGGAGTCGAGCGCAGCCAGTGTGGTGACCTGGGAGGGACGCAGACCAGAATAGATAAGCGTGATGAGTCCCGTGATGTCAGCGGGATTGAAGATGACGACCACGTGATTCACATCGGGACAATACTGGCGGATGTTCTTTCCCAGCTCTTCAGCTACGGCAGCATTGCCGCGAAGGAGGTCTTCGCGCGTCATGCCCTGCTTGCGGGGAGCTCCTCCGGACGAGATGATGTACTTGGAACCGCGGAAGGCAACCTTCGCATCGGTAGTGTAAGTGAAGTGGATACCGGGGAAACCGCAGTGGCGCATCTCCTCAGCCACGCCTTCAAGTCCTGGCTCATAAACATCGTATAGGCAGATGTTCGGGGTTAATTTCAGCATGGCAGCGGTCTGTGCCATATTAGAACCAATCATGCCGGCAGCTCCGACAATGGTCAACTTTTCGTTCGTTAAGAAATTCATATTACTATCTTGTTGTTGATGAAATCGCTATACCAATCCTGAAACAGATTCTTTGAGAGTGCAAAAATACGAAAAAAAACTCAAGGAGCGTTCATTCTCCTTGAGTTAAAATGTTATTTATTCTAAAACGTGACGGCTTTGCCAAGTCTGAATAGCAAATTGGAAAGCATCACATGGCAAAGACATTGAAGCCTCCGTCGACGATGGCAACGGTGCCGGTGACGAATGCTGAGGCGTCGGACATCAGGTAGTGGATGGTGCCGCAGAGCTCTTCGGGACGTCCCATCCTGCCGAACGGTGTCTGCTTGATGACCTCCTGGCCGCGCTGGGTGTAGGTGCCGTCGGGGTTGGTGAGCAGCGCGCGGTTCTGTTCGGTGATGAAGAAGCCGGGCGCAATGGCGTTCACGCGGATGCCTTCGCCGAATTTCTTGGCACATTCGTGTGCCATGTACTGGGTGAAGTTGGTGATGCCTGCCTTGGCAGCTGCATATCCGCAGACGCGGGTGATGGGCCGGAAGGCAGCCATCGACGAGAAGTTGATGATGCTGCCCTTGTGTTGGGCGACCATAGCCTTGAGGAAGATCTGGGTGGGTATGACCGATCCGAGCAGGTTCAGGTCCATGACCTTCCGGAACTGTGCGATGTCCAGACTGAAGAAGTCCTTGTCCGGGTCGATGATGGCACCCTTCATGTTGCCTCCGGCAGCGTTCAGCAGCGTGTCAATCTTGCCGTATTTCTCCATGATCTGTTCGTAGCAGTGCTCTGTCGACTCGATGTCGGTGACGTCAATCTTGAGGAATGTGCATTCGCCGCCTGCGTCGCAGATTTCCTGGGCGATGGCTTTTCCTTTCTCTTCCTTGCGTGCCAGAAGCACGACCTTGGCACCCTGCTGGGTGAGATACTTGGCGATGGTGCGTCCTAAGACGCCCGTTCCGCCGGTGATAACGGTGATGTTACCTTGAATGTCGAATAGGTTTTCCATTGTTGTTGCTGTTTTTTGGTGACTGCGGCGGTGCCGCAGTATACTGAACTATGATTGATTCCTCATTGTCATTAGTCGAAGAAGCCGGGCTGTTGGTAGTCGATGCCCAGTTCGCGGTCGACGGTGGCGAGGATGCCTTGCACCTGTCCGAGGGCGAACATGCGCCCCAGGAAGCTGTAGCCGGCGTTGTATCCGCGCGTCTCGTCGCCCAACATCGTCATGCCGTGGTCTACCCTCATGGGCAGGCTGGGGTTTTCTTTCTCGAAGATGCGTGCCAGTTCGATGATGTCGGCGCGTCCGCCAAGGTGTGATGCTTCGGTAAAGTCGCCGTTGGGGAAGATGTGGCAGGAGCGCAGGTGAACGAAGTGGGTGCGGCTGGCATATTTCCTTGCCAGGTCGACGACGTCGTTGTGGGCACCGGCAGAGAGCGACCCGGCGCAGAAGGTCAGCCCGTTGTGCGGGTTGTCGACGGCGTGCAGGAACCACGCTATGTCCTCTTCGTTGTTGACGATGCGCGGCAGTCCGAGGATGGGGAAGGGTGGGTCGTCGGGATGTACGCACATGTTCATGCCGTATTCTTCGCATACGGGCATGATGGCATCGAGGAAATAGCGCATGTTCTCGCGCAGCTGCTCCTTGGTGATTCCCTTGTACAGGTCGAGGAGCTTGCGGAACAGTTCCACAGGGTGCTGTTCGTCCTCCTTGAAGTTGCCGCTGACGAAGCCCTGCGTCTTGATGACGATGTTCTCAATCAGCTCGCGGTCCTTTTCTGGGGTCATAGTCTTGGCTATCTTGTCGGCCTCGGCAACGATGTCGCGCTCCACGCCTTTGATGCGGAACTGTGCCCAGTCGTCGCGTGCACGTTCGCGTTTGAGGATGTAGATGTCGAAGTAGGCAAACTCGGCAAACGAGAAATAGAGGTTTGAGGAGCCGTTGGGGTTCTCGTGGAGCAGGTCTGTGCGTGCCCAGTCGAGCACGGGCATGAAGTTGTAGCAGATGGTGTGTATGCCTTCAAGCCCCAGGTTGCGCAGGCTCTCCTTGTAGATGGCAATCTGTTCGTCGCGGTCGGGTCCGCCATACTTGATGGTCTCGGTGACGGGCAGGCTCTCGACGACGCTCCAGCGCATGCCGTAGCTCTCGATAAACTCGCGCAGGTCACGAATCTTTTCCCTTGTCCACACCTCGCCCAACGGCACGTCGTGCAGGGCGGTGACGATGCCTTCAACTCCAATTTGTTTCAGCATGGCAAGCGTTATCTTGTCGTTCTTGCCAAACCATCTCCATGTTCTTTCCATAATGTTGACTTTCTTATAATCTATAGACGAAGAAGTGGGGCGATTGTAACTATCCAGGTGGAGGCGAAGGTGCAGAAAATCGTGCAGGAAAAGGATGCCGGTGAGAAAAAAGTTTCCCGTTTCTTGCGATTGTCTGCATAGTTTATTATTTTTGTACCCACATTAACTTTGAAAGAAACGATGGGAAAAGAAAGCATGGAAGCATTGCGCAGGCTGATGCAGGTGGAACATCTGTCGGCTCTGGTACTGGACAGCGGCTATCCGCATGGTAGGAAGTGTGCGCCCGATCACTGGAATGTCATGAAGTGGCTGACGGGGAGTGGTGACGTCGAGGCAACGGTGGCGGTGACAAAAGAGCATGTTGCCGTGTGGACGGATGGTGCTGCCGGCGATGAGATGCTATGGCAGACCCTCGGCGAAGGCGTGGAGGTGATGTCGGGACAAGGCGGTTCACCGGCAGCCGTGGCGACATGGTTGCAACGTCAGCTGAGTGGTGTGCAGAGCCCGGAGGTGGGCGTCGACGGCATGAGCTGTACGGCGACGTTCGTCGAAAGCCTGATAGCAGAGCTGCGAAAGGCTGGCGGCATGACGGTGAGAACCAATCTCGACGTGTTGCAACGGGTGTGGAACGGGCGTCCGGGACGTCCGTCTGTGCCTGCTGGTATGCTGCCTGAAGGAGAACGGGTGGCGTCTGTAGCCGACAGGCTGGGACAGTTGCGCAGGGCTGTTCGCCAGCGTCATGCTGACGGCATTTTCATCTCGGCTGCCGAGGATGTGGCATGGGTGCTCAACTTGCAGGTACCTGCCGACGGTATGGCTGCCTACCTGCTGATAGACAGCAGCAAGGCGACGCTCTTTGCCGACCGGTCTACGCTGACCGACGATGCTGTCCAGGTGCTGATGGCTGAGGGCGTATTCATCAGCGACTACAGTCAGGTGAAGCAAGGACTGCGCGATTATTTCGAATACAACATACTGATGGATGGTGGGGAGATTCCCTACACCTTATATAAAACGGTGATGCGTGAGGTGGTCAACGAGGCTTCGCCTGTGGGACAACTGAGAACGGGAAGCGACGGACAGCCGGAGGAAACGGCTGAAAAAAGTGGCGACAAACCGACAAGCAACACAACGTTCCGTGGTATACCCTACATTCCGCAGCGACCCAATGGTTGTCTGGCTGCTCTGGGCTGGGGGCTGATGGTCGTCGGCAGCTTGCTCATCCTTGCAGGAGCCTTCTTCCTGTGGATCGTGTTGGCGTCGAGCGCCGACAGTAAGCAGGAAATGGATAAGAAAAAACAGATGGTGGCAGCCGTGGACAGCCTGACTGCCGAGCTCGACGACTCGTCGACGGTGGTGCTCAATGGCACTACTGCGGGCGTAAATGCAGGCGATACGGCGACAACCTCCGACGAGTCGGTGGCTTCAGCTGAAGAACCGATCGACTTTGAAGTAGACTCCATCACTGGCGACACTACGTATATCTATCCCGACTACAAGTATGAGAATCCTTACAGGGAGGAGATCAGCAACATGATAGGCGGCTTCATTGCCATATGCTTCATCGTAGGCGGACTCTTCCTCTTTGTTCCTGGACTGATTGTCGTCATCGTCTACAACGGAAAGAAACGTCGTTTCCGCGAATGGTACCTCAAGCAGCAGCTGGAGCATAAGCAGGGGTAGGCGAGTAAATCAACAGCAAAAGCCGTGACAGGCAATATCGGGGAGTGACGTTAAAAGCGTCCCTCCCTCCCGTAAGTACTCGCCATCAAATGGATTAGGCATAGGTTGTTTCGGCAAAAAGTGACGAAGTGACGTTTCCTGAAAGCAAAAAAAAGTCTAAAAGTTTGGCTGTTTCATAAAATAGCAGTAATTTTGCAGCCGCTTATCATCTGAGCTGTCGCAGAAAGAACCTAATAGATAAGGTGGCGGCAAGCGCAAGATGCGCTGGGCAAGAATGTATAACAATTAAATAACAGAAAACAAAAGCATGATTATTGTACCCGTAAAAGATGGTGAAAACATCGAGAGAGCGCTGAAAAAGTTTAAGAGAAAGTTTGAGAAAACTGGTGTCGTTAAGGAGCTTCGTGCCCGTCAGCAGTATGACAAACCGTCTGTTTTGAAGCGTCTGAAGATGGAACATGCCATCTATGTACAGAAGCTTCGTCAGGAGGAGGAATAAAAAAAACTTCGGAAATTTGGTAGTTCGGAGATTTTTCTGTAATTTCGTTGCCGTAAAATAGCAGCGTTTGAATGGTAAACCAGTTTTTGGACTACTTGAGGTTGGAGCGAAACTATTCGCCACTGACGGTTAAAAGCTATGCTAAGGACTTGGAAGAGTTCGAGGCATACTACAAGAATTTGGAGGGTCAGACTCTTGATTGGAAGGCTGTTGATGCCGACCTCATCCGTGATTGGATGGAGAGTATGATGGATAGAGGAAACACTGCCACGTCAATCAACAGGAGATTGAGTGCTTTGCGTTCCTTTTATCGTTTTGCCTTAAAGAACCATCTCGTGCAGACCGATCCGGCTCACGCTGTCGTGGGACCTAAGAGGAAGAAACCTCTGCCGGTGTTCGTCAAGGACAAAGAGATGGAGGCGCTGTTAGACCCGCGGATGTGGACGGATAGCTATGAGGATATCCTCGCGCGTACCATATTAATAATGTTCTATGAAACGGGGGTGCGCCTTTCGGAGCTTGTGGGGCTTGACGTGACGGCGGTCAGTTTCGTCAACAGGGAACTGAAGGTGACGGGTAAACGCAACAAACAGCGCATGATACCCTTCGGAGAAGAGCTGACGGAGGTGCTTAAAACGTATATCGAAAAGCGCGAATCGTTGCCAGGCATACAGTCTGATGCCCTCTTCCTGACCAAGAAAGGTAACCGGATATCGCGGCGTGCGGTGCAATCCATGGTCAACAAACAACTTAGCCGTGTGACTACGTTGAAGAAAAAGTCGCCGCACGTGTTGCGCCACACCTTTGCAACGACTATGCTCAACCACGGGGCGGGACTCGAAAGTGTGAAGAAACTGCTCGGACACGAGAGTCTGTCGACGACGGAGATTTATACGCATACGACGTTCGAACAACTGAAGAAGGTTTATGAGGCGGCTCATCCCAGGGCCGGCCAATAACTATAAGTGAACTGTTAACTGTAATAACCTATTAAAATTGGAGGTAACTATGGAAATCAGAATTCAATCCATCCGATTTGATGCAACAGAGAAGTTGCAGGCGTTTATCAACAAAAAGGCAGAAAAACTGCAAAAGTCGTACGAAGACATACAGAAGGTGGAGGTACAGCTCAAGGTCGTCAAGCCGGCTACTGCCATGAACAAGGAAACAAGCATGACCGTAACTGTACCGGGAACGACCCTCTTTGTAGAAAAGACATGCGACACTTTTGAGGA
>DEJO01000004.1:20489-24310 GCA_002353555.1 Prevotella sp. UBA2746 | reverse complement strand
TTCATACCATTGAGTTTGTCCCTCAATTCCTATGGTCTGGTCCCATGATTCCTATCGTTTCATTCCCTAATTCATACTCCTTCACCTCTTTATTTGCGTGTTCTCATCCTATGAGTCGCGTTTCTTCTTTTACCCAAAATAGGCTTTTTCGACGAAGATTGCAGAGTATCAACAAGTTATTTACATTAAAAAAGTAAAATAAATCAAATTTTAGGGTATCGTTTCGAGAATAATGCTTATATTTGCAACGAAATAACCACAGCTAACACGATAGTGAGAATCATCAATCTACAATGTTATGGCAGAACAGTATCGTGACATATTGAAGAAAGACCTGTACAGGTTCCTGCTGGACAAGGGACTCATCGACGTCGAAATGGCGGAATACCCTGAGCTGGAAAGGAAATGGGAGGACATCACCCGCTCGTTCCTTCCGGAGGGTGTGCGCCAGTTTTTGAACAATCCGACACGTTCGCTGAGCCACATGATCTACATGGGCATGGCTGTGGCACGTTTCCGGAAGACGGACTGGGAACACTATGACAAGATTGAAGACCTGTATAGCTACATGTGCAACCAACGTGGCTACGAACACTTGGGAGAGTACATCCGCCAGGAGGTGTTACAGACAGAGGGACAGGAGGAAGAGGAACTGACGGCACTCGTCGACAAGTGTGCCAACTACACGGTAGGACTGCTGAAGGAGCAGCACCTGAAACCCTTTACAAGAGAGGCCTTCCGCGGGTTGCTCTTCTCGTTGCAGGTGCTCTACAACATGGGCGTGGCGATGGAGATGAAGCGGTGAGGCTAAAGGATGGTCTCCATGCCCGTCTTCTGCACCTTCATGCCCATGCTCTGATAGAAGCGACAGGCAGCGTCGTTGCCCTCCCACACGTTGAGCGTGATGTTATAGCACCCGATGGAGCGGGCATAGTCGCGGACGTATGCATAGAGGGCGCTGCCCACATGACGGCCGCGTGAAGCCTCATCCACGCAGATGTCGTCGATGTAGAGGGTCTTGATGTCCTGCAACAGACGGTGGTCCTTCACCACCGTGACCTGACAGAAAGCATGTCCAACGACCTTGCCGTCGTCGTAGACGAAGATGGGCATGCTGTCATCGGCAAGGATGGTCTCCAGTACCTGCTCATCATACTTGGGGGTGTCCGACTTGAACAGGTCGGGACGGATGGCATGATGCACGGCATCAGCCTGATACAACAGGGCTATAAGCCCCTTGATGTCTCGTTTTTCAGCTCGTCTAATCATTTTCTTTTTTATTTGGGAGTTATCACGGTCTTCGACTGTTTGGTCGCTTTCCTTGGAAAGAACTCCCAAGCAGTCAAAGACTGCGGTAACTTCCAAGCGGCTTTAGCCGCGATAACTTCCGATAATTAAATTATTGCCTGCAAAAATACACATTATTCAGGGATTTTCATTACTTTTGCATGGAATTTCAACAATAATTCCATCCGGAGTATGGCAAATACAGGACAATCAAGACAAGGCAACGGGCAGGGCTCACCCCTCTACAACCCGTCTGACGACTATCGGCGCGAAGAGCTGATACGTCTCCTTGAACGGTCGATAGAGAGGCTGACGTTGCAGGAACTGGAAGCGCTCTACTACGACATGAGTACGAAGAACTACATCAATGACGGATATTGACGAACGATGATGCATAGTGCAAGTAAGAAGGCGAAGCGGTTCACACAACAGCTATGGCTGCTGACCGTAGTGCTGTGCCTGTTCTGTCCAACGGTCATGGCTTCATGCGGCAAGGACACGACAGCACAGGAGGCGGACATTCCCGTCGGCAGGAAGGTTACCGAGATTGTAAAGCGGGGAACACTGCTCGTCGGCACCACCGGCGACTACCGTCCGTTGTCGTTCTGCGAAAGCGACGGCACCTACTGGGGCTTCGGCATCGAGGTGGCAAAAGAGATGGCCAGGAGGATGGGTGTGGAGGCGACGTTCGTCAAGACCTCATGGCCTACGCTGACCGCCGACGTGCTGACAGCGCCGCAGCTCTTCGACATGGCGATGGGCGGCATTACCATTACCGACACGAGAAAAGAGACGATGCTCATGAGCGAAGGCTACCTTGCCAACGGCAAGACAATTCTATGCAGAGCCTCGGAGAGCGACAGGTACAAGTCGCTGGCTGACATCGACAAGCCGGGAGTGCGGGTGGAGGTGAACCCAGGAGGGTTGAACGAGAAGTTTGCAAATGAAAACCTCAAGCACGCTACCGTCAGCGTATGGCAGAAGAACGAAGAGATACCCTCACGCATCGCCGAAGGCAAGGCAGACGTGATGATTACGGAGATTACGGAGGCACCCTATTACGTGAAGGCTGACCGACGACTCGCCGCCCCTCTGCTGAGCACGCCGTTCACGCACGGCGAGATTGGCGTGCTGATGGCAAGGGGACAGGAGGACTTGCTGTTAGTGGTGAACCAAGCCATCCGGCAGATGAAAGCCGACGGCACCCTCCGCCGCCTGCACGAGAAGTACGGACTCATCTATCATTATTAAAGAAATACCAATCTATCATGTACGAGCAACCGAGCCAGGACGATATATTGTTTTACATGCTCTATGCCGGAGTGGCGGTGATGAGTTTGACGGCAAGCTGCTATCTGCTGTTCAGGCGCGGCAACGCCTTTAATGCTGACATTACTACTCCGAAACGTCTGCGCCGGTGGACGGCAGCCTTCTTTGCTTGCATTGCACTAAGCCATATTTGGTATCTGCCGATAGCCTTCCTCACGTCAACCGAAGACATCATGATGTGCTACTTCATCGGTGCCATGCTCGACTTCATGACGACTTTACCTCTGGCAATGACCGTATTGATTGCCATGCTGCAAGACCGCAGACGGAAGTTGTGGCCGGTGGGGTTAATGGCAGCACCACCTGCAGCAGGGATGCTGGCATGTATCGTCACCCGCAGCGACGCCCTCTTGCCCGCAATATACACCTACCTGCTGATTGTGAGTATCGGTATAATTATATATATGGTACGCGAGGTGAGGAAATACGGGCGATGGCTTCGCGACAACTATGCCGACCTGGAGCACAAGGAGGTATGGCAGAACTTCGTCGTGCTGGCTGCCATCCTACTGTTGTTAGGCATATACGTCAGCGGCTCCGCAGGTCCCGTCTACAGATACGCCATCAACCTGATTGAGTTTGTATTCATCGGCTACATGCTCTGGCGCGTGGAGACACTCAGCGACCTCAGCTCACCACAGACTCTTACCCGCTCTTCGGAAGAGGAAAGCACCGAAAAAGAGCCTGTGGAAGACGACGGCAACCCACCAGCTACCAACAGTTACATGGGACCACTCCTTCAACAGCATTGCATAGACGCACAACTCTACCTGCAACACGACCTGAGCCTCGCCCAGCTTGCACAGGCCATCGGCACCAACCGCTTCTACCTGAGCCAGTATTTCTCCAGTCAGGGTATGACATATAATGCCTATATCAACGACCTGCGCATTCAACATTTCGTCAGACTTTACCGTGAGGCCGTCGATGCCCAGCGTCCCTTCACCACCAAACAGCTGGCTCACGACAGTGGATACCGCAGCTACAGCACCTTCAGCCTCGCTTTCAAGCAACGGATGGGGGAGAATGTGACGACGTGGATGCACGAAGCAACAGGATAAGGAATGTTAAGAGGAATATGCCTTTAGCTTTCAAAATATGCAAAAATCGTTTCAAAATATGCAAAAGCACCCCTTTACAACAACCAAATAACGTTTTTTTGAGGAAAAATAACTAATTTTGTCAGCACATCTAATATCACTACG